>DAOTNL010000141.1:0-7036 GCA_035450765.1 Kiritimatiellia bacterium | reverse complement strand
AGCGAGGCCGCCGGCGACCATGGCGAGGCCGGGGATGAGCAGGAGGTACATGATCAGGACGAGATCGCCGTGGAGACCCAACACGGGCAGGCCGGGCAGGGCCGCCATGGGGACGTAGAGCAGGATGGTGATGGCGGAGGCCAAGGCAAGGAGCGGCGCGCCGTTGAAAAGCCAGGGGATGGCGTTGGCGGGCACGACGTTCTGCTTGACCAGCAGCTTGGCCAGGTCGATGAACGGCTGGCGGACGGGCGGGCCGATGCGCGCCTGCATGCGGGCGGCCAGGACGCGGTCGAGGCCCATGAACCACAATCCGGCGAACAGGCCGAAGGCGGCCATGCCGAGGGTGCCGACGAGCGTTTGGAGCAGAAGGGTGGCGTTCATGGCTTACCTATTTCGCGAGGCCGGCCTGGATGCGGCGGGTCTTTTCGACCGACAGGCGGTGCAGTTCTTCCTTGGTCACGATCTGGCGCGAGTCCGGCCGGACGAGGGCGACGCGGTCGGTGCAGGAAATACAAGGGTCGATGGAGGCGGCGATGATGGGGATGTCGGCGATCTGCTCGCCTTCCATCATCGGAATCCAGGACAGGTAGTTGGAGTAGGAGGAGGCCTTGACCTTCCAGGCGGCGGGTTCGTCCTTGCCGGCTTCCAGGCGGACGTAGTGCATGACTTCGCCGCGGGGGGCTTCGTGGCGGCCGACGGCCTCGCCGGCGGCGCCCTTGAGCTTGGCGAGCAGGACGGCGGGCTTGGGGATGGCGAGCAAGGGGCCGTCGGGCATCTGCGCCAGGAGCTGGCGGACGATGCCGATGGACTGCTTGACTTCGAGGAGGCGGGTGATGATGCGATCGTAGACGTCGCCGCGGACTTCGCCGGTCAGGAGATCCGGGGTCTGGTATTCCAGATCGAGATCGCCGTAGGCGGCGTAGGCGTGGTCGATGCGGACGTCCTTCTTGATGCCGGAGGCGCGGGCGGTGGGGCCCACGGGGCAGAGCAGGCGGGCTTCGTCGTAGGTGAGCACGCCGCAGTCGCGGCAGCGCATCCGGACGGTGGTGTCGTCGAGGAAGACGGCGGCCAGCTTGGCGTAGGCGTCCTCGAAGAACTTCATCGATTCCTCGATGCGGGGGAACTGGTCGGGGACGATGTCGCGGCGGACGCCGCCGATCTGGATGATGGCGTAGTGGACGCGGTTGCCGGTGAGGTATTCCAGCAGGTCCATGACGTTCTCGCGGACGCGCCAGGCGAGGTAGAAGGCGGAATCGAAGCCGAGTTCGTGGGCGGCCACGCCGGCCCAGAGGAGATGGGAGTGGATGCGTTCGAGTTCGCCGACGATGGAGCGGACGTAGTGGGCGCGGTTGGGAACCTGGATCTGCGCGATCTGCTCGACGGCGCGGACGAAGGAAATGGAGTGGGTGATGCCGCAGATGCCGCAGATGCGCTCGGCGAGGTACATGACCTGGATGCAGTTCCGGCGCATGCCCATCCATTCGACGCCGCGGTGGGCCATGCCGGGAGCGAAATCGGCTTTCCGGATGCGTTCGCCCTCGATGTCGAGGGTGAACATGACCGGTTCCTTCAGCGCGGGATGCGCGGGGCCGATCTGGGTGGCGTAGCCGGAGGGCTTTTTGACTTCAATTGTCTTCATAAATTTTCAATGTCCAATATCCAATATTCAATATCCAATGTCCAAGTGAGGACGGTCCGCGATCAAATGGCTTTCCTTGGTCATTGGAAATTGGGTTTTGGATATTGGTTATTCTGCTTTGGGTTCTGCGGGCGGGGGATTGTCGTTGAACTGGCAGGCGTCGCGGCCGGTGGCCCACAGGTCCTTGACCATGTCGGGCGGGATGCCGGTTTCGTCCTTGCGCCAGGGGTAGACGCCCGCGGGGAAGTCCTCGGGCAGGAAGAGGCGGCGGCCGTCGGGGATGTCCACGACTTCGATGCCGAGCATTTCCTGTTTTTCGCGCTCGCTGGTGAGGGCGCCGGGGATGATGCCGGTGATGGTGGGGACCTTGAGGTCGGTCTTGTCGAGGGCGACGGCGAGGGTGACGAGGATTTCCTCGTGGGGAATGCCCCAGTAGACGTAGAAGTGGTACATCAGCTCGACCTGCGCGCCGGTATCGCAGAAGGCGATGACGGATACGTGGGGATAGTGGATTTCCACGAGGCGCTGGAGGGCGGGGATCAGGGATTCCCGGGCGATCTTGAGCCAGACCTGCTTGCTTTTGCGGCCTTTGACGCCTTCGGCCCATTCGGTGCAGCGGGCGGAGACGAAACCGGCGCCGGCGGCGGCCTGGAGGGCATCGGCGATTTCCTGGGGGGCGAGGAGGTTCATGACGCGGCGTTCTCCTTGGCTTCGAGGCGGGCGAGGACCTTGACGACGCCGTCGATGATGGCTTCGGGGCGGGGGGGGCAGCCGGGGACGTACATGTCCACCGGGACGACCTGGTCGACGGGGCCGACGAGGGTGTAGGAATCGTAGAACGCGCCGCCGGTGCTGCCGCAGGTGCCGATGCAGACGACGATCCGGGGCTCGGGCATCTGTTCGTAGACGCGGCGCAGGCGCGGGGCCATCTTGCGGGTGACGGGGCCGCTGATCAGCAGGACGTCGGCGTGCCGGGGGGAGCCGACGACCTTGATGCCGAAGCGCTCGAGGTCGTAGCGGGGCGTGACGCAGGCGACGGTTTCGATTTCGCACCCGTTGCAGGAGCCGGAATTGAACAGGAAGGCCCAGAGGGACTTACCGAGGGTTTGGGAGAGCTTCATTTTATTCAAATCTCAATATCCAATGTCCAATCATCAATGTCCAAGTAGCGGATAAGATTCCATTAAACGACCAGGACGACGACGAGCATGAGGGCCATGACGCCGAGGAGCCAGGCGACGTAGTCGGTGGGGATGCCGGTGTGGAGCGGCACGACGCGGGCGTAGTAGCTCTTGAGGGATTCGAGGAAGCCCCAGTAGAGGTTGGAGGCGGGCACGTGGCCGCCGGCGTTTTCGGGTTCCTCGTTGCCGGAGATGAACGGCTTGCGGCCGGCGCCTTCGCGGAAATCCTTGCGGCCGCGGGAGCGGATGGCGAGCGCGACGCCGAGGCCGACGGCCAGCGCCACCAGCCAGAGCAGCGGGTTCCAGGCGCCCGCGCCGGTTTGCAGGGTTTGGAAGAGGTCCATGTCAGTTTCCTCCCAGGATGGCGGCGATATAGCCGGCGCGGTCGACGAGGGCTTCGACGGCGGGCTGGATCAGGCGGTCGACGAACGGCTGGGGCGCGAGGCCCGCGGCGACGACGAAAACGGCCAGGAGCGCCATGCCGGCGAGCATGGGGACGGGCACTTCGCGGACGGCGGCGAATTCCGCGCGGCGCGGGCCGAGGAACATGGAGTGGAAGACTTTCACGAACGAGGCCAGGGTCAGGATGCTGACGATCATGGCGACGATGGAGAGGAAGGGCGAGAAGCGGAAGACGGACTCGTAGATGAGCAGCTTCGAGGCGAAGCCGTTGAAGGGCGGGACGCCGGCGATGGCGAGCGCGCCGATCATGAAAAAGACCATCGTCCAGGGCATGTCGTGGCCGAGGCCGCCGAGCTTGTTGAGATTGCGGGTGCCGGTGCGGTAGAAGACGGCGCCGGCGGTGAGGAACAGCAGGCCCTTGTACATCGCGTGGTTGATGATGTGGAACAGGCCGCCGGCCATCGCGGTTTTGCCGTATTGCGCGAGCGCGTCGGCGTTGCCGAGGACGGCGAGGCCGACGCCGACGCCGAGGAGCATGTAGCCGGTCTGCGAGACGGCGTGGTAGGCCATCAGGCGCTTCACGTCCTTCTGGGGGATGGCCATGGTGACGCCGACGAACATCGACAGCACGCCGAGGACGATCAGGAACCAGCCGAAGGTGGCCCAGCTGAAGTGGACGAGGTCGCCGTAGAGGGAGAACAGGATCCGGAAGAGCCCGTAGAGACTGGCCTGGCTGGAAACCACGAGGAAGGCGGTGACGGAGGAAGGAGCGGTGGCGTAGGCATCCGGCGTCCAGAAGTGCATGGGGACGGCGCCGCACTTCATCGCCAGCGGCACGGCCAGCAGGACGAGCGCGATCTTGTCGAGCGTCGTGAACTGCATCCGGGAGGCCAGCGTGGCGAGGTTCAAGGCGTTGTATTGGCCGATGAGGATGCCGATGGCGGTCAGGACGGCCAGCGCGCCCAGCGTGCTGAGCAGCGCGTACTTGAGGCCCGCTTCGACGGCGACACCGTTGTCCACCCGGTAGGCCACGAGGGCCGCGCCCGCGAGCGAGCTGATTTCGAGGAACACGAAGAAGTTGAACAAATCGCCCGTGGAGACCATGCCGAGGACGCCGGCGACCAGCAGGAAGAGCATGGCGTAGAAGGTCTCGAGGCCGGATTGGCGCGACTCGGCGGCGAGCGAATAGATCGTGATGCCGAGGGAGGAGAGCGAAGCGATGACGACCATGAGCGCGCTCAGGGCATCCACCTGGAAGATGATGCGGATGGGAATGCCGCCGGAATCCATGGGGAGGGGCACGTGGGGCGCCGCGGCGCCGAAGACGTAGAGGACGGTGCCGGCGGCCAGCACCTTCCAGGCCAGCGCGAGGCCGACGGCGGAGGTGGCCAAGGCGCCCAGCACGACCCAGGCGTTGCGGACCACGCGGCCCGCGCCGCCGACGATCGGCATCAGGAAGGCCGCGAGGAGGGGAACGGCGATCAACAGCGCCGGCAAATGCCGCATGACGAAGGTGTCCATCATCAACCTTTGAGCTTCTTGATTTTCTGGATGTCGGTGGTGCCGTACTTCCTGTAGATCACCATCGCGAACGACAGCAGCATGGCCGAGGTGGCCACGCCGATGACGATCGAGGTGAGCGTGAGGGCCTGCACGGTGGGCAGGGCCATCGGGCCGGCGGGCACGTTGGTGTAGATCGGCGCGACGCTGTCGTGGCGGTAGCCGGTGGCGACGAGGAAGAGGTTCACCGCCGATTCCATCAGGGACAGGCCCATCAGGATTTTCACGACGTTGCGCTTGGAAAGCATGACGGCCAGACCGAGGACGATCAGGACGACCACGGTGAAGAAGGGCAGCGCGAGCAGGAGGCGCGAGGTCATTTCTTCTTCTCCTCCTTGATGCCGGAGAGCATGTACAGCAGGATGACGGTCAGGCCGCCGAGCACCTCGATGCCGACGCCGAAGTTCAGCAGGGGCAGCAGGCCGGCGGTGTTGAGGTCCCCGGCGTTGGGACCGTGGGCGATGGCGGTCCGGAAAAGCGCGCCGTCGCGCGCAATCCAGTTGGCCATGAACGGCCGGCCGGCGAACAGGCCGCTGAAGCCGGCGCAGAGGAAGATCAACAAGCCGGCGGCTTCGCAGACCTTCATGGCGCCCTTGCGGATGCGGCCGGTGACGTCGTCGTAGGCGCGGGCGACGAGCAGCAGCGCCGTGCCGGTGGCCATGACGGCGCCGCCCTGGAAGCCGCCGCCGGGGGTCAGGTGGCCGTGGACGACGACGTAGAGCCCGAACACGAGACAGAACGGGAAGAACAAGTCGGCGGTGGTCCGCACGATCTTAGTCATTTTCATATTCTTCCCCCTCCTTCAGCTTGCGGAACATCATGCCCACGCCGAGGACGGCGGTGAACAGGACGGTGGCCTCGCCGAGGGTGTCGAACCCGCGGAAATCGAAGACGATGGACGTGACGACGTTGTTGGCCCCGGTCTGTTCCTGGGCGGTGCGGAGGAAATAGTCGTCCATGTCCGTCCGGGGCGGATCCCCGAAGGGCAGGTCGGCGGCGAGGTACATCAGCCCGCCGAAAAACAGCAGCAAAATGGCGCTGAACAGGACGTGGCGCATCAGTTCTTCTCCTCGTGGCGCTGGGTGCCGCGGATGGCGATGATGAAGATGGCGGTGGTCAGGCCCGCGCCGATGCCGGCTTCCGCGATGGCGACGTCGGGGGCCTGGAGCAGGTAGAACTCGAGGGAAAGCAGGAGGCTGAAGGCCGCGAACGCGAGGGCCGCGGCGAGCAGGTCCTTGAAGGAGATGATCAGCACGGCCGTGACGATCAGGCCGAGCAGGACCAGCGCTTGCAGGAGCAGGAAGGGCGTCATGGGGCGGATTCCTCCAGTCGGTCGCAGACGGCCTGCGCGGGCTTGTGGCCGCGCTTGTGGGCGGCGCGGGCGATGGCGTGGGCGCTGGTCGCGTTGGTGAAGGCCAGCACGACCACGGCCAGTACGGTGTGCAGCGCCAAGGTCAGGTACTGGCCCTCGGGCGCCTTCAGATATTCGCCGGCGGCGTAGAGCACGATGGCCGCCGAGGTGAAGATGGACCCGAAGGTGGTGCATTTGGTGTCGGCGTGCAGGCGGGTGTAGACGTCGGGAAAGCGCAGGATGCCGGCGACGCCCAAGGCGTTGAACGCGAGGCCGACGGCGAGCGCGGCCCAGATGAGGATGTCGAGGATCACAGTTCGCCTCCGAGGTATTTGGCGATGTAGAGCGTGCCGACGAACGCCAGCAGGGCATAGATGATGGCCACGTCCACGAAGATGAACTGGCGGAAGACGACGGCCAACACGATCATCGCGGCGACGACGAGGGTGTTGATGGCGTCCAGCGCCACGACGCGGTCGGCGGCGGTCGGGCCCTTGAAGAGCCGGACCATGGCCAGCAGCATCAGGGCGACCAGGACCAGGGCGGTGAAGATCCAGCGTGTCATTCGGCGATCCTCCTGACCCAGCGCGGGCAATCGAACAGCGCGAAGAGTTCGCGGACCTCGACGGTCTCGCGGTTCTCCAGACCGGCGGGGACGTTGATCATGTGGATGAACAGATCGTTGGACGCCTCATCGACGTTCACCGTCAAGGTGCCGGGGGTGAGGGTGATGGAATTGGCCATCAGCAGCGTGCCCATGTCGGTTTGCATGCCGGTCTTGACGCGGACGATGCCGGGGCGGATGCGGCCGGTGATCACGCGGTAGGCGACGTCGAGGTTGGCCTTGGCCATTTCCGCGAAGAACGGGCCGACGACGTAGGCGACGGCCTGCAGCCAGCGGAG
>DAOTNL010000140.1:0-7058 GCA_035450765.1 Kiritimatiellia bacterium | reverse complement strand
GAAAAGCGACTTTCATTTTTGTCACTCTAGCGGATTGCCCCGCGCCGCGCAAACCCGGCGCGCGGTCCGAAAATGTTTTACCTCTCCCGCCGCTTCGGGTAGGATGCGGTTTCCGTTTTGTAGACGAGGAATCCCATGAGACATCTGTTGACCCTGGAAGACTGGAGCCCGGCGCAAATCGCCGAGGCCATCGCGACGGCGCGCACCATCAAGGCGAATCCGGCGAAATACGCGGACGTTCTGCGCCGCAAGACCCTGTGCATGATCTTCGAGAAGCCCTCCCTGCGCACCCGCCTGTCCTTCGAGGCCGGCATGAACCAGATGGGCGGCCACGCCATCTACTACGACACCTCCACGTCCCCCATCGGCGCCGGCAAGGAATCCATTGCCGACACCGTCCGCACGATGTGCCGCTACGTCGACATCATCATGGCCCGGCTCTTCAAGCACGAGGACATCCTGGAAATGGCCCGGCACTCCACCGTGCCCATCATCAACGCCCTGACGAACTTCTCCCATCCCGGCCAGATCCTGGCCGATCTCCAGACCATCGAGGAGCACAAAGGCCGCCTCGCCGGCCTGAAGCTGGCCTACTTCGGCGACAGCTTCAACAACGTCACCCACTCCCTGCTGTTCGCCTGCCCCAAGATGGGCATGCACCTCTCGGTCGCCTGCCCTCCGGGCGCCGACTACGAGCCCGATCCCAAGGCCCTCGCCGCCGCGCGGGCCGACGCCGCCCGGACCGGGACGACGTTCGAGGTGACCCACGACGCCGCGACCGCCGTCCGCGACGCCGATGTCGTCTACACCGATTCCTGGATGAGCTACCACGTGCCCAAGGAGAAGGCCGGCGAGCGCAAGAAGATCTTCGGCCCCTACCAAGTCACCGGCGAACTGATGAAGCGGGCCAAGCCCGACGCCATCTTCCTCAACTGCCTGCCCGCCATGCGCGGCATGGAACAGACCGCCGAGGTCATCGACGGGCCGCAGTCCGTCGTCTTCGACGAAGCCGAAAACCGCATGCACATGCACAAGGCTTTGATGTTGCTTCTGCTGCGGGAAGCGGGCACGATCCAAGGCTGAGGCACCCCATGGGCAGCGAGCAGGCAGGCGACATCCTCATCGAGCGGTTCGAGGTCATCGCCTGCTCCAAGTGCTCGCAGCCGATCGACGTCGCCGCCTCCGATCCTTTCGTCGCCATCCACTGCCCCGTCTGCGGCGCCGAAATGCGCGTGCCGGCGCGCTTCGCCAACTTCATCCTGCTCTCCCAGCTCGGCAAGGGCGGCATGGGCGCCGTCTACAAGGCCTACGACGAAACCCTCGGCCGCACCGTCGCGCTGAAGGTCATGCAGCAGTCCATCGGCCAGGACCGCGCGTTCGTCGAGCAGTTCCTGCAGGAAGCCCGCGCCCTCGCCGCCATCAACCATCCCCACATCGTCCAGATCTACAGCTACGGCGAAGAAAACGGCCAGCCCTACATCGTCATGGAACTCGTCGACGGCAACCGCCTCGACCACCTCCAGGAAAAGCACAAGGCCCTCGACGAAGCCTTCGTTTTGCAGACCGCCATCCAGGTCATCCAAGGCCTGCAGGCCGCCAACGCCGCCGGCATGACCCACGGCGACATCAAGCCCGCCAACATCCTCTACGACAAGGCCGGCAGCGCCAAGGTCGCCGATTTCGGCCTCGCCCGCTTCAAAGGCGAAAAGCCCAAGCCCGGCGAAGTCTGGGGCACCCCCTACTACGTCGCCCCCGAAGTCGTCAAAGGCCAGGCCCCCAACGCCGGGTCCGACATCTACTCCCTCGGCGGCACCCTCTACCACGTCCTCACCGGCGAGCCCCCGTTCAACTGCGAGACCGTCACCGACACCGTCCTGCTGCGCTTCAAGGAACCCGCCCCCGATCCGCGCGTCTTCAAGAACTCCGTCACCCCCAAGACCGCGGCCATCCTCCTGCGCATGCTCGAGATGGATCCCTTCGCCCGCTACCCCACCTACGAATCGCTGCTGAAAGACGTCACCGTCGCCATCGAGCCCCTGCTCGAAGCCCGCTCGGGCAAGAAAAAACAGCCCGAGAAGAAAAGCGTCGTCGTCCCCCTCGTGCTCGGCCTCGTCGCCCTCGCGCTCATCGCGGGCCTTTCGTTCCTCGGATTCCAGATTTTCAAGGCCAAGCAGGCCGAAAAGCGCGAGCAGGCCCAGCGCGCCGCGGACATCGCCGCCGGCCGCCTCAAGCAGGTCATGCGCGGCGGCCAGCTCGTCTGGGTCCGCGTGGACGCCGACAAGCCCGCCGAAGACGCCGCGGCGGCCGCCACGCCCGTCAACGAATGGGCCTTGGCCGCCGACCAGGACGTCGCCGTCGCCGGCAACGACGCCGCCGCGGAATACAAGGACCAGACCTCCCTCGCGCTGCGCGCCGGCAACGCCGGCGAGCTGGCCGACGCCAGCAAGATCTACCTGCGCTTCCCCCTCGCCGGCGTCGACCGCGCGCGCCTCGACCAGGCCACCCTGCGCCTGACGGCCCGCAAGACCGGCGCCAAGCCCAAGACCCCGGCCTACCAGCTCCAGATCTGGGCGCTCAAGACCCCGTTGCCGTGGGACATCCATTCCTCCTGGAGCACCGCGCCCGGCAACGATCCCGCCAGCCCCGGCGGCATGAAATCCGCCCAGGCCGTCCTGATCGCGAGCGCGGCCCTGGCCGCCAATCCCGACACCGGCGATCCGCTCACGTTCGAACTGCCCGGACTGGTCGCGTTCCTGCGCACCTACGCGCCCGACGAACTCACCCTCGTCCTCACCGGCGATGGCGACACCGACCACAAGACCGGCTGGAAGTTCACCGCCACCGAAGACGCCGAACGATTCCGCCCCCCGACCCTCCTCCTCAAGGCGAAGTAGCCCCGCCCTGAAAGTTTTTACGTTCTACGTAATTACCCCGCAAAGTTTTTACGTTCTACGTAAAAAGACCGAGTGTGTTCCGTACCCGGAAAACTTGCTCTGGCCGGTTGTTTCCGCTAGATTTCCTCCATGAGCGCGACTTCCCATCTGGAAAAGGCCCGGGCCGTTTTCGACGTCGAGATCGCCGCGTTGCGGCGAACCCGCGCGCGGCTCGACGGCGCGTTCGACGCCGCGGTCGAAACGCTCAAAACCACCCTCGCCGCCGGCGGCAAGATCATCGTCACCGGCGTCGGCAAGTCCTTCCACATCGGCCAGAAGATCGCCGCCACCCTCACCAGCACCGGCGCCCCCGCCAACGTCCTGCACCCCTCCGAGGCCATGCACGGCGATCTCGGCCTGCTGCAGGCCGATGACGCCGTCCTCGCGCTGTCCTATTCCGGGGAATCGGACGAACTCGTCAATCTCCTGCCCATCCTCAAGCGCACCGGCGTGCGCATCGTCGCGCTCACCGGCGACCGGACTTCCACCCTCGCCAAGCATTCGGACGTCGTTCTCGACGCCTCCGTCGAGCGCGAAGCCTGTCCGTTCAACCTCGTCCCCACCGCTTCCACCACGGTCGCGCTGGCCATCGGCGACGCCCTCGCCATCGCGCTCCTCGACGCCCGCGGCCTCACCCGCGAGGAATACGCCGCCTTCCATCCCGGCGGCGCCATCGGCCGCGCGCTCCTGCTGAAGGTGGACGACATCATGCGCACCGGCGACCGGCTCGCGTCCGTGCCCGTGTCCGCCACCGTCGGCGCCGCCGTCATCGCCATGACCAAGGTCCAGGCCGGCGCCGTCGCCGTCGTGGACGACGCCCGCCGGGTCGTCGGCCTTTTCACCGACGGCGACCTGCGCCGCTACCTCGCCGGGGGCGCCACCGACGTCCAGACCCGGCCCGTCGCCGATCTCATGACGAAGAATCCCTCCTCCGTCCTCTCCGGCCGCCTCGCCGCCGACGCCCTCGCCATTTTCCAGAAACACCGCTTCGACGACCTCGTCGTCCTCAACGCCGACGGCACCCTCGCCGGCATGATCGACATCCAGGATCTGCCCAAGTTCAAGATCCTGTAAGCCCCGCCCCCGCCTGAAAGGAGGTCCCCCATGAACGACCGCCGCATTTTCATCACGCAGCACGACCGCGAACGCCTGACTTTCATGCTGGACGAAGCCCTCGCCGGCAAACACCGCGACGCCGCTTTCCTCAAGGAACTCGCCCGCGAACTGGCGATCGCCGAAACCGTCGATTCCAAAGCCGTGCCCGCGGACGTCGTCACCATGAACTCCCGCGTGGTCGTCAAGGACGTCGAAAGCGGCGAAAACTCGGAATATACCCTCGTTTTCCCCGAACAGGCCGACGTCGCCCATGGCCGCCTTTCGGTCGTTTCCCCCATCGGCACGGCCATCCTCGGCTATTCCACGGGCGACACGATCACTTGGCAGACGCCCGGCGGTCCCCGGCAAATCCAGATCGTGGACGTCCCCTACCAGCCCGAAGCCGCCGGGGATTACCACCTGTAGACCGGGCGGCGCGCCGCTTTTCCGAGCAAGACCGTTGCGGCGGAACGTCTTTTCCGAATCCGGCTTGAAACGCGGGGTTTCCTCGGATACCTTCGCCCCGATTCCATGAACAAGCCCGCGTTCCTGAAACAACCCATGATGCTGCGCGTGATCTACGCGCTGATTCCGGTCGCGGTTGCGGCGGTCTATTTATTCGGCTGGCGCGTGCTCGCGCTGGTGGCCGTATCCTGCGTCTTCGCCTTCCTGGCCGAATGGGCCATGATTCCCGCCAAGAACGGCAAGATTTCCCAGGCGGTCTGGGTCACCGCCGCGCTCTTCGGCCTCTCGCTGCCGCCCACGACGCCGTTCTGGATCGCCGCGGTCGGCGTCGTCTTCGGCATCGTTTTCGGCAAGATGGTCTTCGGCGGCTTCGGCAAGAACGTCTTCAATCCCGCCGTCGTCGGCCGCGCGTTCGTCTACGTCTGCTTCCCCGTGGAAATGACGTCGCGCTTCGTGCCCGCCTTCCGCGGTTTTCCCGGCGGATTCGCCCGCTGGAGTTTCGACGCGCTCAAGGAACTGCCTGCCGACCTCGCTGCGCCGGGCCTGAAAGTCGTCGATGCGATTACCGCCGCCACGCCCATGTGGACCCGGCGCGACTACGGCTTCGAAGTCCGCCTCTGGGACCTCGTCACGGGCCAGATCGGCGGGTTGTTCGACCACGCCGGCCAGGCCCGCGTGCTCGCCGCCGGCTCCGCGGGCGAAGTCTGCGCGCTCGCCATCCTCCTTGGCGCCGCCTATCTCCTCTGGACCAAGACCGCCAACTGGCGCCTCATGCTGGGCACGCTGCTGGGCGCGGTCGGCATGAATCTCCTGCTGCGCAACGCGCTGGGCATCGCCGCCGTCCCGCCGCTGCCGTTCACGCTCTTCTCCGGCGCGTTCCTCTACGCCGCCGTCTTCATGGTCACCGATCCCATATCCGCCCCGCGCCTGAAGGAATCCATCTGGGTCTATTCGGTCTTCATCGGCGCCATGATCGTCTTCTTGCGCTACAAGGCCGTGTTCGCCGGCGGCGTGGCTTTCGCCATTTTGCTCGGCAACGTGCTCGCGCCCTCCCTCGACCTCTGGATCAAGCGCTTCCAGGCGCCCAGAAAGCCGGAGGCCAAGGCGTGAACAAGAAATCCCCGGCCTACGTCCTTGCGTTCATGGCGGCCATCTGCCTGGTGTTCGGCACGGGCATTTCCGTCGTCAACTACGCCACGCAGGGACTGCTCGCCAAGAACGCGGCCATGCACCGCAACCGCGTCCTGTGCCGCGCGTTCCAGCTCGACGTCGCCGGCGCCTCGGCCGAGGCGTACCAGCAGGCCGTCGATGCCGCGCTCCGGGCAACCACCGCCGGCGGCCGTGCCGTCTACGAATGCGTCGCCCCCGGCAAGGAAGGCGTCGGTTTCGTCGCCGGCGGCATGGGTTTCTGGGATCGCATCGATGTCGTCGTCGTGCTGTCGCCCGACCTGCAAAACGTCTTGAACGTCCAAGTGCTCGAGCAGAAGGAAACTCCCGGCCTCGGCGCCCGCATCGAGGAGCCGTGGTTCACGGACCAGTTCAAGGGCTTATCCGTGGCCTGGGAGGCCCCGCCCGAGCGGCGCGTCCTCGTCGGCGCCAATCCCGCGCCCAACGCGGCCAACGAAGTGGACGCCATCACCGGCGCCACCCAGACCTCCATGGCCCTCATGCGCTTCCTCAACGACGAACTCGCCGCCTTCCGCGCCGCCTACTCTCTTTCTCCCCAACCCCTGAACCCTGAACCCTGACCCCTTCCCATGGCTTCCACCTACGGCAAAATCCTGAAAGACGGCCTCCTGGTCGAGAATCCGATCTTCCGCCAGGTGCTCGGCATCTGCTCCGCGCTGGCCGTGACCAATCTCGTGGTCAACACGCTCTTCATGGGTTTCGGCGTCACCTTCGCCACCGCGCTCACCGCGTTCACCGTGTCCCTGCTGCGCAACTACATCCCCGTGCGCATCCGCATGATCGTGCAGGTCGTCATCATCGCCTGCTACGTCATGATGATCGACATCCTCATCAAGGCCGTCGCGCCCGACATCCACCGGTTCATCGGCCCCTACGTCGGCCTGATCATCACCAACTGCATCATCATGGGCCGCGCCGAAGCCTTCGCCAGCCAGAACAAACCCCTGCCGGCGCTCGTCGACGGTTTCGCCAACGGCCTGGGCTACACTTCCGTGCTCGTCGCCATCGCGATCGTCCGCGAAATCATGGGATTCGGCACCGTGCTGGGCTACGTCCTGCCGGCGCGCGACCTCTGGTGGCACCAGTGGACGATCATGGTGATGCCCCCCGGCGCGTTCTTCATGCTGGCCATCCTGACCTGGATCGCCCGCGCCAAGCTGGTCCAGGAGGAGACGAAATGACCCCGCTCGCCGACATGGGTTTTTTCTCGTCCTTCCTGCTGATCTTCGTTTCGGCGGCGTTCACGGACAACATCCTGATGGCGCGCTTTCTCGGCATGTGCTCCTGCCTGGGCGTGTCGAAGAAAGTGGACACCAGCCTCGGCCTCGGCGTGGCCGTCATGTTCGTCACCGCCTCCACCGCCGCGCTCAACTACCT
>DAOTNL010000139.1:0-7083 GCA_035450765.1 Kiritimatiellia bacterium | reverse complement strand
TGCGCCCCCGGCGCATTTACTCCGCCAAAGGCGCATTTACTTTGTCCATTGACCGTTTTATCCTGCCGCCATGAACCCGTCCTGTCCCTTCTGCGATCTGCCGGCCGAGCGCGTGATCGCCGCCGACGGCCCTTGCCTCGCTTTCCGCGACGGTTTCCCCGTCAGCGCCGGCCACACGCTGATCATTCCCCGGCGCCACGTCGCCTCGTTCCGCGACCTGACTGCGGACGAGTGGACCGCCGCCCACCGCCTGGCGCAACGGCTCGCCGCCGAACTCCAGGCCGCCGATCCGGCCATCGCCGGCTTCAATTTCGGCGCCAACGACGGCGAAACGGCCGGCCAATCGGTGTTCCACTGCCACCTGCACCTGATCCCCCGCCGCGCCGGCGACCATCCCGCCCCCAAGGGCGGCATCCGCGGCGTCATCCCCGGCAAGGCCCACTACTGAGGCCCCGCAAAACGAAACCGGCTCCCGCCCGTTGGCGGAAGCCGGAACATGGTGTGCCTGGCGGGGGTCGAACCCACAACCTTTAGCTCCGGAGGCTAACGCTCTGTCCAATTGAGCTACAGGCACGCCGGAAATCGACTGTTGCGGACACTACGGGGCGCGGCCCGGTCCGGCAAGCGAAAAAAGGCGGCTCAGCGGTGCCGGAAGAGCAGCAGGCAGCCGAGCAATTGGCTGCCCAGCACCGGGATCCACGGAATCATGTCCGGCCGCCACTCGGGACGTTCCACCAAGGCGTCGGCAATGATGATGAACAGGTAGAAGGCGAACATCAGCACCAGCGCCAGGGCAATGCCGATCGAGGATTCCTTGCGGTGGGACCGGATGCCCAGCGGAATCGCCAGCAGCGTGAACGAAAAACACGACATCGCCAAGGCCAGGCGCTTGTTGGCGTCCACGGCCATCTTGGTCCGCAGGCGCGGCACGTTCGCTTCCTGGATGTCCGGGAAGGTCTGGCGCACGTTCTGGATGGAACGCACGAGTTCCGCGAAGGTCATGTCGGAAGGCTTTTTGTTGATCCGGCCTTTGCGCAGCATTTGGCGCAGATCGAGGGTGACCGGATAGCTCTCGGCGCTGAGCGTGCGGGCCTTGGTTTGGTCGTCGGGATGGTCCTTGTCGTATTCCGTCAAGCGCACTTGGCGCAAATCGATTTCCATCACCCGGGTTTCGGCGTTGAAATCCACGGTGCCGGACTTTGCGCGGACTTCGGCCCGGGCGCCCCGGTCGTCGAACTGGTAGAGGATGATGTCCTCGAGCTGCCGGTCCGCCTTCTTGCCGACGTAGACCTTCACGCCGGGAAAATCGTTCACGAAGCGGCCTTCGTCCAGCAGGGCCAGGGGATCTTCCTCGCCGAGGTCGCGGAGCATCGCGCGCCGGGCGAAATGGCTGCGGGGCGCCAGTTCGGCGTTGATGTAGAGGCAGACGGCCGACAGCAGCGCGGAACAGAAAACGATCGGCGCGGCGGTCTGCCAGAGGCTGATGCCGCAGGCTTTCATGGCCGTGATTTCGCCGTCGGCCGACAGCCGCCCGAAATGCAGCAAAACGGTGGTCAGCACGCTCATCGGGATCACGAACGACAGCGTGAAGGGGATGTTCAGGGCGAAGATCTTCAGGATCAGCCACCCCGAGATGCCGCGCGACATGTAGTCGATGGCCTGCACCACCGCGCCGACGTACATCACGAACGTCAACACGCCGAGGGTGAGCAGGAAATTCTTGATGAAATCCCCCAGCAGGTAGCGGTTGAACACCCGGGTCATGCGCCGGCGGCCCTCCGGCGGCGCGCGGCTTCCAGCGTGTTCTTCAGGAGCATGGCGATCGTCAGCGGCCCGACGCCGCCCGGCACCGGGGTGATCGCGGCGGCCTTTTCGGCCACTTCCGCGAAATCCACGTCGCCCGCCAAGCGGTAGCCCGCCGCCTTGGACGCGTCCGGCACGCGGTTCACGCCGACGTCGATCACGACCGCGCCGGGCTTGACCATGTCGGCCGTCAGCGTCCGCGGCCGGCCCGCGGCCACGACCACGACGTCCGCTTCGCGCGTGAAGCGCGCGACGTCCTTCGTCCGCGTGTGGCACAGCGTCACCGTGGCGTCCACGCCCTTCTGGGAAAGCAAGATCGACAGCGGCCGGCCCACGATCTGGCTGCGGCCGACCACGACGACGGACGCGCCCGCCAGCGGCACGCCCGCGCGGCGCAGGATTTCCAGCACGCCGTTCGGCGTGCACGGCACGAACGCCGGCAAGCCGAGCACCATGCGCCCGACGTTCGTCGGATGGAATCCGTCCACGTCCTTGGCCGGATCGATGGCCTCGATGATTTCCCGCTCGATGGAGGAATCCGGCAGCGGCAACTGCACGAGGATGCCGTCGATGGCGTCGTCCGCGTTCAGCGCGCGGACCGTCGCCAGGATTTCCGCGCGGGTCGCGGTCGCCGGCAAATCGAGCTGGCGCGAGTAGATGCCCGCCGCGGCGCAGGCCTTGCCCTTGCCGGCCACGTACGACCGCGACGCGGGATCGTCGCCCACGAGCACCACGGCCAACCCCGGAACGCGCCCGGTCGCGGCCTGCAGGTCCGCCACGCCGGCGGCGATTTCCGCGCGCAGATCGGCGGCGAGGCTCTTTCCGTCCAGGATGCGGGCGGCCATGGTCTCTCCTTAGAAGCGATAGCGGACGGTGATTTGGCCCGATGTGCCCTCGAACCAGTCGAAGCGCGCGCCGAACGCCAGATTTTCGAGGAGCCACAGCTCCCCGCCCCCCACCGCGCCGAACGCCTCGGCCTCCTCGAAATCCCGATCCAGCCCGTCGCGCGACCAGGTTCCGTCCAGTTTCGAATAGGCCGGCCCGACGTAGACGTGGAGGCTCTGGAATTCGCCGGCATAGGTGTTGCGGAACGTGCGGGCGAACGAAAGGTGGTAGTCCAGCGGCAGCATCAGGAGCGTTTCCTGCCAGCGCAATTCGCCTTCGCCGTCGTCCGCGCTGGTGCGGTAGGCGTACTGGCCCGCCACCTGCAGCGTGAGGCGCCAGGCGGTCCGGTGCGCGCCCTGGTGGATTTGCCACGCATTCAGGCGGGCGCCCAGCAGGCCGCCCGCGCCGGCGTCGGCCGAAGCCGACATGGACCCTTCCAGCCGCGCTTCGGAGGCGCCGGCCTGGCCGAAGAGGAGCAGCCATGGCCACGGAGAAACGCCCACCATCGCCTCGGCGACGTGCGCCTTGAAATCCCGTTCGGTTCCATCGAGTTCCACGGGCCGGGAAAGGCGCTGGTAGATCAACCCGGCCTGCCACGGCACGGGATCCTTCCAGGTCAGCAAGGCGGTTTCCCCGCTGGCGTCCTCTTCCACGTGCAGCGAGGCCCGGGCCGCCGGCACGGCCAGCAGCAGCGAACAGGTCCACAAGACAAGGCGGTTCATGGGGTCTCCTCTCCGGCGGGTTCGGCGGGCGCGGCCGCCGGGGTTTCGTCTTCGGGCTCCACGGGCGTCGCGCTCATCACCACGTCGCCTTCGGCCAGATCGATCAGTTTCACGCCTTGCGCCGAGCGGCCCGTGACGCGCACGCCGTCGACCGGCATGCGGATCATCGTGCCCTGCCGGGTCACGATCATGATGGCGTCGGCGGCGTGCACGCTCAAAGCCGTGACCAGGTCGCCGGTCTTGGGGGTCAGGTCGTTGGCGATGAGCCCCTTGCCGCCGCGTTTCTGCACGCGGTAGTCCGCGAACGCGGTCCGCTTGCCGTAGCCGTTTTCGGTGACGGTCAGCAGCATGGCGTCTTCGTGGACCACTTCCACGCCTTCGACGGCGTCGCCGTCCTCGAGCGTAATGCCGCGGACGCCGCCGGTGGCGCGGCCCATGGGGCGGGCGTCCGCCTCGTGGAAGCGGATGCCCATGCCCTTGCGCGTCACCAGCACGAGATCGTCCTGGCCGCCGGTCAATTCGACGCCGATGAGCCGATCGCCCTCCTCGACGTTGATGGCGATGATGCCCGCCGCGCGCACGTTCTGGTAGGCGTCCAGCGCCGTTTTCTTGACCGTGCCCTTTTCCGTGGCGAAGAACAGGTACTTGTCCGGATCGAATCCGCGGATGGGGATGATGGCGGCGATCTTCTCGCCGCCCTGCATGTCCAGCAGGTTGACGAGCGCCTTGCCGCGCGAATCGCGGGCGCCCTCGGGAATTTCGTAGGCCTTCTTGAAGTACATGCGGCCTCGTTCGGTGAAGAACAGCATCCAGTCGTGCGCGGAGCAGTTGAACACGTGCTCGACGTAGTCCTCGTCCTTCGTGTCCATGCCCACGACGCCCTTGCCGCCGCGCTTCTGCTCGCGGTAGACGCTCGTCGGCGTGCGCTTGACGTAGCCCGCGTGGGACAGCGAGATCACGCAGTCCTCGTCCGCGACCAGGTCCTGAATGTCGATGTCGCCTTCGTCGGCGACGATTTCCGTGCGGCGCTCGTCGGCGTATTCCTTGCGGACGGCCAGCAGGTCGTCCTTCATCACGCCGAAGAGCTTGGCGTCGTCCGCCAGCAGTTCCTTCAGGTAGGCGATGCGGTCCTGGACGGCCCGGTATTCCGCCTCGATCTTGTCGCGTTCCAGCCCGGTCAGCTGGTAGAGGCGCATGTCGAGGATGGCGTTGGCCTGGATTTCGGAGAAGCCGAACCGGCCCATCAGCTGGATCTTGGCTTCGTCGCGGTTGCGGGCGGCACGGATGATCCGCACCACCTCGTCGAGGTGGTCCAGCGCCTTCAGCAGGCCTTCGAGGATATGGGCGCGGGCCTCCGCCTCGCGCAGTTCGAACTTCGTCCGCCGGGTCAGCACCTCGAAGCGGTGGTCGATGAAGCACCGCAGCAGGTCCTTGAGGTTCATCACCCGCGGCCGGCCGCGGTCGATCGCCAGCAGGATCGCCCCGAACGTGCCTCCCAGCTGGGTCTGCTTGAACAGGTTGTTGAGCACCACCTGGCCGATCGCGCCGCGCTTGAGCTCGACCACCACGCGGATGCCGTCCTTGTCGGACTCGTCGCGCAGGTCGCTGATGTCCTCGATCTTCTTTTCGTGGACCAGTTCGGCGATCTTCTCGATGAGCGCCGCCTTGTTCACGGCATAGGGAATTTCGGAAATGACGATCCGCTCGCGGTCGGCCTTCCACGGCTCCACGGCGGCCTTGCCGCGCAACCGCAGGTGCCCGCGGCCCGTTTCGTACATCTCCCGGATGGGACCGAGGCCGCACAGCGTGCCGCCGGTCGGGAAATCCGGCCCCTTCACGAACTGCATCAGGTCGGCCACGGTCGCGTCGGGATGGTCGATCAGGTGGATCGCGCCGTCGACGACCTCGCCGAGGTTGTGCGGCGGGATGTTCGTGGCCATGCCGACGGCGATGCCGGTCGAGCCGTTGACGAGCAGGTTGGGAATGCGCGCGGGCAGCACCGTCGGTTCCCGCAGCGACTCGTCGAAGTTCGGCTGCATCTCGACGGTGTCCTTGTCGATGTCCGCCAGCAGATCCTCGGCCAGCTTGTCCAGCTTGCACTCGGTGTAGCGGTAGGCCGCCGCGGGATCGCCGTCGATGCTGCCGAAGTTGCCCTGCCCCTTGACCAGCATGTAGCGCATGGAGAAGTCCTGCGCCATGCGCACCAGCGTGTCGTAGACCGCGGCGTCGCCGTGGGGATGGTAGTTGCCGATGACCTCGCCGACGACCTTCGCGCACTTCACGAACGGCTTGGCGTGGGTCCAGCCGCGCTCGCGCATGGCGAAGAGGATGCGCCGGTTGCCCGGCTTGAGGCCGTCGCGCGCGTCCGGCAGGGCGCGGCCGACGATGACCGACATCGAGTAGTCGATGTAGGCCTTCTGCATCTCCTCTTCGATGTTGATGCGCTCGATGCGGTCCGGCGCGTTCTGGGGCGCGGCCGCCGCCGGCAGGATGTCGCCCGCGGCCTCGCCGCCGGCATTGGGATTCAGTTCGTCGCTCATGGTTCCGGTTTCCGGTTTCGGGGGGCGTCAGACGTCCAGGTTGCGCACGTTGAGGGCGTTTTCCTCGATGAAGGCGCGGCGGGGTTCGACCTCGTCGCCCATCAGGACGGTGAAGGTCTGGTCGGCGCGCACGGCGTCGTCGAGCTGCACCTGCAGGAGCTTGCGCCTGGTGGGTTCGAGCGTGGTTTCCCAGAGCTGCTCGGGGTTCATTTCGCCCAAGCCCTTGTAGCGCTGGATGCTCAGGCCGCGGCGGCCGACCTCGCGCACGAGATCCAGCAGGTCGCCCAAGGCGCAGATGGGAACCTTCTTGCCGTCCACTTCCGCCTCGTAGATGGGCGCGCCGCTGCGCAGCAGGTCCGGAATGCCGAAGCCCAGCGCCTGGAGCTGCGCGAACTGCTTGACCAGGCCGGGGGCCTGGTGCAGCTCATCCCACTTGAACTGGGCCGGATCCAGCGGACCCATGCGCGCTTCCGCGTCCTCGCGGATCCGGCGCATCTCCTCGTCCGTGAAGGCGAGGTGGATTTCCTGGTTCTCGACGTCGCCGCCGGGCGGGATCACCCGCACGCGGTAGAGCGGCAGGCGGTTGTTCGCCGCGTCGTAGCGCTTCACGTATTCGCCGAAATCGACGCTTTTGCGGGCCATGGCTTCGGCGACGTGCTCGATTTCCTCGAGGATCCTGAGCACTTCGGCCATCTTGCCGTCTTCCAGCGCGGGCGTGCCGTCGAGGTTGAGCATGCGCACGTCCTCGATGCCCAGTTCGATCAGCACCCGCGAAAGGTGGCGGTCGTTGTCGATGTAGCGCTCCTGCTTCTTGCGCTTGATCTTGTAGAGCGGCGGCTGCGCGATGTAGACGAAGCCGCGCTCGATCAGCTGCGGCATCTGCCGGTAGAAGAACGTCAGCAGCAGCGTGCGGATGTGCGAGCCGTCCACGTCCGCGTCGGTCATGATGATGATCTTGTGGTAGCGCGCCTTCTCGACGTCGAACTCGTCGCGGCCGATGCCCGCGCCGATGGCGGTGATCATCGTGCGGATTTCCTGGTTGCTGAGCATCTTGTCGAGCCGCGCCTTCTCGACGTTGAGGATCTTGCCGCGCAGCGGCAGGATGGCCTGGAACTTGCGGTCGCGGCCCTGCT
>DAOTNL010000138.1:0-7140 GCA_035450765.1 Kiritimatiellia bacterium | reverse complement strand
AGCCCTGGGGCAGGACGATGCGGGAGGCGGAGGCGATTTCGTTGCCGGCGGCGTCGCACAGCAGCCACGCGAGCTGGACCATGCGCGGCCAGTTGTCGAGCTGGCGCAGCGGTGCGCTCCAGTCGCGCGGCAGGCCCGTGGTTTCGGTGGCGAAAAAGAACAGCAGGTCGTCCGAGGGCCCGCCGAAGTTGAGGGACATGGTCATGGGGCGAACCCTACACCGGGCGCGGCGCCGGCGCAATTCCCGGGGTGCGCCGGGAATCTCAAATCTCAAATTTGAGATCTGAAATCAGGGCCGCAGGACGGCGTTGTCGATGAGGCGGGGCGTGCCGACCCAGACGGCGAGGGCGGCGAGGGCGGGGCGCGCGATGGGGCCGGCGAGAGGCTGGAGGGTTTCGTCGTCCACGATCTCGATATAATCGATCTTGGCGGCGGGGGCCTGGGCGACGACGGCGCGCATGGCGGCGACGAGTTTTCGGGGATCGCGCTCGCCGGCGGCGAAAAGGCGCTCGGCTTCGTCGAGGGCGCGGCGCAGGCAGACGGCCTGCGGGCGCTGCTCGGCGGTGAGGTATTGGTTGCGCGAGGAGCGGGCAAGGCCGTCGGCTTCGCGCGCGGTGGGACCCGACACGATCTCGACGGGGAAGCGCAGGTCGCGGACCATCCGGCGGATGACGCGCAGCTGCTGGGCGTCCTTTTCGCCGAAGACGGCAACGTGGGGCAGGACGAGGTTGAAGAGCTTGGCGACGACGGTGCAGACGCCGTTGAAATGGCCGGGGCGCGCCGCGCCGCAAAGCGTGCGCGAGAGGGCGTTTTCCGTCACGGCCACGCTGGCGCCTTCGGGGTACATTTCCGGGACGGAGGGGTAGAAGACGAGATCGACGCCTTCGGCGGCGCACAAGGCGCAGTCGGCTTCGAAGGTGCGCGGATAGGCGGCGAAATCTTCGTTGGGCCCGAACTGGGTGGGGTTGACGAAAATGGAAACGACCACGACGTCGCTGTGCCGCTTCGCGATCCGGACGAGGGACAGATGCCCGTCGTGCAGGTTGCCCATGGTGGGCACGAAGCCGATGCGCTTGCCGGCGGCCCGCAGCGCGAGCGCGGCTTGTTGCATCTCCTGGGCGGACTCGACGATCCTCATCGCTCGTAGCAGTGCTCGGGGCCGGGGAAGGCGCCGCCGGCGACGTCGGCCTTGTAGGCGGCGGCCGCGGCGGAAATCTGTTTCCCGAGGTCGGCGTAGACCTTGACGAACTTGGGCTTGAAGTCGCCGGAGAGGCCGAGGACGTCGTTGATGACGAGGATCTGGCCGTCGCAGCCGGGGCCGGCGCCGATGCCGATGACGGGAACGGCGACGGCGGCGGAGACCTGCGCGCCGAGATCGGCGGGCACGGCTTCGAGGACGATGGCGAAAGCGCCGGCGGCTTCGATGGCCCGGGCGTCGGCGATCAATTGCCGCGCGGCTTCGTCGCCGCGGCCCTGGACGCGGTTGCCGAGGACCTTGACGCTCTGGGGGGTGAGGCCGATATGGCCGAGGACGGGAATGCCGTTTTGGACCAAGGCGGCGACAGTCGGGGCGCGGAATTCGCCGCCCTCGATCTTGACGGCCTGGCAGCCGGTGCGCTGGACGACGCGGCCGCAGTTGCGCAGGGCCTGATCGATGGACGCCTGGTAGGTCATGAAGGGCATGTCCACCACGACCAGCGCGCGGGCCGCGCCGCGCACGACGGCGGCGGAGTGGCGGATCATGTCCACGAGGCTGACGGGCAGGGTGTTTTCATAGCCCAGCAGGGTGGTGCCGAGCGAATCGCCGACGAGGATCAGCGGAATGCCGGCGGCGTCGAGGAGCCGCGCGGTCTGGAAATCGTAGGCGGTGAGGGCGGCGATTTTCTCGACGCCCTTCATCGCCGTAATGGCGCGCGGGGTCAGGCGTTTGGGGGCGTTCATGGCGGTCTCCGTTACCACTCCGCCAGGACCGGGCGGATCTCCTGCCCGGGCGGGAGGGCGGCGAGGATGTCGCGGACGCGGCGGTCGTGGCCGGGCAGGACGAGATAGCCGCGCACGTCGGCGAGGGGCTGGAGGACGAACCGGCGCTTGGTCCAGCGCGGGTGGGGGACGACGAGGCCGCCGCTGCGGATGGTCTGGCCGTCGTAGTAGATCAGATCGACGTCGATCGTGCGCGGGACGTTGGGCCGGATGCTGCGCTTGCGCCCGAGGGCCAGTTCGACCTTCTGGAGCTGGGCGAAGAGCTTGTGGGCGTCCAGCGACGTCCCGATGATCAGCACGGTGTTGTAGAACGGCAGGTCGGCGTATTCGTCGGGCACGCCGACGGGTTCGGTCTCGTAGACGGGGGCGGAGGCGAGCAGGGAAACTTCGGGAATCGCGGCGATGGCGGCGCGGGCGGCCTGGAGGCTGGCGAGCCGGTCGTCGAGATTGGAGCCGAGGCTGAGTCCTGCTTCGATGCCGTTCATGGGGCGGGGGCGGTCAGGCCGAGGACGTCGCGCATGCCGTAGAGCGCGGGCGCGCGGCCGGGGAGCCAGGCGGCGGCGCGCAGCGCGCCGAGCGCCAGCGTGTCGCGCGACGTGGCGCGGTGGGAAAGCTCGATGCATTCGCCGTCGGCGGCGAACAGCACGGTATGGTCGCCGACGATGTCGCCGCCGCGGACGGCGTGGAAGCCGATTTCCTTTTCGGGGCGTTCGCCGGGGATGCCCGTGCGGCCGTCGACGGCGACGTCCTGAAGGTTCCAGCCGAAGCCCTGCGCGGCGGCCTCGCCGAGATAGAGGGCGGTGCCGGAGGGGGAATCCTTCTTGCGGCGGTGGTGGCGCTCGATGATTTCGCAATCGTAGCGCAGCCCGGCGAGCGTGCGGGCGGCCTGCGCGACGAGGGCGTAGAGCAGGTTGACGCCGAGGCTCATGTTGGCGGAGAGCACGACGGGGATTTGATGCGCGGCCTGGGCGACGGCGGCCTGCTCGGCCGCGCCGAGGCCGGTGGTGCCGACGACCCACGGCACGCCGGCGGCAACCACCTGCGCCGCGGTGGCGGCGACGGCGGACGGCGAGCTGAAATCGACGGCGACGTCCGGCCGCGCGGCCAGCCCGGCGGCGAGGTCGGCGCCGAGGACCACGCCGAGCGCGGGCACGCCGGCGGCCACGCCCGCGTCCTGGCCCAGGAGCGGCGCGCCGGCGCGATCGACGGCGGCGACGAGTTCGAGGCCGGGCACGGCGCGCTGGGCGATCAAACGCGCCATGGCCAGGCCCATGCGCCCGCCCGCGCCCACGATGAGGACTTTCCGGGGAGCCGCCATGGCTACTTCACCACGCCGCACGCCTGGAGGGTGGCGCGCAGCTTCTCGCGGTTGGCGGGGGCCATTTCGCACAGGGGCAGGCGGTAGACGGCGGGGCCCATGCCGGCCATTTCCAGGGCGGCCTTGATCGGAATGGGATTGGTCTCGATGAAGACGTCGTTGAACAGCGCGTAGTACTTGTAGTGCAGCGCGCGGGCTTCGTCCCAGCGGCCGGCGGCGGCGGCATGGACGAGGTCGGCGACGGCCTTCGGCGCGACGTTGGAGGCGACGGAAATGACGCCGCAGGCGCCGACGGACATCATCGGCAGCGTGAGGCCGTCGTCGCCCGACAGCACCTCGATGTCGCAGGCGGCCTTGAGGCGGCTGACGCGGTCGACGCTGCCGGCGGCTTCCTTGACGGCGACGACGTGCGGATGCTTGGCCAGTTCGGCCACGGTGGGCACGGCGATTTCGCAGCCGGCGCGGCCGGGGACGTTGTAGAGCACGACCGGCAGGCCGAGGTCGGCCACGGCCGAAAAGTGCTTGATGAGTCCGGCCTGGGTGGGCTTGTTGTAGTAGGGGGTGACCTGCAGGGTGCCGTCCGCGCCCATGGCCTTGGCCTGGGCGGTCAGTTCGAGGGCTTCGGCGGTGGAATTGGCGCCGGTGCCGGCGATGATCTTGACGCGCCGGGCGGCGGTTTCCACGACGACGCGGATCACCTCGAGGTGTTCGTCCACGTCGAGAGTGGGGGATTCGCCGGTGGTGCCGACGGGCACGAGGCCGTCGATGCCGCCCGCGATCTGGAATTCGACCAGCTCGCGGAGCCGGACGTAATCGACCGCGCCGTCGCGGCCGAAGGGGGTGACGAGTGCGGTATATGCGCCTGGAAACATGGGTTCTGCCTTTTGCTTGGATTGAAACCCCCATTGTTGGAGGAAACCGGGGAAATGAACAGCAAAAAATCGCGGGCGGAAAACGGTTGCGGCGGGGGGCGGGGCTGGGCTATGTTCAAACGATCATGTCCAAGGAACAATCCCAGGCGACGATGCGCATCGACATCACGCCCGCGATGCTGGAACAGCTCCAGCAGGCGCCGGCGCCGGGCGGCGTGCGGATCGCGGGGCGGCATGCCCCGTCGCATTCCGGCAGCACGGGGGTCATCCGGATCCCGGCGGGTCCCTCCGCCCGCCCGCAGGGCGGCGAGGAATTCCAGACCCTGTTCCAGAGCATCTACGACGCGGTGTTCATCACCGATCCGCAGGGGACGATCGTCTCCGCGAACGTGCGCGCCGAGCAGTTCTTCGCCAGCACGCGCGCGGAACTGTGCAAGCGCAACGTGCTCGACGTGCTCTGCGGGGCCGACCGGGGCCTGTTGGACACGATCCTCGGCTCGCTGGAAAACAACCGGTTCGTGCTGATCCAGGCCCTGTGCCGGCGCGCGGACGAGACCTTGTTCCCGGCCGAGATCTCGGTGAGCCGGCTGCCCATGGGCGGCAAGATGCACCTGAGCTTCTTCGTGCGCGACATCACCCTGCGCAAGGAAGCCGAAGAGCGCCTGAAGACGGGCTACAACGCGCTGCAGAACTCCGGCAGCGGCATCGCCGTCGCGGACGTCGAGTTCTCGCTGGCCGGCTACGTGAATCCGTCCATGCTGGCGCTGCTGGGGCTTTCGTCGGTGGAAGAGGCCTATGCCTGCAATTTCCGGCAGTTCCTCAAGGACGAAGCGCTGGCGAGCGACATGATCGAGGCCGTCAAGGCCGGCGACACCTGGACGGGCGAGCTGGACATGCGGCGCAAGGACGGCGAGGCCTTCTTCGCGCAGGCTTCGCTGGAGCCCAACCTGAACCCCGACGGCGCGATGACCGGCATCGTGATCTCGCTGCTGGACGTGACGCCCCAGCGGCACGCGCAGCAGCAGCTCGAACTGACCGCCGCGCAGCTGCGCCAGAAGAACCAGGAAATGGAAGCGGACCTGCGCCTGGCCCGCGACCTGCAGTACGCCTTCCTGCCCTCGGGCTATCCCGCCGTGGCGCCGACCGTTCCCGGCAAGGCCGGGCGGCTGGAATTCGCGCACGTCTACCACCCGAGCGGCCTGGTGGGCGGCGATTTCTTCGACATCCTGCCGGTGTCCAAGAGCCAGGTGCTGGTGTTCGTGGCCGACGTGATGGGCCACGGCGCGCGGGCGGCGCTGGTGGTGGCCACGTTGCGCGGCCTGATCGAGCAGCTCGCGAAGGAAACGCAGGATCCCGGCGATTTCATGACGCGCCTGAACGCGGCCTATTCCAAGATTTTCAGCACCGCCGGCGACCTGATGTTCGCGACGGCCTGCTGCGCGTGCTTCGACCTGGACCGGGGCAAGATCCTGCACGCGAACGCCGGCCACCCGTTGCCGGTGGTCGTCGCGGCCGACGGAACGATCGGCATCGCGCAGATCGCGGAAAAGGGCCTGGGACCGGCGCTCGGGCTGTTCGCCGACGCGCGCTTCGGCTACGACGAGATCGAGCTGGCGCCCGGCATGCGCCTGATCTTCTACACCGACGGGCTGACGGAAGCCCGCAACGCCAGTTTGGACGAATTCGACGTCCCGGGCATGCTGGAGTCCATCCGGGCCCACCGCACCGAGCCGCTCTCCGGCCTGCTGGACGCGCTCGTGCGCGACGTCAAGAATTTCACCGGCACCGCGGTTTTCGAAGACGACGTCTGTCTTCTGGCCGTAGGCCACGTCGACTCATAGCCGCTTCCCACCTCAAACACCAGGAAAGACCCCCATGACCACGAAACGCATCCTTTGGGCCGCGGCCATCGCGCTGGCCGTCCTGACCGTCGCCGTTTTCGCGCAGCAGCCGTCGCCTGCCTATTACCAATCCGTTCCGGCCCCTGCCCAGCCGACGTACTACGCGCCCCAGCCGGTCTACTACGCTCCTGCCCAGCCGGTTTACTATGCGCCCCAGCCGGCTCCGGCCTACGCCGCCGAGGAAGAGGAGGAAGAAGAGGGCTACTATTGGTTTTGGGGCCAGAAATGGCCCGGACTGGCCCTCGGCCCCAAGTTCGGCACGACGGGCCTCGGCCTGGAAATGACGTTCGGCGTCAACCCCTACCTGAACCTCCGCAGCGGCTTCAACTACGGTTCGTTCACCTGGAGCCAGGAATTCGGCAACGTGGACTACGACGCCGACGTCACCATGACCAGCGTGCCGCTGCTGCTCGACGTCCATCCCTTCGGCGGGCAGTTCCGCATCACGGGCGGGCTCTACGTCCAGCCGGGCACGAAAGCCGATCTCGACGCCACGCCGACCGAACCGACCCAGATCGGCTCGCACACCTACAATCCCGACACGATCGGCACCCTGACCGGCAAGATCGAGGTCGGCGACGTCCTGACGCCCTACGTGGGCATCGGCTTCGGCAACACCGTCGGTGAAGACCAGTTGCTGACCCTCACGCTCGACATCGGCGTGATCTTCCAGTCCTACGACGTGTCGCTCGATTCCGACGGCGCGGGCATGACCGCCAAGCTCGACACCTTCCGCGAAGACCTCAAGAAAGAAGAAGCGCTGCTGCAAGAGGACGCCGACAACTGGAAGATCTTCCCGGTGGTGGCGATTTCCCTCGCCTGGCATTTTTAAGCGGAGGGGGGCCGGCTTCATGCGTCCTTCATCCGCGATCGGATAGGGTGGCCGCATGAAACGTTGGCTTGGATTCTGCGCGGTCTGGGCGGGACTGCTGGGCTCCGCCGGGGCCCAGACCAACGGCATTTTCGCCGACTTCACGACCTCCCTGGGCGATTTCACCGTTTGGCTGGACCACGAACGCGCGCCGCGCGCCGTCGCCAGCTTCGTGGGCCTCGCCACGGGCGAAACCGG
>DAOTNL010000137.1:2398-7162 GCA_035450765.1 Kiritimatiellia bacterium | reverse complement strand
CGCTGGGCGCGTCGGGTCGGAGAGGGCAGAAACGAACAGCCTGCCGCGCTCAGCGAGCGCAGCTACAGGGGGGATTGTAGATGCGCCCGTTGGGCGCGTCGGGTCTGGAAGAAGCCGCGCTCAACGAGCGCAGCTACAGGCGGACCGGATTGTAGATGCGCCCGTTGGGCGCGTTGGGTCGGGATCGGGCGGGAACAGCCCCGCGTTCAGCGAGTGCGGCTTCAACAGGGCGAATGCGGTTTCAATGGTTCGGTTGTAGATGCGCCCGCTGGGCGCGTCGGATCGGGAAGAAGCCGCGCTCAGCGAGCGCAGCTACAACGTGGATCGGCCTCGCTCGACGAGCGCAGCTACAGGCGGACCGGATTGTAGATGCGCCCGTTGGGCGCGTTGGGTCGGGATCGGGCGGGAACAGCCCCGCGTTCAGCGAGTGCGGCTTCAACAGGGCGAATGCGGTTTCAATGGTTCGGTTGTAGATGCGCCCGCTGGGCGCGTCGGATCGGGAAGAAGCCGCGCTCAGCGAGCGCAGCTACAACGTGGATCGGCCTCGCTCGACGAGCGCAGCTACAGGCGGACCGGATTGTAGATGCGCCCGTTGGGCGCGTCGGGTCGGGAAGGAGCCGCGCTCAACGAGCGCAGCTACAGGTCACCGCGGCGAATCAAAATCCACGAACCCCTGCCAAGGCCATTCTTCCCACGACTTCACCAATCCCGCCCGGACCGGATTGTCCCGAACATAGGCCCATTTTTCGGCGTAGGATTCTTCCGATCTCAACACGTGGTCGAAGAATCCTCTCTGCCAGAGCGGGGGCGCAACAGCCAGTTTGGCGCAGATCCCTTTAGCCGTCCATTCCTTCCACTTGTTCATAAATCGCGGGAGAGGCCGGATGGCGCCAGTGGCTTGTTCGGCGCAGAAGAAATGAACGTGTTCGGGTAAAATGACGTAGCGCCCGATGAGCCAGCCGTGGCGCTCTTTCGCCGCCTGCCATTCGCGGAGCAATGTGTTTGTCGCCTGTTGGGTGGCCAGGATCGGTTTGCGTCCCGCGCTGCAGGCGGTGATGAAGTAAACAGGATGGGAAATCCAGATGCGGTCCAGACGCCGGAGATGGGCGTGCGTTGTCATCGTGTGAATGTACAAAGAGCGAGAAGGACAGGGCAATGCTGTAGATGCGCCCGCTGGGCGCGTCGGGTCGGAGAGGGCAGAAACGAACAGCCTGCCGCGCTCAGCGCGCACAGCTACAGGGGGGGCGCAGCTACAAAGGATCGGATTGTAGATGCGCCCGTTGGGCGCGTCGGGTCTGGAAGAAGCCGCGCTCAGCGAGCGCAGCTACAGGGCCGGGTTCCGCCCTTCTTCACGCCGCAGCAGCAGCAGCCCGCCGGCCTCGCCTTGCAACGGCGGGGAGCCTATGGACCAGACCGGCTCGTAGTCGTTTTGCAGCCACAGGCGCAACGACCCGCCGTAGTGAATGCCGAAAAATCGGAAGCCGAATTCGGATGTGTCCTTGTGCAGCAGCAGGACATAATCCGGCGGCGCGGACTGAAAGGCATGGAGGATGGCGTCTTCGCCGAAGGTCATGACTTCCGGGGGCATCAGAATGGTGTAGGGCACGGAGGATGGGATCCGCAGCAGATAATTGAGCATGGCGCCTTCGGGAAATACAGACAGAGTGGTCCCGTTACGCAAGGTTGCGGGTGCATAGGTTAAAAAGTAATTGAGAAGCCCCGCCCGCCCATCGGTCCGATATCGATCTTCGCCAGATCCGATCCAATAGGTTAATTGATTCAGCTGGCGTTTGCCGACGCGCCATCCGGAAGCCGCGAAGAACAGCAGGATGCCGAGGACCAGGAATCGCCAGAGGCCGCGCACAGGGCGGTGCGCGAACCAGCGGCGGGGGAGATCGTCGAGCGCCGAGGCGAGGACCAGCATCATGGCCGGTGCGGCCAGCACGAATCCGTAGTGCCAGATGCGGGCGAACAGGACCATCTTCAGCAGCAGCGCGAGGGAAAACACGCTGAACATCCAGCGCAGGCGTTCGGCATGGGAATCCTCTGCGCCAGCCGGACCGGTTCGGCCGGCGCGCCACAGCCGCCAGCCGGACGCGATGGCGATGGCACCGGCGAAGACCGGCAAAGCGCGGGCGAATTCGCTGAAATGCACGAACCGACAAACAACCCATGCCGCCGCGGCGATGAGCACCACGGCGGCAGCCCGTTCCCGCGCCCGCCCCGGTCGGCGGTCCAGCCATCCGAGAACCGCCGCCCCCCCGCCGAACAATGCCGTCATGGGCAGCAGATGCAGTAAACTGAGTCCGATACGATCGGTGCCCATGAAGAGCTTGAAATAGGGCAGGTGGGTGACTTGCGGATTAAACAGGTTTTGCCAAGGGAGCAGGATGCCGGCAAGAGCGGTCGTCAGGGGCATGTACAGCGTCAGGATGACAACCATCGTTGCCACGATGGCGGTCGCTGCAGCGAGCAGAAGAATGGCATCGGTTGCCATCTCTCTCCATCGGAATGCGCCGGCCTGCCGGCACCGGGCCGCCAGGCCGGCGAACACGCCGGCCCACGCCGACACGGCTACTTCCGGCTTGGTCAGCAGAACCAGGCCGAGCAAGACACCGGTGGCAGCCAACCATCGGACGGATCGATCTTTTCCGCGCCAGGCCCGGTCCGAGGCCAGCAGTGCCAGCAGGCCCAGCAACAGCCCATGCGTCAACTCATGGGCATATGGGGCCAGATAGTTGTAGTTTCCGTTGCCGGTCAGGCGCGAAAACGACATCAGCAGGATGAAGACGGACAGGGCGACCATGCGCGCGCCGGTGGAGGCGATGCGCGAAAGAATGCGCCAGAGGGCCCAAAGAATTCCGAGCCAGACAGCGAAATTGAGAGCGAACAGACGGTGCATGGAGACGCCCGCCAACCGGAAAAACGCGCCGTTGAAGCACATGGAAAACGGGCCGGAATAATGGGCGATGTCCCTGAAGGGCAGTTCTCCTTCCGACACCCGCCAGGCGTTGTAGATTTCGCGACCGAAGTCCACGTACAGATCGGGCCAGGTCAACCAGGTGTGGAGAAGCATCCATGCGCTCAGGAGAACATAGAACCCCCATTCCGCCAGAGTGGACCAGGGGGCGGATTTGGACGGGGAGTAGGATGGGTTGCTGGTGTTCACCAGAGGGTTCCTTCCATGCCTGCTTCTATTCCAGATCGGGCGGGTTGGGGCGCAGATCCAGGCGCCAAGGCGGAGGCCAGAGGGCTAGTGTGCCGGTTCTCCCTTCGCGCCAGACCCGGACCTCCGCCCGCCAGGACGGGCCGTGGCTCCATGTGCCAGGGTGTCGGTGATTCGCCAGTCCGGTGGCAAGCAGCAGCAGGATCAGCAAGGCGGCCGCCCAGCGGAAACCGCGGTCCAGCCCGCCGGATTGTGACCGGAAAGACCCCAGCATGGACAGCAGCGAGAGCCCCAGCAGCACGTTGGGGGCATAATAGTAGCGCCCGTCGGCCGATCCCGTGATGCAACTGTAGCCGAAGGTATTGATGTCCTGCGCCGGAAGCGAGGCCATCAGCGAGATGGACGCGACGCCCAAGGCCGCGGCCAGCAGCATGCCGGCCGTGCGGTTGCGTTGGCGGATTGCGACCGCGATGCAGAGCGCATACGGAAACAGCATCCAGAGGATCATGGGAAAACGAGTTAACAAAGGCCGCGGCCTCAGAAAATCAATGAAGACATCGAAGGCCTCGTAGCCGAACAGAGGCAGGACCCATTGCTTGCCGGCCAAGGCCAGGGGCATCAGGCTCCACACCGGCTGGACATCGCGGCCATCTCCGGTCATCACAACGGCCGCCTGGACGATGCCGGCCAGAAAGAGGACGGAGGTTTCCTGCGCGCGATGGCGATCCCGCTCCCGCCACCAGTCCCAGAGAAACAGGGGCAGAAGCAGGGCCGACACGATGCCGGTCAGTCCGGCTAGCGCCAGCAATCCCAGGCGCAGGATATGTGCCGGTCGGCCGGTCGGCGAGGATATCAGCACAATGCCGGTGGCGACACACAGGAAGGACTGGCTGTTGATCGTGTTCAGCCAGACCTCCTGGTTGGGCTGGATGAATAGGACCAGCGCGACCGCCACCGCGCGATGGGCCAGGGTCGGCAGCGCGGGTATGCGGCAGAACAGCAGCAGGATCGCCGGCGAGAGCTGGATGACAAACGCAAACAGCATCGTGACAACCGGCGCGAATTCCAGCGGAACGGCATGGGCCGTCGTCAGGGCGGCCAGCTTGTTGAACAAGCTGTAGTAGCCCAGATTGGACGTGAACAGGACCTGGGGCGGAGAGTTCAGGAAGGCTTCGCGAAAATAGATGGTGCCTTCTTCTCCCCAGAACCGCCCCGGCCAAACGATCTCCGGCACCCGCAACAGGATCAAGGCTGTATACGCGGCCAGCACCAGCCAGCGGCTCGCGTTGCGGCCGGGGCCGGCCGCCGGCGGATTGCCGCGCCGCTCGCGTTGCGGAACAGAAGCACTCATGCCGGCTACTGTGGCGGTCGCGCCGGCCGACCTCAAGGCAAAAACGGACCGCTGCCTTTCATGGGACTTGCATTTTGGGGGATTTGCCCGAAAATGGCGGCGGAATTGGTTGTCAAAGCGCGCGAAAGGAACCCGATATGAAGCGGATGCTTGGATGGATGGTCATGGCGGCGGCGGCGGTGGTCGTGGCCGGGTGCGGCAAGAAGGAAGCCCAGACGGTGCAGCCGAGCAAGCTGGGCGCGGAAGT
>DAOTNL010000137.1:0-2298 GCA_035450765.1 Kiritimatiellia bacterium | reverse complement strand
GGTTCGCTGACGATGCTGCTGGCCGACGCCAACGTGCCGATGGAAGAGCTGGAAACGAACCTGAAGCTGGACATCTTCAAGAACAAGATGACGAAAGACCAGCTCAAGGAAGCCGTCGACGCCGTGACCGAAGCGACGGCGCAGGAATACTACGACGCGAACCCGAAGGAATTCACGATCCCGGCCGGCCGCAAGGTCGCGCACATCCTCGTCCGCGCGCCCGCGGGCGTCTCCGAAGAGCTCAAGACGGAGGCGCGCGCCAAGGCGGAGGCCATTCGCCAGGAATTGCTGGCCGGGGCCGATTTCGCGAAGCTGGCCGCCGAGAAATCGGAATGCCTGAGCCGTTCGCGCGGCGGCGAATTGGGCGTGGTGCCGCGCGGCCGCGAGGCCAAATCCTTCGAAGACGCCGTCTACGGCCAGGAAATCGGCGCCATCGGCGAGGTCGTCGAGTCGCCCGTCGGCTTCCACGTCGTCAAGGTGCTCGGCGAACAGGACGAACAGAAGATTCCCTTCGCCGAAATCAAGGACCGCCTGGTCGCCTTCTTGAAGTCCCGGGCCCAGCAAAAAGTGGCCGCCGACTACGTCAAGGGCCTGCGGGAGCGCGCGACCATCAAGCTCGACGGTCCGCTGGCGAACTTGGCCGGTTCCAAGGACGTGCCCGCGGAAGAAAAGCCGTCCGCCGGCATCCTCGAAACCGCGCCCGTGACGGCGCCGGTCCCGCAACCGTAGCCGTCGGCGGCGGGCCCGCCGTCCGCCGTCCGGAAACTCCTGCGTCGTCCACCGGGGGAGCGCGATGATTGCGCCCATCCAGAACGGTTCCCCCGCGGATCCGCGTCCGCCGGGCGAACAAGCCGCCGCGGCGTTCTTGCCCGGCGGCGCCTTGGCCGCCGCGACCGGCGATTTCGAGTACGAAGCGCGCCCGCAGCAGGTGGACATGGCCCGCGCGGTCGCCGAAGCGCTGGAGGCGAACCGGCATCTGATCGTGGAGGCGGGCACGGGGGTGGGCAAGAGCCTGGCCTATCTGGTGCCGCTGATCCTGCACGCGAAGCGCACCGGTACGCGGGCGCTGGTTTCCACCCACACGATTTCCCTGCAGGAGCAGCTCGTCGGCAAGGACCTGCCGCTGCTGCAGGACCGCTTGGGGACGGCGTTCCGCGCGGTGCTGGTGAAGGGCCGCTCGAATTATCTGTGCCTGCGGCGCCTGGCGCGCGCGCGCGGCCACCAGCGGGAACTGTTCGCCGACGGCGTCGCGGCGGAACTGGAGCGCATCCGGGCTTGGGCCGACCAGACCGAAGACGGCAGCGTGCAGGAATTGCGCCGGCCGCCCGCGCCGGAAGCCTGGAGCGCCGTCTGCGCGGAGCACGGCAATTGCATGGGCGGGAAATGCCCCGAGCGCAAGCGGTGTTTCTTGTTCCGGGCGCGCGCCCGGATGCAGGATGCCGACCTGCTCATCGCCAACCACCATCTGCTCTTTTCCGATCTGGCGCTGCGGCGCGAAGGGGCGTCGTTCCTGCCCGACGTGGCCGCCATCGTGATGGACGAAGCGCATACCGTCGAGGCCGCGGCCAGCGAACATCTGGGCATTCGGCTTTCGCCCAACGGATTCGAATACTGGTTGCGGCGGCTGTTCGCGCCGGACTCGGGCAAAGGCCTGCTGGGCTATCTGCGGGCCGGTCCGGCGGCGCAGACCGTCGCGCGCCTGTGGGACGCCGTCGCCGAATTGTTCCACGACGTCGCGCGGGTCGCGGGGCTGGGCGCGCGCGACGGCTTGGTCGCCGTGGCCGCGCCGCTGGCGGTGGAATCGGCGGTGCCCGAGCTGTTGCGCGAGCTGTCGGGCCGGCTCGGCGCGCTGATCGAGGAACTGGAAGACCAGGACGAGGATTCGCGCGCGGAGCTGCGCCATCTGCGCGGCACGGGGATCGCGCTGGGCGGGATGCTGGAGTCGTTTTTGGCGCAATCGCTGCCGGATCAGGTCTATTGGATCGAGCGCGAGGGCAAGCGCCGGCAGCCGGTCCTGCACTCGGCGCCGATCGAGGTGGCCCCCATCCTGCGCGACGTGCTGTTCAAGCCGATTCCGTCGGTGACGCTGACCAGCGCGACGCTGGCCGTGGGCGGGCGGCTGGAGTATGGCCGCGACCGCCTCGGCGCGGGCGAGGACGCCGCGCTGCTGTGCCTGGGCTCGCCCTTCGACCATGCCCGGCAGATGCGCCTGCACGTGGCGACCAACGCGCCGGATCCCAAGGACAAGGACGCCTTCGCGGAAGCGGTGGCGAAGGGCGTGCTGCGCTGGGCGCTGAA
>DAOTNL010000136.1:0-7187 GCA_035450765.1 Kiritimatiellia bacterium | reverse complement strand
GGTGCACGTGCACCGGCTCTACAATCCGGAAGGCAGCAGCCGGAACAACATCGTGCCGGGCCTGATGGGCGTGATCCTGACGCTGATGATGGTGCTGATGACGGGGCTGGCGATGACGCGCGAGCGCGAGCGCGGCACGATGGAAAACCTGCTGGCGATGCCGGTGCGGCCGCTGGAGGTCATGGCCGGCAAGATCGTGCCCTACGTCGCGATCGGGCTGCTGCAGGTCACGCTGATCCTCTGCGTGGCGGTCTTCGTCTTCCGCGTGCCGTTCCTGGGCAGCCTGGCGGCGCTGTACCTGGCCGCGCTGCTGTTCGTGGCCGCGAACCTGACGGTGGGCATCACGCTCTCGTCGCTCGCGAAAAACCAGCTGCAGGCGATGCAGATGACGGTGTTCTACTTCATGCCGAACCTGCTGCTGTCGGGCTTCATGTTCCCGTTCCAAGGGATGCCGGGCTGGGCGCAATGCCTCGGCAACGTCCTGCCGCTGACCTATTTCAACCGCCTGGTGCGGGCGATTTTCCTGAAAGGCACCCCGGGGTGGGATCTGTGGCCGAACGTCTGGCCGCTGATGCTCTTCACGGCGGTGGTCATGGCGGTCGCGGTGAAGTTCTACCGCAAGACGCTGGACTGAGAGGACGCGATGGACAAGCGACTGAAAAACGGAATCGCGGCGATCGCGCTGGCCGGCTGGGCGGCTGGCTGCGCGACCGGACCGGATTTCCGCGCGCCGGCGGCGCCGGAAAGCGAATCGTGGGGCGAGGCGGTCCGCGGCGCGGCGCAGCGGTTCGACGCGGAGCTGGATGCGCCCGCGGACTGGTGGACTCTCTTCGGCAGCGCGGAGCTGGACGCGGCGGTGGCGGAGGCGTTGGCGAAAAGTCCCACGCTGGACCAGGCGCTGGCGCGGCTCCGGCAGGCGCAGGAAGAATACAACGCCCAGGCCGGCGCGGCGCGCTGGCCGGCCGTGGATGCCGGCCTCGGCGCCAGGCGCCAGAAGGTCAATCCGGAAGCGATGGGCATGGAAAACGTGCCGGTTCCGGATCCGTTCTCGCTCTACCAGGCGACGCTTTCCGTGTCGTACGCGTTCGATCTGTTCGGCAAGGACCGGCGGACGCTGGAAGCGTTGAAGGCGCAGGTCGACCGGCGCGAAATCGAGCTGGAAGGCGCGCGGCGGACGCTGGCCGCCAACGTCGTGCTGGCGGCGATCCGCCTGGCGGAGACCGAAAAGCGGATCGAAGCGGCGGAGGCCATCGTTGCCGCGCGCGCCGAGCAATTCGAGATCGCGCGGCAGCGCCGGGACGCCGGCGGGATTTCCGCGCGCGAACTGGAAGGCGCGGGCTTGGCGCTGGAACAGGCCCGCGCGGCGTTGCCCGCGCTGGAAAACCAGCGTGCGCGCCTCCGGCGGCAACTGGCGGTCTATCTGGGCCGCGAACCGGCCGCCGCGCCGGCGGAAATCGTGGATCTGGACGACCTGCAACTGCCTGCGGAGATGCCGGCGAGCGTGCCGTCGGAAGTGGCCCGCCGCCGGCCCGACATCCGCGCCGCCGAAGCGGTCTGGCACCGGGCCTGCGCGAACGTGGGCGCGGCGACGGCGGACCTGTATCCGCGGCTGACGATCGTCGCGAGCCTCGGCTCGCAGGAGACCGATCTCGGCGACGTGCTGTCGCGCGCGAACGTGTGGAGCGTTGGCGGCGACCTCATGCAGCCGGTGTTCCGGGGCGGGGCGCTGCGGGCGCGGAAGCGCGCGGCGGAGGCCGCCTACGACGAAGCGGCGGCCGCCTACCGCGAAACCGTGCTGCGCGGCCTGCAGGAAGTGGCCGACGCCTTGCAGGCGCTCGAAACCGACGCACGGACGCTGCAGGCGCGCGCGGCCGCCGCGGACCACGCGCGCGCGGCGCGGGAGATCGCCGACGGGCAAGTCGTCGCGGGCGGGCTCAGCCGGGCTGCGGCGCTGGAAGAACGCGTCCGGGAAGAACAGGCCGCGGGCGAGCGGATCGCCGCCCAGGCCGCGCGCCAGGCCGACGCCGCGGCGCTGTTCCATGCCGTCGGCGGCGCCTGGGAGGCTGCGCCATGAATCAGGTCGCCTTGGAGCGGATGGCGAAACGGGAAGTGGAGGCCTTGCGCCTCCAGTTGCCGCGCGAAATGGCGCGGCGGGCGGCGGAGGTGCCCGTGGTCTATCTGCCGCGGCCGACGAAGGCGATGGTGCGCGACGACGGCGTCGATCCGGACCTGCTCGGGCTGTTCGTGGGGCCGAACTGCGCGGAAGGCGTCGAGAGCGGCGATCCGCTGCCGCCGGAAATCCTGCTGTTCCTCGAAAACCTCTGGGACTACGCGGACGGCGACGAAGAACTCTTCCGCGAAGAAGTCCGCGTCACCTACTACCACGAACTCGGCCACTACCTCGGCCTCGAAGAAGACGACCTCGAAGACCGCGGGCTGGAGTGACGCGCCGCGCGGGCCCGATTCGACCGCCGTGGGCAACCTTAGAATCCACGGCAGGCGAATACGTTAGGTGGGACAAACAGCCTAACGCTGGAAAATCGGAAAAATAGAAGTGGACACCAGCCCAAGAGGGAATATAGTTAAATCGAGGTCTGAGCCTGGTCCTGTGATCAGTAGTAGGACTTCCCCCGCCCGCCGTAAAAAGCGGGCTTCTTCATGCAGGCCAGACCACGATGCCGGGCGGACCACCATTGATTCTGTTCACTTCCATGACTCTGGACTCGCCCAGTTCATCCCAGATTTCCGCGCCGAAACTAGGCCCCGGAAAAACCTTTCGAAACGCGGCATAGGCGTTCAGGTCAGCCAGTTGCACGAAATAGGACTCGCGGGAATTCCGCTCCGAGGCATCTTCAACGATGTTGGTCGCATCCCGCTTCAGCGCTTCCGGCCCATAAGCCGACGGCACATGACTGAATCGGCGCATGGCGCGGATTTTTTTCACGATGAAATCGCCATGGCCCTCATCGGGGATGACATGTAGATTCTCGTGGTTTGCACGGCCAAAGCGTTCGAGTCGCTGGATGGCGTAACGCCATGCAATTTCGCGGACGTCGCTGGGGCGATTGGCGATGCGGGACTTGGCGACCAAGATCGTGAACGTCCTGAACACGCCGCATTTTCGCTGGAATCGCATCGCGGCGGCATAGGCCGACATTCGGGCCTGAAAGGTGAGACCGCAAGGCCTGATGTCGCCCTTGTTGTGGACCAGCCAGCTGGCTTTCAACTCCGCGCGGGTCGGGATGCGGAACTGATCTCGGAGAAATCTTCGGAAAGCGACGGTTTGATCCAAAGCCGACAGCCAATTGCGGTCGTTTACGAGAAGAGCGGTCAGGGCAAAAGTGCTCGTCGGGGAAGAGTCGAACCCCGTATCGCCCGATTCGTCGAAGTATGCAAAGAACATGCTCGGCTCCCGTCGGCATGCTATTTCTTCAGTTTGCCTTCGTTGATGGAGATGCGGCCGTCGCTGAGGTTGATGCTGAGGTTGAGGGCGGCGCGCTTGCCCGGTTTCTTGCTGCGCTTGTATTTGTTCAACTTGCGGATGCATTCGTCGATGGCGAGGTTCAGCTTCAGCGACTCCTCGAACGGCACCAACACGTTCAGGATCTTGGTGTTATCCGACAACACGCCTCGTTCCGGGCTGGTGGATTCATAGACACAGGTGCCGAAGGTGAACTGCTTCTCGTCGTCGTTTCTGTTCATGGAGGGCTTTCCTGGCCGGGGGAGGGTTTCTTGCGCGGCTTTTTCTTCGGCTTTTCGGGGAAGAGGGTGGTGAGGGACTGGTAGAGGGCGAAGAGGTGCTCGACGCGGGCGCGCTCGGTCTCGAAGGGCGCCGAACGGTAGGCGCGGTCCACCGCGCGGTCCAGCGCCGCGTGCGCCTTCGCCAGCCCCGGCGGCATCGTCACCGGATCGTACAGGTCCGCCAGCGTCGCCCCCTTCTCCAAATGCTTCGCCCGCTCGTCCAGCACCGCTTGCGCCAAGCGCTCGATCTCCGCCTTGCGCTCGTCCGCGATCTTCTCGGGCCAGGGGAAGGTGTTGTAGACGATGCTGCCGGAATACTGATAGCGCATTTCTAAGCGGCCTGTAACTTGCCGCATCCAAGCCATGTGCATGGCCGAGGTCAAGATGCCGAAGTGGTAGAGCGTGGCGCCAGGAAGTATCCAAAGCTTATTGGAGACGATGGTGTCTGGCTCCATATATCCGATTGGAAGATACTTGCGCCGTTCAGATGATACTTCAGGAATCGCAAGGAAATTCGAATCCGGTTGAGAAATGAAGAAAAACAGTTGTGGTGTTTCAGCTTTCTCTCGCGTTGGCTTGGCAGTGCTTTTTTGCCTGAATTCACGAACCTTCTGGAGCCGTTGAAGTACGGACGGGCACTTTTTGAGGTCGACAGGACCGGCATCTTTAAGCCAGAGGCAATAGCGGGGATTTCCGTTTAGAAATTCATCGGAGCCGAGATATGGGTGAATGTATGGAGCCGCAATGGGCTCATTTACAAGAAGTTCGTCTTTCTCTGTAGCGGTTAGAATTAGATTGCCGCCGTCTGAAGGTTGATTGCCTTTTGTCATTCTTGGTGCGCTGCAAATAGACGATGCGCGATTTTCCACTACAACCGTTGGTGCATCGACCAAGTATGGATTGATGTTTTTTGCAGAGTAAACAACGGGAGTCTCGTCGTCGGAATAGTCGAAGATGAGCTTGGGCGAGTGGTCGGAAAGCCCAAAGCCGATGATGACGACGTGGACGTGGGCCTTGCCGCGGGCTTCGCTTTCCCATTTGAACGTGCGATGAGCGAAATGGATGATGACACCCCGGTCGAGGAGCGTGCGCCAGATGGGCTCGACCTGTTCGCCCTGCGTGATGGAGTTGGTGGAGACGAACGCGCAGCGGATGGCCTTGTTGCTGCGCACGTAGTCGGCGGCTTTGACGTACCAGCAGGCGACGTAATCGATGCTGTTCACGCGCTTAATATCGCCGAAGATGTCGCGGACGTCCTGGTTTTGCTCGTCGGTGCGGTAGGTTTGGCCCACGAACGGCGGGTTGCCCATGACGTAGCTGCATTCTTGGGGCGGGAGGACGTCTTGCCAGTCGATGCGAAGGGCGTTGGCCTGGCGGATGCGGGCGGACTTGGCGAGGGGCAGGCGGGCGAAGTACTGGCCGAGCTTTTCGGACAGGTCGCGGTTCATGAGGTGGTCCATGAGCCACATGGCGACTTCGGCGATGCGGGCGGGCCATTCGTCGATCTCGATGCCGCAGAACTGGTCGACGTTGACGCGGGCGATCTGGGCGATGTCGGTGACCGTTTGCCCCTGGTGGAGGGTGGCGAGGAGGTCGTTTTCGAGGGCGCGGAGTTCGCGGTAGGCGATGACGAGGAAGTTGCCGCAGCCGCAGGCCGGATCGAGGAATTTCAGGGCGGCGAGCTTGGCGTGGAGTTTTTCGAGGGCGGCGCGGTTGCCGCCGGCCTTTTGGCGCTCGGCGCGGAGGTCGTCGAGGAAGAGGGGGCGGATGACCTTGAGGATGTTGGCCTCGGAGGTGTAGTGCGCGCCGATCTGGCGGCGGGCGCGGGGTTCCATGACGCCTTGGAAGAGCGCGCCGAAGACGGCGGGCGAGATGCGCGACCAGTCGAAGCGGGTGGCTTCGAGCAGGGCTTCGCGCATGGCGGCGTTGAAGTGGGCGACGGGCAGCGGCTCGGCGAAGAGGCCCCCGTTGACGTAGGGCAGCGCGGCGAGGGACTCGTCGAGCGTGGTCTGGCGCTTTTCGCGCGGAAGGTCGAGGGTCTCGAAGAATTCGGCGAGGCGCGGGCCGAGGTCCTTGCCGTCGGGGGCGGACTCGTGGACGAGGAGATCGAAGGCGTTGGAGTCGAAGATGCCGGTGTCGTTGGCGAAGAGGCAGAAGAGGAGGCGAACGAGGAAGACCTGGCGGCGGTGGTCGGGATAGCCGGCGTCCTCGAGGGTGTCGGCCAGCTTGGCCATGAGGCCGGCGGCGGCGACGTTGACGGCGGGTTCTTCGGCGAAGGCGTGCTGCCGGTAGCCGGCGATGAAGGCGAAGTGCTTCACGTGGCGGTGGAATTCCCGGAGGGGGAAATCCGCCACGAGCGCGCCGTCGGCGTTCAGGTCGTAGAGCTGGAGGCGGGCGAAATCGGTGGTGGCGACGTAGTCGGGGACTTCGGCCTGGCGGCCCTCGCGGATCAGGTCCTGGACGTAGTCGAAGGCCTGGCCCTTGGCCTGGCCGAGGTCCTTGCCGGCGGACTTGTGCTCGGCGAGCAGTCGGCCTTTCCAGAAGAGATCGATGCGGTTGTAGGAGCCTTGGAGGGAGCGGACGGGTTCTTCGAAAACGGCGACGGCGCGGCGGCTGAGGCCGAAGACGTTGAAGAAGGCGTCCCAGAAGGACTTGGCCTCGGCGGTTTCGCGGGTTTCCGCGGACCACTCGCGGGAGAAGGCGATCGCGCGGGCCTTGATTTCAGTCCAGCTCAACGGCATGGACAAAGAGTTTAGCAGAGGGGGCGCGGCCTGTCGATGGGGGCCGGGCCGATTTTACGTAGAACGTAAAAACTTTGCCCGAAAATTACGTAGAACGTAAAAACTTTGCGGGAGTTTTACGTAGAACGTAAAAACTTCGAGCCGCAACGGGTGGCGCGGGGGGAGGAGGGGCGTCCGTTCGGGGCGGGACCTGATTCACCCACGGCGCGAGGCCGTGGGGGTCTGGGGCGCGGGGGGGGCGGCGGCTCAGGAGCCGGATTTCTTCTTCTTGGATTTCTGGGCGGGGGATTTTTTGTTTTGGAGCGGGGGGAGATCGGCGAGTTTCTTGGAGCCGTCGCGCTGGACGGGGGCGGCGGCGTAGAGGGCCTGGGCTTCGGGAAGATGCTTGCGGAGTTCCTTGGCGCGCTTGAAGTCGCGCGGATGGGTGGAGAAGATGCTGAGGACTTTTTCGAGCTGGCTGTCGCTGGCGCCGGCGAGGCGTTCCCAGACGCGGGGGGCGGCGGCGGGATCGTAGCCGGCCTTGGCCATGTACAGCATGCCGACGCGGTCGGCTTCCAGTTCGTCCGCGCGGGAGTACTTCGTGACGATGAAGCCCTCGTAGGCGATCATCGCGCCGGCGAGGATCAGTTGGGCGTCCTCTTCTTCCTCGATTTCGGCCCAGATGGCGGCGCCGGCGAGGAGGAGGTTGGGCAGCATCTCGCGCGT
>DAOTNL010000135.1:0-7214 GCA_035450765.1 Kiritimatiellia bacterium | reverse complement strand
GTTTTGGGCCGGATATCGGCGTGATGCACGCGCAGAGCCACGACAACGACTACGTGGACCGCAAGGAACTCCAGCACGCCTACTACTTCCTGCGCGGCGGGCTCGGCCTGCTCTACACCGACGGCAACCGCCACGCGGAAACCCTCTCCGGCAGCGGCGGCGCCTTCCCGCGCTGGGCCAGCACCGCGTTCCTCGGCCAGTGGGGCCAGACCCAGATCCCCGAACTGCTCAAGATCCACGAAAACGGCGCGCGCTATTCCCACCACGGCATGGGCACCCACTGGGACGGCGCGGTGATCGCCTGGGAGCGCGGCGGGACCTTCCCGTACAACACGTTCCTGACGGTGTTCAACTCCAAGTGGCAGGACTGGCGCCTGATCCCGACCAAAGGGACCTTCCCGAACGACGCCTACCTCTACAACTACGCGCGCGCCTACCAGTGCTACTTCAAGAACAGCGGCCCGGCCGCGGACTACGTCTACGCCGGCGACCTCTACAACGTGAACCAGCCCCCCAACAGCTATTCGGTCTGGGGCTACAAGAATCCCGATCCCAGCAGCCTCTGGGCCGGCGGCGTCATTTCCGTCTACGACAACGGCCAACTGGCCGAAACCATTTCCGTGGACCGCAAGGACGGGCCCGACGGCGACGCGGCGTTCAACCCCTACGGCTACGAAAACCGCGGCTTCCCGGCGGGCGTCACTCCGCCGCCCTACACCTACCGCCAGGCGGTGCCGCGCATCACCAAGGGCACCAACGTCGTCTTCACGGCGCGCGTGGACGGCTCGGCCAACAACGTCCTGATGCGCCTCGACGGCGGCATGGACCTCAACGGAGCCACCAACGCCCTCGGCGACCTGCGCGACAATCCGCCGGCCTTGAGCCACGACATGTTCCTGGGCTTCGAAAGCGTGAACTTCGTCCAGCGCATCTGGCCCGAGAAATTCGCGGCGGCGGATTCCGCGCGCGCCAAGATCGCCTCGCCGGGCGCGGAAACCTACGTCGCCACGCTCAATGCGGCTTTCACCACGAATCTGTCGACGGGCAGCAACGACTGGGACGGCACCTACGGGGTGTCGTGGATCTGGCACGATCCCAACGGCACCCAGGACGGCGAGCGCGCGGGCAACGCGCAGTTCTGGCCGCCGGTCACCAATGCGGGCGGCGCCACGATCTACGTCGGCGCCAAGACGCCGAAGGTCACGGGCAACCGCGTGCACCTCTACTACACCACCAACGGCACGGCCTGGCCCGAGGGCGCCGGCGGCAAGGGCGCCAACGCCGACACCCGCGTGATCGAGGCGGCGTGGGTGGGCAACGGCAGCGATTCTTCCGACTGGTGGGAGATGACCGTCCCCGCGATGCCCGCCGGGACCGTCTTCCGCTACAAGATCGGCTCGGCGCGCCAGCAGGGCTACGGCGGCAACGGCTGGGACGTCGTCTGGCCGGGCAGCGCCGCCGACGTGGCGCGCAAGTTCAACATGCTGGGCGAGTGGAGCACGGCGGCCCAGAACCTCAAGACCAAGGCCTACCACAAGCACAACGACTACAACAGCTGGACGACCAACGGCCTCGCGGACGGGTTCCACCTGCTGACGGCGCGGGCGTTCCTCAGCCGCAACGACGGCGCGCCGGTCTTCAACACTTTCCGCCAGACGGTCTATCTGGATACGGAGACGCCCAAGGGCTACGTGCAGTATCCGGCGGCCGACGGCGAGACCTACTACGGCAGCGAATACGGCGTCATCGTCCGCACCGATCCGACCGCGCGGGAAGTCTGGTACCATATCGCCGACGGCAACTCCGGCAACGACGGCCCCGGCAACGGCCTGGTGTCCGGCAAGGTCGTCTGGGCGCAGGCGTCCGCCGTGGGCGCGTGGACCGAAGCCATGGCCGAGGATACGGCCTATCCGAAGATCTGGCGCTTCAACTATTCCCGCATCCCGGCCACGGGCACGGCCACCATCCGCATCCGCGCGCGCGAATGGTCGAGCTCCGCCACCAACGCCTGGTCGGCGACCGACCCGGCGGCGGACAATCCCACCAACGGCCACTTCACGCAGCTCGTCCGCACGCTGAACACGCGCGGCCCGGCGGAGGAATTCTTCTTCGATTGGCCGGAGGCCGACGGCACGATGGTGGAAGCCGGCTGGCAGCTGCGCATCAAGTACACCGCCAGCATGGCCGCCGGACTGACGGACCAGCAGATCTTCGACCGGGTCAAGGTCTACGTGAACGCTTCCGCCAACGGCTCGACCAACCGCGGCGAGCTGGTGGCCGCCGAAGACCTGAACTTCACGCACCAGTGGAACTGGGGCGTCGCCGGCGAAGGCCTGAACGTCCTGGGCTTCGACATGCCCAACGTCTACAACGGCCAGGACGGCTGGCTCTACGGCGTGCGGGTCGAGTTCACCAACAGCAACGGCTACGGCACGTTCGACAAGGCCGCGACGCGCCTGGTGCAGCACCGCGGGCCGCTGCTGCCCACGCTGATCATCGCCACGCCGCCGGAGACCGACAGCGACGGCGCGAAATACGTCATCCAGATGGCCGACGTGCCCGCCGCGGTGCTGGCCACCAATCCGGCCCTGCGGCAGACGCCCATCGTGGTGCTGACCGACGCCAACGCCACCAACCTGGCCATCCAGTTCAACAGCCCGCTGGGCTACGTCGGCAGCGTGGCCCTCGACAGCGTCGTCACCAACGGCGACAGCTTGACCTGGAACCACGTCTGGACCGTCACCAACGCCGGCGCCTACCGCTTCACGGCCACGGTCTGGGCGGATACGACCGGCACGGAACTGAGTTCCTCCTCCAACTCCGCCGTCCGCAACGCCACGGTCCAGTTCCGCGAACTCGTTTCCGCGACCAACGCGGCCGACGCGGACTGGGACGACGACGGCATCGTCAACACCAACGAAGTCTCCGCCTGTCCGCTGCCCGAAAGCGCCGCCGAATACTGGACGCAGACCGAAGTCTTCAACTACTTCGCCCGCGGCAAATCGATGGAAAACAGCCCGGACACCGACGGCGACGGCCTGCCCGACGGCCTCGAACTGGGCTACCGCTGGCCCGCCGACGGCACCGACGTCGCCACCGACACGGACGGCGACGGGTTCAAGAACTTCCTGGCCGACCTCGACCCGCCGTTCTACAACACGCTGGACAATTCCGGGAAAGTGAAGGGCATCGACGGCGCCGGCACCGGCGCCAGCCGCACCAAGCTCGCGCAGGGCACGACCACCGATCCGACGAATCCCGACACCGACTACGACGGCCTGCCCGACGGCATCGAGGACGCCAACCGCAACGGGTGGGTGGACGGCGACGGCGCCAACCTGCCGACCAATTGGGATCCATACATCGAGCGCAATTGGCCCGACGGCGTCATCAACAGCGGCGAAACCTGGCTGGAGACGTCCCCGGGCATCGCCGACAGCGACCGCGACGGCCTCAGCGACGGCTACGGCGAGGACAAGGACTTCAACGGGCGCGTCGCCGGCGACGCCGACAACGACCGGGTCTGGGACGTCGGCGAAACCTGGACGGAAACCGATCCGCTGAATCCCGACACCGACGGCGACGGCCTGCCCGACGGCTGGGAAGTCCGCTACGGCCTCGATCCGCTCGACGCCGCCGGCGTCAACGGCGCCGACGGCAACCCCGACGGCGACACCTATCTCGACGTGGAGCTCGACGAACAGGCCTACGTCAACCTGCTGGAATACCAGAACGGCACCGATCCGACCCGCGAAGATTCCGTCTCCGATCCGGGCGGCGAAGGCACCATCGTCGTGGGGCAGGGGGCCGTCGTCGGCACCGTCAACGATACGACCTACTACCGCGAATTCATGGACTGGACCCTCGACGACCTGCTCGCGCTGGACAACTACGACCAGGGCGGCAACGTGTCCGACATCTATCGCCGCGGCGACGGCTTCAACAGTTCGCGCGACATGGTGGCGTTCTATTTCCACGACGGCGGCGCCGCCGACGGCAAACTGTACTTCCGCGTGGACTTTGACGACCTGCAGGCCAACGCCGAGCAAAGCGCCCTGAACGTCTACGTGGCCATCAACTTCGGCGACTACGGCACGGGCGAAGTCAACCTGCCCGATCAGGTCAACGCCGGCAGCCGCATGAAGTGGAACGCCTGCGTCGGCGTCTACGACGGCGGCAGCGGCGTGTTCTACAAGGATACCCTCCCGGCCAACAACACCACCGACATCGGCGGCGACCTGGCCGCGGCCGGCGTCGTGGCCGTGCCGGGCGCCTATCTGGGCGCCTACTTCAACTCCGAACTCGACGCCGTGGCGTGGAGCATCGACCGCGCCGCGCTCGTCGCCGCGGGCTGGAACGGCAATCCCGACGTCCTGAAGTTCCAGGTCTACACCACCAGCGACTTCACGGGCGACGATGGCGGCGCCGGCGACAAGGGCGGGCTCAACGACTTCACCGACACCATCGGCGACGACTGGCTGTGCTCCGACTACTACCAGGACTACAACTACGTCGCCGCCAACGGCTACTATTCGACCTGCATCGGGCGCACCGCCGGCGGCTCGGTCTGGAACAACCGCGGCCAGCACGCCAAGGTGGCCCTGCTGGCGCACGGCAACCAGGCCGTCGAGCCGGGCGCGACCATCCAGAACATCGTGGACAACGGCAGCGGCGCGGGCTACCAGCGCCCCGTCAAGATCCACAACATCTACTCCAACGCCGCGCTCAACCTGCACGTCACCCCCACGCTGGCGATGGCGCTGGAATGGGCCAAGGTGGGCAACTCGAACACGTGGTATTCCGGTCCCGGCCTCAACGAGCAGATCCGCGCGGGCGTCGCCGCCGGCACGTTCCGGCTGCTGGGCAGCACGTTCTCCGACCATATCCTCAAGTACTTCGACGCGGCCTACAACCGCGCCAACGTCCAGCTCGCCGCGGAAGTCCTCAACGAAATCTACGGCGGAGCGTCCACGAGCGGCGTGGTCTCCACCAACGTCTTCTGGATTCCCGAGCGCGTCGCCGACGTCGAAACCCTCAAGCAGGTCAAGACGAACCTCGGCTTCCGGGCGACCATCCTCGACCAGACGCCGCACCTCCTCGAGTGGTATGGCCGCGAAGAGGCGCTGGGCAACAACGCCTACAAGATCAACCGGCTGTGGCTCGAACATGCCGGCGGCGACTGGCCGTCCATCGACGCCTTCGTCATCGCCACCGCCGCCAACAACTACCGCTACGCCAATTCGGACGGCGGACTGCCGACCGAACTGCGCCGGCTCTTCAACCGCCGCGCGCGCGCGGGCGGCGACCAGATTTCGACCCTCTTCTACATGTGGGAAGACATGTCCGCCAACGCCAACGCCGACGCCTACGACCGCAACCTGCGCTGGATGGCCAACCATCCGTGGATCCAGGTCGTCGCCCTCGACGAGGCGCTCAACGGCGAGACCGTCAACCGCGACCTGCGCGCCGCGGACGGCTCCCAGGCCCAGGATTGGGTGCACCACGCCGCCAACCGGAACTACGACAACTGGTACTTCGGCTCGGCCCGCCACGAAGGCCTCGCGCCCAAGCTGTTCGAAGTCCGTTTCGGCACGAACCTGCCGTCGGGCGTCCGCTACGGCTCCATGACCAACGGCCTCCTTTCCAACGCGTGGAAAACCGTGCGCGGCCTCACCAACGCCGCCGTCCGCCGCCTCGCGCAGCAAACCCTGTTCGCCTCCACCTTCGAAACCGCCTTCCACCAGGAGGACAACGGCAACCTGGCGCGCTGGAGCTTCGGCGACTACATCTCGCCCGCGTCGGCCTGGCAGGGCTTGCAGGGCTTCGCCTGGAAGGCGCAGGGCCAGACCCGCCTGGCCGCGCTCTACGGCGCCGTGGACGACTGGGCCAACCGCACGCTGGCGACCGTGGAAGCCGTGGCCGCCGACGTCGATCTCGACGGCGAGAACGAATATATCCTGCGCAACGACGCGGTGATGGCCCTCTTCGAGCGCAGCGGCGGCCGGATGGTCGGCGCCTGGCGCAAGAGCGGCACCAACGTCGTCCAGATGATCGGCAACTTCGTCTCCATGCCCGATTCCGGCACCGAGGACGAAGGGACGGCGAACGTGGCCGGCGGCGGGGTCGGGGCCTACCGCACGTCCGCCCTCAAGGATTGGTGGGACGGCGTCACCAACCGCGTCAACGTCCTGTATGCGCCCGCCACCGCCGCCAACTCCGTCGCGTTCTCCAACGCGGGCGTGGCCAAGACCGTGTCGCTGGCCAATGCGACCACCCACGTCTTCGCGGTGAGCTACGCCATGCCCGGCAAGACGCTCTACGTCCGCAACGGCCTTTCGCCCGACCTCGACGCCCTGCTGCGCACCGGCCAGCGCAACCTGGCCGAGGAAGCCACGGGGACCACCGCCCTGGAGGTGACCGCCATCCGGCCCGCCGAGGGCCGCGCCAGCGCCGTCAAGCTGGCCATGTCCGCCGGCGCCATCAATACGGCCGCCACGGACAAGTCCAACACGTGGAACACGGTCGACCTGCGCAACCAGGCCCAGACCCGGCAGGTGGAACTGGTCGGCACCAACGTGCTGGCCTTCACCCTCGAGCTGGCCACCTCCGTCCAGGCCGCGAATGAGCCGCCGGTGCTGCAATTCACGCCCGACGGCGTCCACGTCATGCCGGTCGGCGCCACCTCCGCCTTCACGGTCGCCGCCATCGACTACGACAGCCCGGCCACGACGCTGACGGCTTCCAACCTGCCGGTCGGCGGATCCAAGCTGGCCACGTTCGATCCGAACACCGGCATCTTCTCGTGGCACGTGACCGCGCTCAGCCAGGGCGGCCGCACCAGCGACGTGACCTACGCCGACACGGTCTTCAACGCCTTCGACGGCACCAGCGCCACCGCCGCGACGGTCGTCATCGTCGTGCCGTGGGACGCCGACCTCGACGGCATGCCCGACGACTGGGAACTGCTCAAGTTCGGCACCGTCACCAACGCCGCCAACGGCGACTGGGACGGCGACGGCTTCCCCAACTACAGCGAATGGGTGGCCAACACCGATCCGCAGGCGCCCGGCAGCTACGTCGGCTGGGAAAACAAGATCGTCATTTCGCCCACCTCCGTGGCGTTGACCTTCCAGTCCACCGTCGGCCGGTCCTACAAGATCGAAGGCCTCGACGCCCTGCTGACCAGCACCAACGAGTGGCGGCTGCTGGACGTC
>DAOTNL010000134.1:0-7257 GCA_035450765.1 Kiritimatiellia bacterium | reverse complement strand
GGCACGAACGCGACGCTGAACTACAACGTGGCGGCGGCGAGCGGCAACCCGAGCAACCGCTACGCGCTTTCGACGGAGCCGACGGCGCACGGCACGCTCTCCGCCACGGCGCTGTCGGACACCGAAATCAAGCTGGATTGGACGGACGCGACCGGCGAGAGCGGCTACCTGATCGTGCGGCAGGCGGCGGATGCCGGCTGGACGGCGCCGGCGGACGGCACGGCGTATACCGCGGGGAACGCCCTCGGCGCCGGCACGGTGGTCTACGCCGGCACCGCGGCGGGCGCCGGTTCCTACACCAACGGTTCGCTGTCGGCCGACACGACCTATTACTACCGGATCTACCCGTACGCCTACGACGGCACGCCGGCCAACGCGACCTACAACTACCTGACCGGCGGCACGCCGGGCAGCGCCAACGCCACGACCGGCAAGTCCGAGCCGGGCGCCAGCTCGTCCGTCGTCAGCTTCCTGCCGGCGAGCGGCACGACGGCGACGATCGCGTGGACGAACACGGGCACGGCCGACGGCACGATCATCCTGGTCAAGTCCGGCGGCGCGGTCAGTTCCAACCCGAGCGACTGGACCGGCTATTCCGCCGACCTCGCGTTCGGCAGCGGCGACCAGATCGGCGCGGGCAACTACGTCGTGGTGGCGGGCGCCGGCAAGCACGGCAGCGCCACGATCACGGGACTGAGCGCCGGCACGACCTACTACGCCGCGGTCTATCCGTACAACGGGACCGGTTCGTTCCTGAACTACCGCACGACGTCGCCGGGCACCGCCAGCGTGCTCATCCTGCCCGATCCTTCCGCGGCGACGGCGACGGCCGACGGCAAGACGATGATCGATCTGGCCTGGACGAAGCACGCCTCCTACGACGTGATGATCGTGCACAAGTCCGGCAGCGCCTCGACGGCGCCGACGCAAGGCCAGGCGTACTCCGCGGGCGACGCTTGCGGCGGCGGCACCGTGATCTACAAGGGCTCCGGCGCCGCGCTCGAGCACGTCGTGGCGTCGGGCGCGATCCACCACTACGCCTTCTATTCCTACAGCGGAAACTACTACTCGGCCGGATTGACGGATTCCGAGGCGACGTCTTCCTTCTCCGCCGGCGAAGTCGTGGAAACCTTCTCCTACACGAACAGCACGACCCTGGCGGGGCTGGCCGGCGAAACCGGCTGGGGCGGGGGCTGGTACGGCGACGTCGGCGAGTTCACCAATTCTTCCGGCAGCTTCGCGGAGCAGACGAACTACCCGGCGCCGTCCGGCAACAAGATCCGCACGACGCCGCCGAACGACACGTCCCGCGCCGTCTTCCGTCCGCTGGGCCAGGAGTACAAGAGCGGCCGGATCTATTTCGGCTACGTCATGAACTACCAGTACGAAGGCGCGAACAAGTACGCCGGCCTGGCCCTGTTCTGGACCAATAGTTCGGAAAAACTGTTCTTCGGCGAAATCTACGGCCAGGACCAGCAGCTGGGCATCGACAATACCGGCTCGGCCTACACGCTGGCCAAGGGCACGGGCAACGACTACGTCATCGTGGGCTACTACGACTGGGCCGCCGGCGAGGCCAAGGCCAAGGCCTACCAGATCGGCGTGCAGGCGGTGCCGACGGACGAGCCGTCGTCGTGGGACGTGACCGTGTCGAAGGCCAGCAACACGGTGGGCTGGGTGAACACGGTCCGGCTCGCGGCGGGCGCCGGGAGCGGGGCGGGCACGCCGGGCAACGTCTATTTCGACGAAGTGCGCATCGCCACGAACTGGGCGGGCATCGTGCAGGTGGCGCCGACGAAACCCGAGTGGCCGACGAACCAGGCGGCGACCGCCGACGGCAGCGAAATGGTCCGGCTGGCCTGGACGAAGAACGGCGCCGGCAACGACGTGATGGTCGTGCACAAGACGGCGGCGATCTCGACCGAGCCCACCGACGGCACGGGGTATTCGGCGGGCAACACGATCGACGGCGGCACGGTGATCTACAAGGGCTCCGCGACGGCGCTGGAACACGTGGTGGCGCCCGGCACGACCAACTTCTACAAGTTCTACTCGGTCAACGCCGCCAACTACTACTCGACGGGCGTGGTGGCGGCGGCCACCAACGCCGCCTACGCGGCCTACGAAAAGGTCAATCCCTTCAGCTACACGAACGGCACGGCGTTCGGAACTTCGATGAAGGGCGGCCAGGGCTTCGGCGCGAACTACTGGGTCGCCAACAGCGGCACGTGGCTGGCGCGGACGAACAACGCGGTGGCCGATTCCACCGTGCCGAAATTCCTCGACCTGACGGGCTATCCGGCCATGGCCGGCAACGTGGCCTGGGTGGAAGATCCGGGCAACGGCGGCAGCGCCACGGCGGACCGCGACCTCGTTTCCACGATCAGCACGGGCAGCTTCTACGTGGCCTTCATGATGGCCTACCAGTTCCAGGGCGCGAGCAAGTGGGCCGGCCTGAGCCTGATGAACGGCGGCACCGAGAAAGCCTTCTTCGGCAAGGGCGGCGGCGCGAACTGGACCACGCTGGCGGCGATGGGCGACGGCACCAACTACTGGTCCGCGTTCGACCTGCTGCCCTTCGGCGGCGGCAGCGGCGACACCGGCAACGTCTACATGGTCGTCGGCAAATACAATTTCGAAACCAAGTCGCTGCAGACCAAGGCGTGGAAAATCCTCGGCGGCGAATTCCCAAGCGAAGAACCGACCTCTTGGGACGCCAGCGCCACGCTGGGCACGGGCATCGACCAGATCACGCGCATCCGCCTGAACGTTGGGTCGAGCGACGGCGGGGCCACGATCGGCCGCGTCTTCTTCGATGAAATCCGCTACGGCACCGAATGGGCGCACCTGATCGCGGTGACCTGTCCGACCTGGGCGGGCAGCAATGCGCTCAACGGCGCGGCCTGGACCGCGCCGGCCAGCTCCTGGCTGGGCGACTACGAAAGCTTCCAGTTCCAATCCTATCCGCCGGGCCCCGGCCAGTCCGCCGGGATCGAGTTCGACTGGGCGCGGGACGGCGCGTTCGCGACCTACCACGACCTGCCGTGGCTCCAGAACGCCAACAACAACAGCTATTGGTCGAACCAGTTGCAGATGGTTTCCGCCGGCGTGACGACCAGCCGCTTCGTGGCGTCGGGCAGTTCCTGTTCCCCGGTGCGGACGAACAATCCGGCGCTGACGGTCCAGAACCTCAATCCGCCGACGGGCGCGACGGCCACGCGCGACGGCGTCAACACCAACAGCCAGATCAACCTGGAATGGGTCCGCGGCGTGTCCGGCGGGGCCAAGGACACGTTGATCGTGCGCCAGACGGTCGATGCGGGCTGGACGGCGCCGGTCAACGGCGCGACCTACAATGCGGGCGATGCGCTCGGTTCGGGCACCGTGGTCTACCGCGGCGCGGGCACGACGGCCAGCGACGTCGGTCTCGCGCCCGACACGACCAACTACTACCGGTTCTATGCCGAGAACTGGACCTACTACTCGGTCGCCTACGACGAGGCCAGCGCCGCCACGGCGACCGGCACGCAGGAATTCACGATCGACGGCAATCCGGCGGACTGGCGCGGCAGCGCTTCCGCGGTCCTGAACAGCGCCGCGAATTCCCTGCAGGAATTCATCTGGACGGACAAGCGGGGCGAAGTCCGCCGCGACCATGCCGACCACGGCAGCGCGGACATCCGCGAGTTCCGCGTCTACGCGGACGCGACCTGGGTGTATTTCCTGATCCGGATGACCAACGTCGTGGATGCCGCGAAGCCGTTCGTGGCCATCGGCATCGACACCCGCACGAATTCCGCCAGCACCGCCATGAACTGGCTGGCCGACGACTCGGGCACGTTCATCGGCGACGGCTATTTCCAAGGCGGCGCCGCCCACTTCCCCGAGTACCAGCTCAACGTGCATCAGGCCGGCGGCGGGGCGCAGATCGAGGCCTACAAGCACGATGGCACCTTCTGGTTCGGGCCGGGCGCGGGCCGCGAAGTGGCCATCAGCGAAGCCCACGACGCGATCGAGCTGAAGGTGGCGCGCTCCGAACTCAACCTGGCCGGCGCGAAAACCGCGCGCTTCACCGTGGGGTCGTTCGTCAACTCCGGCGTTTGGAACAACGACGGCGACGGCACGGCGCACGTCGCCGACAACACCGCCGCGGCGGTGGACGCGATCTCCATCCCGCCGTGGACGGTCGCCGACAACGCGGCGAACCTGTCCGCTTGGCTCGAGGACGTCAGCGACGCGGATATCGACTTCTGGCTGGACGTGCGGTTCGCGGCGGGCGGGCTGGACAGCCATGCGCTGCCGACGGCGCCGGTGCTGGCGACGCCGACCAACACCGCCGCCGTGACGGCCAGCCCGAACCTGGTCTGGCAGAAGTCGACCGACGCGGACGGCGAAGTGACCGGCTACCTGCTGGAAATCAGCACCAACGAGCAGTTCAACGGCGTTTCGGGCACCGAAAACGGCGCGATCGACCTGCGCGTGAACCTGGACGCGAACACGACGAACTACGTCTTCACGACCTCGACGTCGCAATACTGGTGGCGCGTGCGCGCGCGCGACACGGCGGGCCAGTTCTCCGCGGCCACGACGCGGTCCTTCCGCGTGGTGGGCAAGCTGGACACGGAAGGGCCGCGGCCGACGCTGCTCTACATCGGCACCAACGTGGCGGGCTACCTGGCCGGCCAGTACGACGCGCACGTCGCGAAATACGGCCCCATCCAAAGCGTGACGGACAGCGAGATCCGCGACACGAACAACGTTTTCGGCTTCGTGCTGCGCTGGGAGGACGCCAACGGCGTCTACGCCACGAACGTGATGCGCAGCGGCGACGGTTCGCCCAGCCCGGGCGGGTTCGCTTTCAACATCGTCGATACCGACGGGCGCGTGTCCCCCAACTGGGACCTGGTCGAGATCGACACCGTAGGCGGCACCACCAACGACTGGGGCAAGGATCTGCCGTTCTACGCCACGAACACGCTGGCCACCGGCAATGCCGACGTCGTCATGACCAACTACGTCCACGCGGCGTTCGCGATGACCAACTACAATCCGGCCATCGAATACTACCTGACGGTCAGCGCCGAAGACTCCTACTCCGACGGCGGCAGCTGGTGGGCCTACGGCTCGTGGAAGAGCTTCACGAACAATTCCGGCGGCAAGTACTACAGCGGCTGGTGCGCCGACGGCCCCAACACCGCGCGGAACATCACGACCAATTTCCTGATCCGCATCCAGGTGACCGACGACGACATCGTGCCGCCGGCGCCGAGCCGGGCGCTCGGCTGGCAGAACGACGGCACGAACGCCACGCTGGTGGTGTCGAACCACCAGGGCCGGCTGCAGTACGTCTCGGGCGAAGGACAGGACGTGCTCTACAAGATCACGGACGGCGCGCTCATCGGCCATCCGCTGTCGTTCAGCTTCAACGCCTACGATCCCTACTACATGGGCGTCGCCCTCGGCACGGATCCCACCTACCTGGCCGGCGGGCGCACCCTCACCAACACCTCGTTCGTGGCGGTCTACTGGCAGACCAACTGGGCGAACTACGACGCGGCGCGCAGCCTCGTGGCCGACACCACGGCCGACGACACGATGCTGACCTGGCATTGGCCGAGCATCACCACGCAGGACGTGACCAAGCTCTGGGGTCCCGCCGGCCTCGACGGGCCGCTGGGCGTGACCAACCTGATCCAACTCGACCTTTTCGACGTCGACAACGACCGCGACGGCGACCAGGCCAGCGCCCGCCAGAACTTCGGCCGCATCGTCCTCGAAGACGACGATTCCGTCGATCCGACCGTCGTGCCGGAAACCCTGTCCGTTACCGGCACCGGCCTGGCCCGGGAGTACGTGCTGACCAATCTCGTGGCGTGGCTTTTCACCGGCACCGGCAGCGACCGGCTGACGGCGCCGTACGCCGTCGTGGCGGCCGACGTCGTCTCCGGCAACTTCACGAACGATACGGGCGCAATCAGCGGCACGGACGTCATCACCGTCAGCGCCGGCTTCGCCACGGGCGCCTCGCGCTCCTGGATCTTCACCCTTGCGCCGGCTTCCACGGCCAAGACCTTCAAGGCCATCAGCCTCGGATTCGACAGCCGCGTCAGCAGTTTGAACGGGCCCGACACCTGGGAACTGTGGGGCACGATGCCGGGCGGGTCGGAAACGCTCTGGGGGTCGGGCACCATCGACCTGTCGGACAGCGAGAATCCTCTCGGCACGAACTGGAATTCGTATTCGACCGCCTTGGCGATGCCCGCTGCCTCGACGGGAACGGTTTCGTTCCGGCTCATGGCCTACGTGGCCGACACGAACCACCTGACGGGCACCGGCACGGCCACCTGGTCGGTGGACAACCTGATCGTTTCGGGCTACGTCCTGGGTCCGGCCGGCGGCACGCAGATCACGGACCAGGATCTGGCCTACGGCACGGTGCGGTTCAGCTTGCAGGCCGCCGACGTCTACAGCGGCATCGACGGCACGATCGGGGCGACGGGCCGCGCGCCGCGCGTGGATTTCTGGAACGCGGCCCAGGCCGTCGTGCCGGTGACCAACGCGTTCATCACCAACGGCTGGTCCGCGGCCACGAATTCGACGTTGACGATCACGGGCGCCGCGCCGGCGGCGGCGGACCGCAAGCAGATTTCGCTGGGCGGCGGCACCTCGCTGACCTATCTCGCGCGCTTCACGGCGACCGACGCCGACGTGGACCGCGACGGCGACTGGCGCTCGGTGGCCTACATGACCACGAACGTGGTCTTCGACGAAGACGTCGCCAAGCCGACGCGCGGCTATCTCTACGGCGGGCCGCTGGGCGTCTACGTGGACGGCGCGCTGACCCGGGCCGTCGGTTCCGGCAACAACCGCGAATACCGCATCAACGACGAACAGCTGCAGACGGCCTCGGCCACGTCCATCGCCGTGAAGGTCAATCTCTACGACTTCAGCGGCTGGACGGTGCCGACGCTGGGCTTCTCCAATTCCGTCGCCGGCGCCATGTCCACCAACGGCTGGCTCACCTCCGTCCACACGGACGACGTCAACACCACCAACCTGACCGACGCGGCGATGGAATGGCGCCTGTCCCAGGCGCAGGCGAATACGCTGTTCGGGTCCTACGAAAGCGTCACCAACGAATTCCGCGTCGTGTCCGTCTGGGACAAGGACGACGACCGGCAGGACGCCGGCGGCAACAACGTCGACGCCCTGGAGCTGAGCGGCAGCCGCGTCGGCTACCTGACGTTCCTGGACAAC
>DAOTNL010000133.1:0-7345 GCA_035450765.1 Kiritimatiellia bacterium | reverse complement strand
GCGTGCCCCGGATCGACTTCTTCCATATCTGGTGCGTCATGGATCCCGCCGACTGGCAAAGCCGGGTCGCCGGCGGCGCCCTCGCCGAGGCCCTCAAGGCCAAGGAAGAGGGACTCATCGGCCACGTTTGCGTCTCCACCCACATGACCGGCCCCGAAATCGAGCGGATGCTCTCCGACCACCCCGAAATCGAGGGCGTCACCCTCGGCTACTGCGCCATCAACTTCCCCTATCGCCGCCAAGGCGTCCAGGCCGCCGGCCGCCTTGGCCGCGGCGTCGTCGCCATGAACCCCCTCGGCGGCGGCCTCATCCCCCGGCACGCCGACGTCTTCGATTTCATCCGCGGGCCCGGCGATCCCGACGTCGTGGCCGCCGCCCTGCGGTTTCTGGTCTCCGAACCCGCCGTCACCACGGCCCTCGTCGGCTTCGGGTCCGTCGCGGAAGTCGAGGCCGCCGTCCGCGCCGTGGAAAACTTCACGCCCTACGCCCCTGCGCATCTCGAAAACCTCCGGAAGCGCATCGAGACGGACTTCAACGAAATGTGCACCGGCTGCGGCTACTGCCTGCCCTGCCCCCAGGGTATTCCCATCCCGCGCTTCATGGACGTCCACAACCTGATGCAACTCAAGGCCGGCGACGCCGAAATCCGCGGCCGCCTGAAATACCATTGGGATCTCACGCCCGCCCAGGCCGCCGAATGCGTCGCCTGCGGCCTCTGCGAAACCCGCTGCACCCAGCATCTGCCCATCATCGAACGCCTCAAGCGCATCGCCGCGCTGGGCTGACCGGAGGGAGGGCCGGCCGGTGCGCAGCTTCGCCGCTTTCCTGCTCGAGCCGCTGCTGGCGGGTTTGTCCACGGGACTGTTCTGCTGCTTCTCCTGCGTGCCCGTGCTCGCGCCCGTTTTCGCCGCCGAGGCGCGCGGCGCCCGCGGCACGGTGCGGATCTGGCTGGAATTCCTCGGCGGGCGCCTGCTGGGCTATCTGCTCCTCGGCGCCTCCAGCGGCTTTCTCGGCGAACGGTTCGGAGAGGGCCTCCTGCACCGGATTTCCGCCGGCGCGACGATGGTCCTGGCCCTCGTGCTGGTGGCCTATGCCCTCGGCCTGCGGAAACCCGACGAAACCGCCTGCGCCGCCGGCCCGCGCCGGGGCCGGAAAACTCCCTTCCTGCTCGGCCTCCTGCTGGCCACGAACGCCTGCCCGCCGCTCTGGCTTTCCGTGGCCTACGTTTTCTCGCTGCACGATGGACTGCGCGGCCTGGCCTACTTCCTCGTCTTCTTCGCGGCCACCGCCGTCTACCTCGTGCCGCTGCTGTTCGTCGGCGGCCTTGGCCGCTGGCCCGAGTTCCGCCGGGTCGCCCGGCTCGCCGCCCTGGCGGTTGGCGTTCTCTTCTTCGTCCATGGTATCTTGAAGTGGTGAAAAAGCTCCTGTCCAGCCTGTTCGGGATCGCCGTCGTCGGCGCGGCGGCCTGGTGGCTCTTCGCCCGCGGCACTCCCGCCCGGCCCGCGCCCCCCGCCGCCGGCGCGGATGCCGCCGCCGGCCTGCACGAAGCCCTCTGGTACGAAGCGCTCCCCAACGGCCTCGTCCATTGCCGACTCTGTCCCAACTCCTGCCGCCTGCCCGAGGGCCAGATCGGCCGGTGCAAGGTCCGCAAAAACATCGGCGGCAAGCTCTACACCCTCTCCTACGGCCAGTTGGCCGCCGTCCACGTCGATCCCATCGAGAAAAAGCCGTTCTACCACGTCCTGCCCGGCGCCCAGGCCTTCTCCCTCGCCACCCCCGGCTGCAACATGCGCTGCCTGTTCTGCCAGAACTGGGAAATCTCCCAGTCCTTCCCCTGGCAAGTCGCCACCCAGGCCGCCACGCCCGAAGAGGTCGTGGCGGCCGCCCTGCGCAGCGGCGCCCGGGCCATCGCCTTCACCTACAGCGAACCCACCATCTTCTACGAGTACATGCTGGATATCGCCCGGCTCGCCAAAGCCAAAGGCCTCAAGACCCTCGTCGTCAGCAACGGCTATATCCAGCCCGAGCCGCTGCGCGAACTGCTGCCGTTCATCGACGCCTACAAGGTGGACTTCAAGGCCTTCAACCCGCGGTTCTACGTCGATCTCACCGGCGGCCGCCGCGACCCCGTCCTCGAAACCATGCGGATCATCCACGCCAGCGGCACCTGGCTCGAGATCGTCACCCTCCTCGTCCCCGGCCACAACGACGGCGACGACGAAATCCGCCAGCTCGCGCGCTGGGTCATGGACAACCTCGGCCCCGACGTGCCCTTGCACTTCTCCCGCTTCCATCCCCAGCACAAGCTTGCCAACCTGCCCCCCACGCCGGTCGAGACCGTGATCCGCGCCCGCGAGATCGCCCTGGCCGAAGGCCTGCACTACGTCTACACCGGCAATATCCCCTTCCCCGAAGGCGACTCCACCCGCTCGCCCACCACCGGCGAAATCGTCGTCGAGCGCAAAGGCTACTTCGTCGTCCGCAACGCCCTCGTCGACGGCGTCGCCCCCGACGGCACCCCCATCCCGGGTCTCTGGAAATAGCCCCCGCGCGCTATTCGCAAAGTTTTTACGTTCTACGTAAAACGGCGCGAAAGTTTTTACGTTCCACGTAAAAGCGCTCGCCGGCCGGCGGAAACCCGATGCCGGCCCTTTGCAAGCGCCGCCGAATCTGCGATAGTGCTCCGCAAGCCGTGGCGCCCGGGTGGCGAAATGGCAGACGCAAGGGACTTAAAATCCGCTGAATATCAGCGATTGGCGGGACTTTCTCGGTTGACTGTGTGCCTTCTGTGTGCTTTGCTCGCATCGTGAAGGGCAATAAGCGGCACAAGGAAACAAGAGGGAGCAATCCCGGCCCGTGCCCCTGCCCTGCCAGGAGGATCCGCCATGAAGCCGCGCAAGGGGTATCTGTACAAGAGGGGCGACGTCTATTGGGTCCAGTACCGCGTTGACGGCAAGCTGTTCCGCGAAAGCCTGGGCACGACCAGCGCCCGGGAAGCCAAAACAAGGGCGGCCGAAAAGCTGGCTCCCTATGCGGCCAAGGTCGAGGCCGAACGACTGGCCGTCGTCGCTGCCCGACTGAAAGCTGCCAGGAATCGCGCCGCCTCCGCGACCGCGGGCGCGTCTCTGGCCGGCGCGTGGTCGGCGTTCGTGGCGCTGGACAAAGAAGCCCGCCCCGATCCCGGCCCGGCCACCTTGGCGCAATACGAGAGCCATTGGAACACCTTCACGGATTGGATCGAGAAGAACGCCCCGGCCGTCAAGGCGCTGGCGGACGTTCGGGAAAGCCATGCGGCCGGCTTCATTCGCCACCTGAACACGAGCGGCCTGTCCGTGGGTCGGGTGAACAAGTACAAGCGTTTCCTGAAAATGTTTTTCCGCGTGATGCTGGCCGGCGGGGAAAATCCCTTCGCCGCCATGAAGGCGCAAAAGGACGTGCAGACGGCCAAGCAGCCTTTCACCGTCGAGGAACTGCGGGCCATCGTGGAGCGGGCGGCCGGCGAAATGCGGACGCTGTATCTGCTCGGCGCCGGAACCGGGTTGCGCCTGGGCGACTGCTGCACCCTCCAATGGGGCGAGGTCGATCTTGCCCGCCGTCTGATCCTCCGCGTCCCGAACAAGACGGCGCGCCGCGGCGAGACGGTCAAAATCGGGCTGCCGCCCACCCTGGCCGCGCACCTGGACGCCCTGCCCCGGTACGGTCCCTATGTCCTGCCGGGGCTGGCGGCCGAATATCTGGCCGGCAAGGCGCCGGACATCGCAAAGCGGATTGGTCGGCATCTCGAGGATTGCGGGATTCAGACGGTGAAGCCGGGAACCGGCGAGGGCACCGGGCGGCGCGCCGTCGTCCTGAAAGGGTTTCATTCCTTCCGGCATTCCTACGTCTCGCTGAACGCTGACGCCGGGACGCCGCAAGCGACCATGCAGAAGCTTGTCGGCCACGGATCGCCCATGATGACGCTGCACTATCTCACGCCCTCCGATGCCATGGTCTTGAAGGCGGCGGACTCCCTACCCGCTCTCCTGGGCGACGACGCCGACAAGCCCCAGCGCGAACCGCTGCCGGCGTGGGCGGTCGAGGCGGTCAAGACGGCCAAGACGTTGAAAGAACTGCGGGCGGCGCTGCTGGCATAGCCGATACCCATTCTGGCCAATGTTGACGGGCGTTCCACGAAAGTGGGCGCCCGTTTCGCTTATTCGGCCGCGCTCGTTTTTTGACAGAAATGCGGACCGTAGCTGACAATGCCACTATGAAAACAGGCCAACAGACAACCGAAGGGGACAAGAGAATGAAAAGCCCGCTACTCATCGCGCTCGAGGGATTGCTCTCCGCAACCAACGTAGAGCCCGAACGGATGCAGCGCATCCTTGCAGCCGCAAAGGATAGCGCCACCGAAACCGCCGAGGAATACTGGCGCACCCGGCAAGCTGCCGCCGCCCTGGATGTGCACCCCAAAAGCCTGTGGCGGATTGCTCGTCGTGGCCAGCTGCATCCGATCAAGCGTTCGGCCCGGGCCGTCCGGTGGCGCAAAAGCGAAGTGATGAAGTTGGCGGCGGAAGGGATCGCCTAATAATGAGCCCCGCCCTGACCGCAACCCCGCTTGACGCCCGCATCGACGCCATAGCGCGGCGCCAGACGGCCCGATTTCTGCACCGGCTACGCCAAGCCGGCGAATGCACTCCTGGTGTCGAGCGCGACTACGTGCGTTCCGTCCGGTTCATCTGCGACGACATCAAGGCCACGATCTCCGAAACCTCCCAGGAGGCCACCCATGACCCTCGACCCAAAGACTGAACCCCATGAACCGGCAGACCCGCCGAATGGCGCCAAGGTGGGCGGCGGCTGGTTCCCCGTGGCGCGGGCGGATCAACGGAAGATCCTCGCCATGCCGTCTCCGCACCGGCATTCCGCCCTGATCGTATGGATCGAACTGATCCAATACGCCAACTATCGGAGGTCCACCCGCTTCCCCCTTGCGCAACTGACCATCCAAGACCGTACGAAGCTGGGGCGGCGCACGGTCGGCTACTGCATCTCGGCGCTCCAAAAGATCAAGCTGCTTTCCTGCACATCCCCCCGCGGGAAGGACGGCAAGCATCAATCTTCAAAGTTCGTTTTGAAGCCCTCCGCATCGCCCTTCGGAGGCTCACCGTGCGCAGATAATGCACATGGTTCACCGTGCGCACTTAAATGCAGCACTCAAATGCGCACTCTTAAAGACACGAGAGAGAGTCCTACGGACTCTCTCTCTCGGGTAAAAAAGAAAAATGGATCTCAGAAGCGGGCCGCTTCGGGCCACAGCAGCGGCGGCGGTGGGACCGCCGCTGCTGGCCCGGCGCCCGCTCTGACGAAGACGCCGGAACGGGCGGCATCCTTCATTCCGCCGGAAGGGTTGCGGCGATGAGCGATCTCCTGCACTCGCCTCGGCACATTCCGGATCTCTACGCCATCGCCACCAGGGACTACGCTCCCGATCCTGCCGCATGGGACATCGTGATGGAACATGACCACCAAAGAACTTTCCCCCCACAACCAGGCGACCGGCCGGGCTTGATCGGGTTTGGGGATTCGACCAGCGGCAAGACATCGACCATCATGATAAAGCTGAAACAACTTCGAAAAGGGGGGTGCATCATAAACTTTTTGAGCTCAACGGAGCTGGCCACGGTGGTGCGCGAATCGGCGTCCGATTACCGATCATTCGCGGCGATATCAAGCTACCTGTGCGGCAAGGGTCCCGACGAAGACCTGGCTGACGCTTACTGCGACGCCATTTGTTGGCGTGACCCGCTGAAACGTGGCGTTGAAATTTCCAAGTTCCTTTGCGCTTATCCGCAGGTCGAAGAGGATCCACTGTTCCGAAAGTGGTTTTCACCTGACGGGTTGTTTCTGGATGATTTGCACATTCCCCGGTTCACCGATGCCTATGCGCGGACGCTTTACGACATCATCGAAAAGCGCACCGCAAATTTTCATGCCTTGCTGCTGACCTCGCAGCTATCGGCCCAGCAGTTGTACGACAAATGGAAAAACGATTCCCCCGACTTGGCAGATACCGCATGGGCCATCATAAACCGCATCAACCAACGTTGTGTGCCCGTCCAATTCGTCAAAGGTGCGCCCGCGCCGTCACTTCTCCTGCCGGGCGCTTCGAAGGGCCGGCCCCGACAGTCCGCTGCAGGCCGCACCCCCGAACGCGCCCACGGGCATCCTAGAGCCAAATCCAGAACCGAAAGCAAATCATGAATCCGAGCATCGACCTATCAACCATGAAGCCGGGCGAGACGATTGTCCGCCGGGGTCAGAAATTCACGCTCGCGGAAATCGAGCCTTACACGAACCGGAGGGGGGAGGCGTCGGCGGTGCTCCATATTTTTAGCCGGTGTGTTCGCTGCGGGGAACCGTACATTTTCAAGACGTGGCGCCGTCCAAATTGGTTGCCGCCTGGCTGTCCGCTGCACCGTGGCCGGAAGCCGCCGCGATAGAATCAACCGCGGGCCACGGCTAGGCAGCAGATCGGCCGTTTTTAATTCGGCGGAAAACGTGCAACTCGCGCCTGCGGACCCCGAAAACGGCCGTGCCCCAAGTGGCACCATTGTACCCCGTTGGGGCGCAAAGATATATGTTGAATGTCGCGGGGCGGATCGTTCATGATGCCGACAGCGTAGAAAACGCGGAAAGGTGGTAGGCATGAGCAAGACAATGACGGCGGACCAACGGGCGGACAATCGGGAAGCGGCAAAGGACTTGGCCGTCCTGATCGGCGGCGTGAAGCATCTGCGGCTATCGCTGGCCGGGATGAGCTTCCCGCCCTTCCCGACGATGGGCGACGATCTGCGCGGAGACGTGGACGCCCTGCTCGCCAAGTTTGAAGCGGCGCGCCGGAAGCTGACGGCGTAGGCGGCTGCGTCGAGCGCCCCCGGTCGAACGCCGGGGGCTTTTCTTTGTCCCGACGTGGCGCTTGCGGGGCGTATCCTGCCCCCGGGAATCGTCGGCGGCCGTTTCCCGACTCTCTCGGCCTACCCCCCCGGCCGCGCGCAGGCGCGCGTTGATGTCCTTCATCCGCTGGTTGGTCGGCTGTGAGCGGCCCGAGAGGACGCGCGCACGGCTGGCGGCCTGTTCCGCCGCGGCGCGCCGGGCTTCGGCGGCGTCCGAGGTCGGCCGCCAGTTGGTGTCGTAGGGGTTGAAATCGTCCGGCGATTCGCCGGGATCGGCAACGCCGCCGGGGAGGATGCTGCCCGATCCGCCGGCTGCATCGGTGGCACGTCCCCCGCCTCCACCGCCGCCCATGCTGGCCCACATCGCCTTCCGCTGCTCGTCGGACATGGGTTGCCCAGGGCGGCGG
>DAOTNL010000132.1:0-7370 GCA_035450765.1 Kiritimatiellia bacterium | reverse complement strand
GTTGACGCGCAACGCCCGGCTAGTTCCGTGTGGGCGTGGAAGACCTCTATCCAAATCCCAATTTTAGCCCCGCCAGCGCCAACACAACAGAAGCAATAGCCTTCACCGCAGACGCGACGCGCGGGGCTTCTCTACTTTTTAACGACGCTTTCAGCGGCGAGCTGTCGCGCCGATACAACGCGGCCAAGGATGCCCGCGCCGACATCGAGAAGCAGATGCTTGCCGACCTGCGCCGCCGCGACGGGCAGTACGAGCCCGATGTGCTGGCGAGGCTAGAGAGCCAAGGCGGCTCGACGGTTTTCGATAACGTCACCGACCTGAAATGCTCGGGCATCGAGTCGATGCTCGCTGAAATTCTTTTCATGTCAGGCGATTCCACGTGGGCGCTGGAGCCGACCGAGCAGCCCGAGCTGGACGCGATGGCCGAGCAGGAGGCCGTCCGCGCCGTGGTCGAGCGGGCGATGGACGAGGGCGTGGACCCGGCCCAGATGCCGCCCGACGCCTTTGCAGAGGCCACAGCGGCCGTCTCCGCCAAGATCAAGGAGGCCATCGTCTCCGAGGCCAAAAAGCGCGCGGACGGCATGGAAAGCCTGATCCGCGACCAGCTACAGGAGGGGGGGTTCGAGGAGGCGATGAACGCTTTCATCTCCGATTTCGCCACCTTCCCCGTCGCGGCTATCATGGGGCCGTGCCCGCAAACAAAGATCGTGTCGGTCGTCCGCGGCGGCGAGTTGGACTACGAGGAGCGGCTGGTGCTGTCCGCCGAGCGGATCAGCCCGCTGGACATCTACCCGGAATCAATGTCCACCAAGCCCGGCGACGGCGATTTCTTCGTGCGCCGCCGCATCACGCAGGACCAGGCTTTCGCCCTCAAGGGCATTCCCGGCGTCCTCGCCGACCGGCTGGCCGTCGCGCTGGCCGGCAAGACGTCCGACGAGACACGCGACACAGAGCAGATGCAGATCGCGCAGGGTTCGTCCACCGGCAGCGTCAAGCCGGACCCGGAGCACGAGCTGGTCTACTGGTGGCATTGGATGAGCCGGTCCGAGGCGTCCGCCTTCACCGGCCAGCAGGCCGCGGAGGATGCGCTGGCCGACGAGCGAGTTCCGATGACGGGGCTCATGCTCAACGGCATCGTCATTAAGGCCGTCGAGAACCTCGACAAGACCGGCGCGCCCAACGTCTTCGTGGCCAGCTTCCGCAACCGCCCCGGCAGCTTCTGGGGCTACGGCGGGGCCGACCTCGCCAAAGGCCAGCAGGAGCAGGTCAACGTCGTGGCGCGCGCCCTGACTAACAACATACACCGCAGCTCGACGCCGTCCTACCAAGTCGATCAGAACGCGCTAGTACAGCCGCAGGCGATGGCCAAGACCTATCCGGGGCAGGTGATCTACACGCGACAGACGCCCGGCGATACCCGCACACCGGTCAACCTCCTCGCCACGCCGAACTACACGTTGCAGCTCATCGAGGCCAGAAACCACGCCGTGACGTGGCTCGACGAGAAAACCGGCGTCTACCCGCAGTCCTACGGAAATCCGGCGCAGACCGGCCCGGCCGAGACGCTGGGCGGCTACCAGCTCCTTCGCCAAGACCAGACCAAGACCATGAAGCGGGCGCTCCTCAACGTCTCGCAGGCCATCGCTGGGTTGATCAAGGCGTACTGGCGCTGGAACATGGTTTTCTCGGACGACGCCTCGATAAAGGGAGACTTCAACGTCGTCACGCGGGGAGCGATGCAGCTTTACCTCACGAGCGAGGACGCCGACCAGATGCTCGCCGTGCTCCAGTTGGTCGAGCGGTCGCAGATGCTCCAGCCCATCATGCGCCCAGAGGGCATCGCCCACCTCTTCCGCGAGATCCTGCGGATGCGCCGGATCGACCCCGACAAGATCCTCCTGACCGACGCCGAGATAAAGCAGGCCAATGCGCAGGCCGCCGAGCAGGCCCAAGCCGCGCCTCCGATGCCCGAGCGGGCCAGACCCGACAGCGAGGCAGCCCGGATGCGGGCGCAGGCCGATTTGATCCGCGCCAACGCGCAGGCCGACCGCGTGAAGCTGGAGGCCGAGAAGGTCTCCATCAGCCGCGCCGACGTGGTCGCCAAGGTCCGCAAGGCGCAGGAGGAGATCGCCCGTTCCCGCATGGACCGCATGGCCGTGGCCGCCCCCGCTCCGGCGATGCCTGACCAGCAGCCCCAGATTGAGCCACAACCGGCGATGGGAGCAGAGGCATGATGCCGTGCCTCTCCAGCAACCCGACCCTTCTGGACGCCATCCTGCGCCTAAAGAACGGCATCGGCCAGCCCGGCGACTTCAAGGACTTCGTGGCCGCCATCCGCTCGTTTTCCGAAGCCGCTGACGCCAATGCCATCTACGGCGTTGGCGAACAGGGGCAGGCCGCCAAGGGCGTTGCCCAAGCCTACCGCGAGATCGTCCGCATGATCGACGAGGCCGAACCCATTTCAAGCTCGCCGGGGGATTCCCTCGACCCGACCAGCTTTAGCAACCGAGGGCAACCCGCGCCGGCCCGGTAGGCCGACCCAGGAGATAAACATGGACCCGACAACCGAAGCGAAACCCGCAGAGGAAACCGAAGAACAGAAGGCCGCGGAACCGACCGCGGTCGTTGAGCAGGAAGAAGCCGTTCTCGCGCCAGAGACCGCCGACCCGGAGCCGATCTTTCAAAAAATGGAAGAGATGCGCCGCGCCGTCGAGGAAGGCAAGGACGCGCCGCCCGCCGACGCACCGCAGGCGACCAAGGCCGTTCCGGCGGAAGCCGGAAAGCAGGATGAGGAACAGACCCAGACCGACGCCAAAGAGGGCGAGGGGACCGACGAGCTGGAACGCCTGAAGCGCGAGCTTCGCAAGCGCGACGGCAAGTACGGCTCCGAAAAGCAGCAGTTGACCGCGAGGATCAATGCGCTTGAACGGCAGTTGCAGGAGTTCGCGGCCCGCATGGCCGAGGCACCGGCAAAGCCGTCCGGCGCGCTGCCGGTGGACAAGGCGGAGATCGCCGAGCCCACCGACGAGATTCTCAAGGAAGCCTATGGCGATGATTTCGAGGACCAGATCGGACGCGACTTCGCGGCCCGCCTCTGGAAGTCGAATCAGCGATTGCTGCAAGCCCACGAGAGGCAGCTGATCGAACGGATGGACGGGCTGGCCGAAAGCAAGCTCGCCAAGGCGCAGGCGCAAAAGATGCTCGAACGCGCCGTAAGCGAAATCGAGGAAATCGTGCCGGGCGCGTCCGAACTGGACGCCAATGCCGATACCAACGGTTTCGCGGCCTATCTCGACGAGGAACACGGCGACACCGGCTTCACCCGCCGGGAAGTCGCGGACCGGGCGCTTGCGTCCATCCGCGGCGGCGCGACCGGCTCCGACTACGAGCGGGCCAAGTCTTCCCTCGTCCGCCTGTTCAAGGGTTTCGGCGGGAACGCATCGGAAACGGAGTCCACCAAGGAACGGACGGCGTCCAAGCCGAGACCGGACCCGAAGCTGTACGCCATGCCATCCACGAGCAAGGCCGACCGCAATCAAGCCCTGGCGGGCACGATGACGGTGGACCAGGCCCGCGAGGCCATGCGCACGGCCGCGGCGTCCGGGAACATCGACGCGGTGCTGTCCAGCATTTTCAAAAAAGCTGTCAAAGGAGAGGTAGTGGCCTAAGAACCCACGTTCGACCCTCCCTTTAGGCAGCGCAACGGAGAATAGACATCATGGCAGCTTCTATTGCCGCAGGTTATAGCGACCTGCACGCCAAAGGCTACATCATGGACGTTTTCGCCGACGCAGTTCAAACGCTGCTGTACGCGGAGACGTGCCTGCCCAAGATCACCGAATCCGGCTATCTTGGCAAGATCAAGGACAAGGGACAGACCATCACCATCGCGCGCCAGCCGGAAATCGAGTCGGGCAAGTACGACCGCGGCATGGTCACGCCCATCAACACCAAGGTAAGCGACCCGCTGACCCTGAAGGTCGATCGCGCCCGCTACTGGAACCAGTTCTGGGACCGCCTCGACCTGCACCAGACGCACATCCGCATGTTGCAGCCGGAGACGGCCCGCGCCGCGGCGTCGCGCCTGGCGGAGGACATCGAGCGCGAGTTCTTCGCGGAGTTCGCCACATTCGCGGACGCCTCCAACGTGGGCGCGACGGCCGGAAAGCAGTCCGGGGCGTACAACCTCGGCACCGCCGAGAATCCCGTGGGCGTCAAGGCCGACACGATCATCCCGTACCTGACGCAGTTCGTCAGCGTGCTGGGCGAGCAGAACGTCGGTCCCGCCGAAGGCCCCAAGGCCGTGGTCATCCCCGAGATGTTCCGCTGGTACCTGATCAACTCGGCGCAGCTCTCGGACGCCAGCAAGATCGGCTCGGCGAGCACCTACAAGACCAACAAGGTGACGAACGTCGGCGGGCTGGACATCTACACGTCCACCCTGCTGGAGCCGTTCGTCGTCAGCGGCCACGTCACGTTCCCCATCATGGCCTGCGCCAAGAAGGCGATCAACTACGTGGTGGCCCTGAACGAGGTCGAGGTGGTCAAGCCCTACAACATGCACGGCAGCCTGTCCAAGGGTCTCGTGCTGTACGACTGGGGCAACGTCCGCAGCGAAGGCGTGTCCGTGGGCTACGCCTACGGCAACGACACGACCCTCATCACCGGTGCAAGCAGCTAATCGAGAAAGGAATAATCCCATGAAAAAGAGCATTCTGATACTGATCGCCGCCTCGCTCGCGCTCGCGGTCTCCGCGTTCGCCCTCGACGTTCTCGTGGACGTTGGCGGTGCAGGCACCGGAGCCCCCGGCGCCGCGGCCATGAATCGCGCTGTCGTCTTCTCCGGGTCTTACGACCTGGCCGATGGCGACATCGACGGCACCAACCTCGTTTCCGTCCTGAACACGTCCGCCGGCGTTGTGCCCACACATGCCGTTCTCGACGTGACGGGGTTGAGCGATACCGCAGCCTTCACCCTGTACCGCAAGGTCGGGACGGGCTCGTGGGCGGCCGTCGGCGCGGCCAAGACCGTTACCGTGGATGCGGAAACCCCGCTCCTGTACCACCTCACGTCGGCGACGTATGCGAATACGAATGCCGCCAATGTGGAAGTGGCCGTGACGGACATGGCCGCCGACCTTGGCGCCAGCGGGACTGCCGCGACCAAGTGGGGCTTCCTCTGCGCTGTCAGCGGTACCAACGTGCTGGCTGACAAGGGGATTGTCACCATCTCGGTCTCTGGCATCCAAATCAGATAACCATTCCGGAGCGGGGGCGCGGGCCGCAATGCCCCGCCCCCAGCCCGGCTTTCAAAGAAAGAGACGAGCATGAAAAAGATTTTAATTTCCCTGATTGTGCTGGCGCTTGCGATCACCGTCATGGCCGCGCAACGAACCGTCACCGAGCGTGACGTATCGACGCCACGGCTTTTGCGGGACGCGATCAACAACAACGCCAACGACGCGCAGACGCGGCTGACGGCGGCCGAGGGGGCGGTGGCGACGGCTTTGCAGCCGGCAACGCTTGCCAAGGTTGACACCAATGCAACGGTGACAACTACCCTGCACGCTCCCGCCTTTGTCGGCCAGTTGCTCATCGGCACGGCGTCGAATACGGTGTGGGTGGCGGTTGGGACAACCACGAACGACTGGGTTGCTGTGCTGGGAGCGAAGGAATAAGCCGATGAGTATGAAAATGATGATCTACATCCCGACCGGCGTGGTTGTGCCGCTCGACGAGTCGAAGTTAGCCACCGGCCTCTACGAGCCGTGGCCGAAGTCGGAGTCGCTGGCGACCGCCCCCGTCATCGTGGCCGAGCCCGCGGACGCCTCTCCGGAGGTTCCGGAGAAGAAGCCGTCCAAGCGCAAGCCGAAGACGGAAACGGCGGACTAGGCCATGGACTCGGCCGTCACGCTCCTCCAGCCGGTCCTGATGCGGACGCGCGGGTGCCCGGAGAACAACGCTCTCTGGGCTCTGCGCAAGGCGTTCGCCGACGTGTGCCGCCAGACGGAATGCTGGCGCGACTCGGTTTCGGTGGCCGTGGCGTCCGACGCCGAGCCAATCGGAACGGACGAGGAGTGGGTGCGGATACCCGACCCGGCCTACTCGGCGCGAATCCTGCGCATCCACCGCGCGCTGCTGGCCAAGAGCGGCGAGGCCGCCTACAAGGACGTCCCGCTTGCGTCTTGCCGCGTTCACCGCGGCGAAAGCGACTGGCTCGTCGTCCGCGGGCGCGGGACGCTGGAGGCCGGCGACTCCGTGTCTCTCGACGTCTCGCTCGTTCCGGACGAGATCGGTGCCACGCTGTCCGAGATCCCGCCCGGCATCGTCCGCGTGGCCGGGCAGGCAGCTACCGACTTGGCCGTGGCGACTTTGTGCAACCAGTCCGGACGTCCGTGGACCGACCGAGAAGCCGCGACGTTGGCCGCATTGGACGCGGCCAACGGAATCCGCCGAATCCTCGCCGACATCTCGTGCGGCGAAATGGATCTTCCGGCGCGCGCAATCCCAGAATCACCCGTGGAAGGATGACGTGAAACCTCTAAAAACAACGCTCGCGGCGCTGTCCATCCTGTGCGCAAACGCGCTTGGGCAGACGTCGAACACCTCGCCGACGGCCGACTACCTGCTCGACCTGTCGTGGAAGGACTTGAAGTTCACAAACGTCATGGCGCTGGCCGAGAACGCGGTCGTCGAGGTGCGCGGGCTCGACGCGGCGTCGTCGGCGTCTAGCCTGTGGTACTACCTGTCGGCGCGCGACGGAACTGCGCTGGCGATCACCACCAACGTCGTCGCGTCCACCAACGCCAACGCCGCAATCGGCTACCTGAACCTCGCCACCACCAATCTCCAGGCGCAGTTCGCCGGAGCCAACCCAATCGCCGAAAAGAACTTCGTGTTCAGCGTGTGGGACACCGCTCGCGACGTCCTGCTGGCCTCGGCCCTTGTAGGCGTCAAGAACAACCCGATGGCAAACGGACTGATCTCCGGGTGGACGAACCTTCCAGCCAGCCTGACCAACGAGTTTTCGGCGAGCGTTCTGGCTGCCATCGAGTACGCGCAGGACGCGCAGGCGGTAGCGTCGAACGCATGGGATTTGGCCTACGGAGCCAGCACCGGCTCCGAACCCCTCTGGACCGCCGCCAGCAACAGCGTGCTGTACGTGGGCGACGTGGCGGACGTGGCCTACGGGACGGCGACGAACGAGGCGTACCGGGGCGACTGGGGCCTCGCCGCCTCCAACCTTGCGGCGCAGGCGGCGGGCTGGGGGGATCACGCGGAGGCGGGCTACCTGACAGCAGAGACCGACGCCGCCGCGCTGGCCGCCGTCGCCGCCGTCTCCGGTCGCGTGGACACGGTCGAGTCCTGGG
>DAOTNL010000131.1:0-7388 GCA_035450765.1 Kiritimatiellia bacterium | reverse complement strand
CATCGAATACGTCCTGACGGCGACCAACAACGGACCGAGCGTCGCCACCGGCGTGCGGATCGCGGACGTTTTGCCGAGCCAGGTGCAGTACAACAGCCACTCCAACGGGACCTACGACGCCGACACCGGCATCTGGACCCTCGGCCCGCTCGGCGTCGGGGCGGCCACCAGCCTGTATGTCAACGTGACCGTGCGCGAAGGGACCGGCGGCGTGCAGATCACCAACGCCGCGGCCATCGTCGCCCGCGATCTCTACGATCCGAATCCGACCAACGACGCCAGTTCCGTCGTGATCGTGCCCAAGGGCGGGGCGACCATCGGCGACCGGGCCTGGTTCGACGCCAACCGCAACGGCATCCAGGATCCCGGCGAAACGAACGGCATCGAGAATCTCCCCGTCGCGCTGATGACGACCAACGGCACGGTCGTGACCTCGACCGTGACGTCGGCCGAGGGGTTCTATCTGTTCGCCAACGTGCTGCCGGGCACCTACTACGTCCGGTTCGACCTGACGGACGTTTCGGACCTCATCGCGCTGACGGCGGCCGGGCAGGGCGGCGATCCGGCGCTCGACAGCGACGTCCTCGGCGGCGTCGTCGGCGGTTACGCCTGGACGACGAATTTCACGATCGGCGGCGGCGCGACCAATCTGACGATCGATCTGGGCCTGCGGGCGGCGCATTCGACCCGGGCCGATCTGGCCGAGGTCTGGGGCGAATGGAAAGACGGCGAAGGCCGCCTCGGCTGGCGGACGAGCGCGGAATGGAACACGGCGGGCTTCTTCGTGTATCGCGTCGATCCGAAGACCGGCGCCGAGACGCTGCTGAACGAGAGCCCCGTGACGGCGTCGTACGATCCGGCGGGCGCGGTGTACGCGCTGGCGGACCCCGCCGCCCGCCAGGGCCGCGGCGGCACGTACCGGCTCGAAGAGCTGGAATTGTCGGGAGGCACGCTGGATCTCGGCACGCATGCCGTGGTTTTCGCGGACGAACCGGACGTCGCCCGGACCGCCCGCGCCGAAGTCAAATCCGCGCGGGCGATCCGAACGGCGGCGCCCAAGGCGGCGGCGAAAGCGCAAGGTCCGTCGCCCGTGCTCAAGGCGTTCGTGCGGCGCGACGGGCTCTACGGCGTTTCGTTCGCGGCCATCGCGGAAGGCATGGGGCGGACGGAAGAAGACGTCCGGGCGCTGGCGGCGGCCGGCCAGTTGCGGGTCGATGCGCAAGGGTCGCCGGTGCCGGCGATCGTGGATGAAAACCGCGGCCGGCTTGTGTTCTTCGGCCAAGGCATCCGCGGCCGCTACGTGCGCGACAACGCCTATCTGATTTCCGAAGGGCCCGGCCGGGCCATGCCGCGCCGCGCGCCAGGCGCGACGTCGGGCCAGACGGTCTTCGCCTCCACGGTCCGGTACGAGGAAGACCGCAACGTGTTCGACAGCCCCACGGTGCCGCTGGAAGACTATTTCTATTGGGACTACGTCGTGGGCGGGACGAATGCGGCGTCCGTGAAGGAATTTCCGCTCGACCTGACCGGCGCGGCCGGCGACGTGGCGCTGACGGTGCGCGCAATGGGCTGGTCCAGTTCGACGAATGCGCGGGACCACCGGGCGGAATTCCGGTTCAACGGCGTGCCCGTGGGCGCGGCGGAATTCGACGGCCAGGAAGCCGTCGAAGCCGGGTTGTCCGTTCCCGCCGCGCTGGTTTCCAACGGCGTGAACGTGTTGGCGGTGAAGGGAGCGCTGCTGCCGGGCGTCAAGTCCAGCACCTTCGTGGTGGACTGGATCGAGGCGTCTTTCGCGCGCGAACTGGTGCCGTTGGCCGGGACGACGATCGTTTCGGCCGACTCCGCGACGCCGGTTTCGGCGGCCGCCTTCGCGGAACCGCTGGCGGTGGCGCTGGATGAAGAGGGCAACCCCGCGTGGATCGCCGACGAAAACGGCGCGCTGCCAAGCAAGGCCTGGGCGGCGGCGCCGCACGACGGGCGCTTCGCCGTCGCCGAAACCGATGGCTTGCCGATGCTGACGCCCGAGCCGGCGGCGGCGAACGCCTGGTTCCTGGCGGAAACGAACCGCATCGATTACTTGATCGTCGTTTCGCGCGAGCTGGCGCCGGCCGCGCAGGAACTCGCCGATTACCGCGCGGGCCAAGGGCTGCGCGTCGGCGTGGCGGTCTTCGAGGACGTCTGCGACTTGCTGGCGGGCGGCCTGCGCACGCCGGAGGCCATTCCGGAACTGCTGGCCTACGCCGCCGGCGTCTGGGCGGAAGCGCCGTGGATGCTGCTGCTGGCCGGCAACGGCAGCTACGACTACTTCGGCACGCTGGGCGCCGAGGCCAACCACCTGCCGCCGCTGCTGGTCCAGACGGCCGAGGGGCTGTTCGCCGCCGACGAGCGCCTGGGCGACGCGGGCGGCGACGAACTGCCGGACGTCGCCGTCGGCCGCCTGCCGGCGCTGACGGCGGCGGATCTGTCCGCGATGATCGCCAAGATCAAGGCCTACGAAGCCGGTTTCGGGCAGAATTGGCAGAGCCAGATCGTGTTCGCCGCCGACACGAACGATCCCGCCGCGGGCCGGTTCGCGGACGCCAACGCGGAACTGGCCGCGCTGGTCGATGCCAAGCATGCGGCGGACGTCGTCGATTTGAACGCGACGGCGATCACGCCGGCGCGCAACAAGCTGATGTCGTATTTCCAGAGCGGCGCGGGGATCATCCACTACACCGGCCACGGCGGCGTGGCCAACTGGAGCGGCAAGGGATTGCTGAAGGCGACGGACGTCGCGGGCATGAACAACACCAGCCGGCCGCCGGTCGTGGCGGCGCTGAGCTGCCTGGTCGGCCGCTACGAGGCGCCAGGCGTGAACAGCCTGGGCGAACTGCTGCTGCGGAAGAACGGCGGCGGCGCCGTGGCGGCGTGGGGACCTTCCGGCCTGTCGCGCAACGATCCGGCCAAGGAACTGGGCGCGGCGTTCTATCGCGCCGTGCTGCAGGAGGGCGCCGGCACGCTGGGTCTGGCGGTGCTGCAGGCCCGCCGCGGCTTGCGGTCGGATTTGTTCCGGCAGGACACCTTCGGCGTCTACAATCTGCTGGGCGATCCGGCCCTGCGGATCGTCAACAACGCCGGCGGCGGCCGGAACGCCGGCAACTTCTCCGAATGGCGCTGGGAACGGTTTGCGCCGGCCGAATTGACCAATGCCGCGGTCAGCGGCGCCACCTCCGCCAATTTCGCCGACTACGCGCTGGCCGGAGACGAACAGGTCATGGCCGAACTGCCCGAATTCGGGTTTGCCCTGCCGGAGGAAGGCCCGGAGGCCGGGTTCATCGTCCGCTGGAAGCGGCGCATGAAACGCAACGACGTGGAATACCGGCTGTTCCTGTCGCACGACCTGGAAAATTGGACCGACGCCGCGACCGACCTGGAAGAAGTCGGCGCGACGCCCGATCCGGACGGTGAAATGGAGACCGTGCGGACCCGCGTCAAGCGGCCGGCCGCGGAACGGACCTATCTGGGCGTGAAGGCGAAGCGCAAGTGAACAGGATTTTCGGAAGTGAAACTGGCCGTTTGGGAAGCAACTGGCGCTTAATTGGAAATTAACCGAATCGTCCTGGGCAATAGACAGTAGATTTTACTTCAATGAAGCTGAGGAAATAACTCCCGGACACAAGTGATTGTCATGAACCGTTATACACGCCTCGGATGGGGCGGGCGCGCTTGGTTTGTTGCGGCGGCCCTGCTGGTTCCGGCCACCGCGCCGGCGGCGAATCCGGACGGCGATCTGCGCATCGAGCCGATCGCGGCCTACAACTTCGTGGTCGATTCCAACGTGGAATCGCCCTCGACCTACGCGCCGCGCGCGGCGTACCTGAGCGCCAAGTTCCACAACGACGGCACCAACGCGATCACGAACGTGTGGGCGTACATCGGCGACTTCACCAACGGTACGCCGGGGATCTATCCGAGCCGCGCGCAAGCGCCGTACGACGGTCCGCTGCCTGGCGACAAATTCGCGCTGTGGCACGAAGGCGGGGCGGCGGGCACCGCCGACGCAACGCGCTATCTCGGCACGATCCTGCCGGGCGAGAGCAAGACGGTGTACTGGCTGGTGGGCTATCCGAACCTGGACGAGCAAGGCAAGACCGTGACCGGCGGGGTCAAGCCGAACGACGACCTCTTCCTGCAATACAGCATTTGGGGCACGGGCATGGACGCCGGCGCCTACCGCCAGGCCGACGTCACCCGCACGGTGACGATGCGCAACGAAATCTCGGCGATGGCCAACAAGATCTTCCCGAACGGCGCCAACAAGGTGCCGCAGGAATACAAGGACATGCTGGCGCTGTACGAGCCCTCGTGGACGAACAAGGCGGACGACGGCTCGCCGGGCACGGTCATCGCGACCGAAGGCGTCTGGTACGATCTGGGCAACGTGGGCGCGGGCTTCGACAACAACGGCGACCTGATTCCCGACCGCAACGCGTGGCTGCAGCCCGTGGGCGACGCGGCGCTCTTCGATTCCTCCTGCTTCCGGCTGGTGCATACCTACGCGCTGGTGATCGTGAAGCTCAACGACGGGACAGACGTCATCTACAACGTCGAAGACCAGCTCTACTTCGAGAACATTCCCGAGAACAACCGCGGAGCCGTTGGCTACGTGCGCTACGAGTTCATGGCCATGCGCAGCGGCTGTTCGAGCACGTTGACGCCCTACCAGGAAGTGGCCTCGGGCTTCGACAACGAGAAGTTCAACGGCGACTACGGCGCCTTCCTGGGGCAGGGGCTGACCAGCCTGGAAGCCCACATGGAAGTCAACAAGACCGTGGACAAGTCGTTCGCCCAGCCCGGGGAAACCCTGTCCTACACCATTGCTTTCACCAATCCCGGACCGGTGACGGTCGGCGATCCCGCCGCCGGATCGCCGCTGGTCATGCGCGAGAAAATCCCCCACGGCACGACCTATATCGGCCTCAGCTCCAGCGCCAGCAACACGTTGCCGGGCGGCGTCAGTACCTACACGTACCTGTATTCGACCAACAACGGCGCGACCTGGCAGGAAACCGAGCCGGCCGATCCGACGACCATCACCGACGTCCAGTGGTGGCTGAGCGATCCGCTGGCGACGAACGTGGCCGGCTCGGTGAAGCTGCAGGTGACGGTCACGACCAACGCCGGGCCGTTCATCACCAACTCGGCCTGCGCCACGATCGCCGGCGCGGGCGAACTGGATTGCGGCGAGACCACCACGTACGTTTCCGGCACCAACCGGCTGGGCGACCTTGTCTGGGCGGACAACGGCGCCGGCGGCGGGGTGCTGGGCAACCAGCTGCGGGATGGAACCGAGGCGGGGATCTCCAACATCACGGTCCGGCTCTACTACGACGCCAACACCAACGGGCTGTACGATGCCGGCGACCTGCTGTACGGCACGACCTCCACCGCGACCAACGGCGCCTACGTCTTCACCAACCTGCCGGACGGCAATTTCGTGGCGGTGGTGGATTGGCTGGACCCGGATCTGCCCGTCGGGTTTTCGCCGACCACGCCGACGTCGTTCGGTGCGGATCTCGATTCCGCGCGCACCAATTCGGCCGCGGTGTCTTTCCTGACCGCCGACTTCGGCTTCGCCCCGGCGCTGACTCTCGTCAAAACCCAGACCAGCACCAACGCCGTCCGCGAAGGGCAGTTCATCAGCTACAACCTGACCGTCTCCAACAACCTGCCAGGCAACGGGGCGGGGGGAACCTACGCCACCACCTACGTCTGGGCGACCAACGGCGCGCAAAGCGGCACGGAATGGATCGGCCACACCAACGTCTACATTCCGCCCGGACCCGACGGGCGCTACGCCTCCAACAACTTCGCGGGCGCATCGAAAATCCTCTTCCTGACGAACTTTCCGGGCTTCACCGCGGGCGGATCCATCACCAACGTGGAACTGCTGATTCCCATCATCGGGGCCTCGGCGGCCTCGTTCTCCCAGAACGGCTCGCTGCTGGTGGAAGTCACCCGGCTGGCTCCGGCGGCGACGATCTATTCGGCCACCTACCTGGCGACGAACACCTTCACCAACACCTCGCTGCGGACGTGGACCCTGCCGATGACCGGCACGTTCGCGTGGGCCGGCACGGATTTCGCCACGAACTACCGGGTGGTGCTGACGGCGAACAAGGGGGGCGGCGGCGCGGGAACCGGGTATCTGCAGGTGGATGCCGTCGGTTTCCGGATCACCAGCGTTTCGACCGGCGGCACGGGCAGCGCCAGCACCACGCTCCAGCCGGTGCCGCTGACGGATCAATACGACGCCGACAAGTTCCAATTCGTTTCGGCGAATCCGCCGCAGACGACGGCGACGACCAACGGCGCCTGGCCGGAAACCACCGGCACGCTCTTCTGGAACGACGTCGGCCCGATCCTGCCCGGCGGCACGTCGACGGTGGCGGTGACCTTCAAGCTGCTGAAGCCCGAGACCTACACCAACATGCTGGCGACGAACGTCACGTGGGTGACGAACGCGACCTTCCAGAACGGCGTGCGCGCCAACAGCGCGACGAGCGCCGTGGTGGTGACCCAGACGCCGGCGGCGACGCTGGGCAACTACGTCTGGCGCGATCTGAACGCCGACGGCATCCAGAACGAGACGAACATGGGCATCGCCTACGTCGCGGTTTCCATCACGCCGCCGGGCGGCATCGATTTGGGCAACGGTTTGGGCGCGGCGATCACCAATTTCACGGACGCGTACGGGTATTACTCCTTCGAGTCGATTCCGGCGACGGGCGTCTACACGGTGCGGGTGGTGACGGCGACGCTGCCGGGCGGTTCGGGGTTCAACACCTACGACGAGCGCGGCGCGTACGACAGCACGGCGGCGGTTTTCCTCGACGTCAATGCGGCACCGTCGAGCACCAACAACGTGCACCTGACGACGGACTTCGGCTACCAGGTCGGCACGACGATCGAGGGCACGATCTGGCACGATTACGACCGCGGCATGGAAACCAACCGCGAGGCCGGCGAGGACTGGCTGACGAACGTGACGGTCTACCTCTGCGCCAGTCCGTCGCCGTGCGGGCCGGGCGCGTCCCTCGCCACAAACGTTACGACCACCAACGGCTACTTCCGGTTCGTGGGCAGCTACACGGGCAACTACACCGTGATGGTCAACACCAACACGGGCATGATGACCAACAGCGCGTGGAACCTGTCGTGGGACACCGACGGCATCGGCACCCCCAACTACGCGACGGTGACGGTGGTGACCGGCGGGGTGGCGCGGGCGGACTTCAGCTACTGGCGCACCGGGCCGTATTCGATCGGCGACACCTTGTACTACGACTGGGACGGCAACGGTTCCCAGAGCAACGGCTGGGAGGAGGGCATCGCCGACGTCACGGTCT
>DAOTNL010000130.1:0-7448 GCA_035450765.1 Kiritimatiellia bacterium | reverse complement strand
TTCCGCCGGCCCGACGCGCTGGTGGCCAAGGGGCCGTTCGCCGAACTCTACGTGCTCGGGACGAACGCGACGACGTACCAGAAGATGATGAAGAACGAATATCGCCGGGAGGCCGCGGCCGACGGCTTGTTCGCGTTCATGGCGGACTTCCAGGCGGAGATGCTGATGCTGCAGGCGGACAAGCAGCTGCTGCTGCGGACGAACGCGGACGAGCGCATGGAAATCCTGGACGAACTGCTCGGCGAAGCGGGCGCGCGGCGGCTGCCGGACGAGGAGTACGCAGGGCGGGCGTGCGAAGTGCTCGTGACGCGGATGGACTCCCTGTTCAAGACGTCCTGGGTCAAGATCTGGCTGGACGCGGAAACGGGCCTGCTGCGCCGGATCGAGAGCGTGCCGGCCCCGGAAGGCGCGCCGGCCGAGGAAGCGAAGGAGGATGATCCGGAAGTCGCCCGCATGTTGCGCGACGTGAAGATGGCCTACGTGGTGGTGGAACAGCAGGTGAACGAACCGCTTCCGGACGAGGCCTTCGCTTTCGTTCCGCCGGACGGGGCCACGGAAGACGTCGTCACGCCCGAAGAGGAAGCGGCCGAGGAAATCGCGGAAACCGACCGGGCCATCCAGAAGGCGGCCGGCCTGGACCGCTTCGAGCTGTCGGGCCAGCCGGCGCCGGATTTCGAGCTGCCGCTGCTGGCCGGCGGGACGTTCAAGCTCTCCGAGCAAAAAGGCAAGGTGGTGGTCATCGATTTCTGGGCGACGTGGTGCGGGCCGTGCGTGCGGGCTCTGCCGGAAATGAAGAAGCTGGCGGAAGCCTACGCGGAGAATCCGGACGTCGTCGTGGTCGGGTTCAGCACCGACGAGGCGAAGAACCGGGACCAGGTCGAAAAGCTCGTCGCGAAGAACAAGCTGGCCTATCCGATCGGGCTGGGGCCGGCCGAAGCGAAGACGGCGTTCAAGGTCAGCGGCATTCCGTGCATCGTCGTGGTCGGCCAGGACGGCGTCGTGCAGGGCCGGCGGGTCGGGTTCTCCCCGAAGCTGGAGAAAGACCTGAAGCGGGCGGTGGACGCGCTGCTGGCGGGCGAAACGCTGGAAAGCGCGGCGCCCTACACGGCGGAGGAACTGAAAGTCCTCGAAGACGGCGTGTGTCCCAAGTGCGGCAAGCGGCACGGAACCTGTTCGTCCCGGTCCCGGGAAACGAAGCTGGACGAAAAGGCGTTCAAGCTGCGCTGGAGCCGCGCGGTGCAGACCAACGGAGCGCCGCGCACCGCGCGCATGGGCATGGAGCGCGTGGTCTCGGCGATTCCGCCGCGGACGTTCCTGCGCCTGGACGGCGCAAGGGCCGTGGTGGTGGACGCGGCCAGCGGCGAAATCGCCAAGACGATCGATCTGCCGGCCGACCTGTGCGCCACGAACGAACAGGGCGAAATTCCGGAAATGGTCCTGGTGCGCACGCCGGAGGGCGATTCCATCGTCGGCTATCAGGAGTTCTACACGGTGACGAAAAAAGGCACGAGCACGAGCTACCGCAATCGGAAAGCGGAATTGTTCGGGATGCGGCTGCCCGCCGGCGAACCGTGGCGGAAGAATCTGGGCGAAAACGAATCGCTGCGCGGGCTCTACGTCGTGCCGCTCTCGGCCACGGAAGACCTGCTCGTGGCGGCGACCTGGGGCGAACTGCGCTTTCTGGACGCAACGGGCGCGACGACGCTGAAGCAGAACCTCGATTACCAGGCGCAGGCGACGTTCGCGCTCGATGCGGCGGGCAAGCCGATTCTGTACCTGGTGGGCAATAAGATCGAGCTGTACGATCTCGTCTGGCCGCCGGAAGCCAAGCCCGCCGCGCCGGCGGCGCCGGCCGCGGAAGAACCGCCGGCCGGCGAATAGGGCTTCAGGTCAGCCGCAGGAGGCGCAGCCAGTCGCGGAAGTCGCGCGGCAAGGGGGCCGTCGCGCACACCGGCTTGCCGGTGGCGGGATGGACGAAGCGCAGCTCGGAGGCATGCAGCATCTGGCGGGGCACTTCGGGAAAATCGCCGCTGCGGGCGTTGAAATACTGCCGGTCGCCGAGGACGGGGTGGCCCACGTGGTGCAGGTGGATGCGGATCTGGTGGGTGCGGCCGGTTTCGATGGCGACGGTGAGATGGGCCGCGCGCGGGGGCTTCGTTTGCGCGGCGACCTGGCGGACGTGGCTGACGGCGGGCAGGTGGTCCACCGGCACGCGGACGTCCATCTGGGGTTCGGCGAGGTTGCCGGCGACGAGCGCGTGGTAGAGCTTGCGGACGCGGCCTTCTTCGAATTGCGCGACGAGGGCGGCGCGGGTTTCCTCGTCTTTGGCGAACAGCACGCAGCCGGAGGTGTCCTTGTCGAGGCGGTGCACGGCGCGCAGGCCGGGCAGGCCGAGCTGGTCGCGCAGCCGGACCTCCAGGGACTTTTCGCCGACCGTGAGCAGGCGCGGAGGCTTGTCGGCGACGAGGAACGTCGGCTCGTCGACCAACAGGCGGACGGGCGCGGCCGGGCCGGACTTGGACGCGACGGCGCCGGGCAGGAGTTCGACCGCGTCGCGGGTCTGGAGCAGGTGCTTGGCCATCCAGATGCGCCGGCCGTTGACGAAGACCTGGCGGTCGTCGAGGAGGTTCTTCGCCGCGCGGCGGGAGAGCCCGAGGCAATCGGCCAAATGGTCGAGCAGGGAAACTCCGTTGCGGCGCACGGGCGGCAGGCGGCGGAGGGCGGGCGTCTTGGCAACGGGGCGTTTCATGGCCGGGAACATAGCCGGCCGCCGGGGCGGCGTCGAGCCGGAAGGCGCCGCGCGCCGGCGCGACAAGAAGCTTGAACGCGGTGCGAGGCGGTTGTATACGGGGCCGGATGAACGACGACCAGGCCCATCCGAAGAGCGCCCCGCCCGCGGAAAGCGAGCCCGACCAGACCGTCCTGATGGAGTGTCCGGTTCCGGCCCTGCGCGCCGCGGCGGATGCGCCGGAACCCGCGCGGAGCCGGATGGCTTTCTTCATCGTCCTTTCGGGGCCGGCCATCGGCAAGACGTTCCGACTGGACGGCGCGACGGTCGTCGGCCGAGGGGCCGATTGCGGCATCTGCCTGGACGACGAGGGGGTTTCCCGGGAGCATGCCCGGGTCGAGCTGGATGCGCAGGGCCAGGTCTGGATCGCCGACCTCGACAGCACCAACGGGACGTTTTTCCTCGACGGCCGGCGCATCGGCCAGCAGGCCCTCCGGGACGGCGACAAGATCCGGCTGGGCCCCGAAACCGTCCTGAAACTGAGTTTCCACGACGGCCTCGAAGAGGATTTCTACCGGCACCAGTACGATTCGGCCACCAAGGACGCGCTGACGGGCATCTACAACAAGCGCTACTTCCTCGACCAGCTCAAGGGCGATTTCGCCCATGCCCGGCGGCATGGCAGTCCCCTCAGCCTGATCGCCTTCGACATCGACCATTTCAAGCAGATCAACGACGTGCACGGCCATCCGGCGGGCGACGCCATCCTGCGCGAACTGGCCGAGATCGTCGGCCGAACGTTGCGCGCCGAAGATTGGTTCGCCCGCGTCGGCGGCGAGGAATTCGCCATCATTGAGCGCGCGGCCGACGAACGGCAGATCCGGGCGATGGCCGAACGCATCCGGCGCACCGTGGAAGCCCATCGGTTCACGTGGGACGGCCGCGCCGTGCCGGTGACCATCTCCCTGGGCGTGGCGACGCTGTGGGGCGAGAATTTCCGCAGCGTCGAAGCCCTCGTGCGCGCGGCCGACGAATTCCTCTATCGGGCCAAGCAAAGCGGCCGCAACCGGGTCGTCACCGCGCTGGACTGAGTTCCGTCCGGGCGGAGCCGGCGGCGCGGGTCAGCCGTCGTCGAGGCGGAAGGGGGAAAACCGGGTTTTCACGTCGAAGGGATCGGCGCGTTCGGCCCGCTTGAGGCGCCGGACGATGAAATAGGTGAGGGGGGTGGCGAGGATTTCGTAGCCGGTCTTGAGCACGAAGTTCCAGAAGATCACCTGCCCGACGAGTCCCAGCGGCCAGACGCCGCCGAACGCGATCGCGGTGAACAGCAGCGAATCGACGCCTTCGCCCGCGATCGTGCTGCCGATGGTGCGCATCCACAGATGGCGGCCCGACGTCCAGACCTTCATCTTGGCCATGACCCAGGCGTTGAGGAACGAACCGCACCAGAAGGCCACGACGCTGCCGAGCACGACGCGCGGGGTCTGCAGCAGGATGGACGCAAACGCCTCCTGCATCTCCCAGCCCGGCGCCGGCGGCAAGACCGCCACGAGGGAAAACGCGCCGGCCGCGAAGACGTTCAGGACGAAGCCCAGCCAGATGATGCGCCGCGATTGGGCGTAGCCGTAGACTTCGACGAGGACGTCGCCGAAGATGTACGAAATGGGGAACAGCAGGTTGCCGCCGTCCATCAGGACGAACGGCAGTCCGGGAATCGCCAGCGGCTTGATCGCCGAGACGTTGGAAATCACCAGCACGGAGCAGAAGACCGCGGTGATGGGCGCCAGCCAGCGCCGGGACGAGACGGCCGGGGATTCGGTTGCGATCACGCTATTCTTTCTTGGAGAAGGGATTGACGGCCTTCAAGGCGCCGGCGGCGCCGTCTACGACGGCCTTGCCGGCGTCCACCGTGCCGCCCACGACCGCTTTGCCGGCATCAAGCGTTCCGGAACCGATCGCCGCGGCCCCGGTGCCCAAGGCGCCGACGCCGTCGCCGATCAGGTTGCCCGCGCCGACGATGGCCGTGCCGGTCGCGCCGGCGATGGCTTTGAGGATGTTCTGGATGGCCTCGACGAGGGTGACGCCTTCTTTTTCCCGGCCGAGACCGGTCAGGGTGATGGGCGGCAGGGGCAAGGGCACCGCGCCGCCGCCGGTCAGGGCCGCCGCGCCGGTGACGGAGAAATTCATTTTGCTGCCGGTGATAGTCAGTTTTTCGATGACGACTTTCCTGCCGGAAGTTTCTTCTTCCGCGGGTTTTCCCTTTGCCGGTTCGTCGCTTTCCGCGCCGGCGGAAAGCTGGTCGATGAGGGCACCCAGATTGCTGTTGAGCAGGCCCTTTTCATAGGTGACGACGAGGCCGTCGATGGCGATTTCCTTCACGACGATCACGTCGGAAAGCAGGGAAGAGCGGTCGAGTTTCACGACGATGGAACCCAGATCGAGGAGACCGTCCGTCTTGTAGCCCTCGGGATTGCCGACGTGGAGACCGCGCAACGTGGTCCGGCCGCGGAACGGGCGGATGCGGGCTTCCTGCAGGCGGACCGGCACGCCGAGGGCGGCCGGTCCGGCGGCGTTGACCGTTTTCACGACGACCTGGTCGAGAAAGGCGACGAGACCCGCGAGCAGAAGGACCAGCACGGCCAAAAAGCCGCCCGCGATTTTCAACGTTTTTTTCATGGATTTTCGCATGGATCAGGCGATGTCCGGTTCCACCTGGTCCACCACGGGAAAAGCGTCCAGGAATCCGGCGACGTCGAACATATCGCGGATGGAACCGCGCACGCCAGTAAAAACCAGCTTGCCGCCGCCGGCGTGGATGCGCTTGGAGAGGCCGAGGATGGCGCGCAGGCCGGCGCTGCTCAGGACGGCGAGTTCGCGGAAGTCGAAGACGACGCACTTGCAGCCGGAGCGGAGAAGATCGCCGCAGTGCACCTCGAGCAAATGCGCCGTGGTGGCGTCGAGGCGGCCTTTGGCGGCGACCACCTTGGCGTTGCCCTGCGTATGGTCGGTGAACTGGATCATGGCGACCTCCTCACGCCTTCTCCATTCCCAATCTCCGCCACAAAGCGGCCGGATGCAACCCGACCGGCCGTTAAATTCCTTCGCGCCGGCCGCGGCGCGCGAAACGCTTCGCCGCGGAATAGGCTTGCGGTCCAGCGGGAAGCGTCGAAAATGCCTGCGACCCTGAGGAAAGACCATGCCCTATCCCATCGAAAAGAAATTCGTCGTCGCGGTGTCCTCCACGGTGCTCTTCGACCTGTCGTACGAGCACGCCCTGTATATGGAGCAGGGGCTGGAAGCGTTCCGGAAGTACCAGCACGAGCACCGGCACGACGTGCCGAAACCGGGCGTCGGCTTCCCGTTCATCCGGCGCCTGCTGGGCCTGAACCGCATGTATCCCGAGGAACACCCGGTGGACGTGGTGATCCTCTCGCGCTACCACGCGGACGACGGGATGCGGGTCATGGACGCCGTGCGCGAGCACGGGCTGGACATCACGCGGGCGTTCTTCATGGCCGGCCGCAAGCCGTATCCGTTCATGGAATCCGTCAACGCGTCGCTGTACCTGAGCACGAACGCGGAGCAGGTGCGCGAAGCGGTCGCCTTGGGCTATCCCGCCGGCCACGTGCTGCCGTGCGCGGCCGTGGACGACGAGCAGGACGACCAGCTGCGCATCGCCTTCGACTTCGACGGCGTGCTGGTGGACGACGAGGCCGAACGGGTCTACAAGAAGACCGGCGATCTCGACCAGTTCCGCCAATACGAGCTGGAAAACCGCGACCGCCCGCTCAAGGCCGGACCGCTGATGCCGCTGATGCAGCAACTGTCCTACTTCCAGCAGATGGACATCCGGCGGGCGCAGGACGACTCCGGCCGCAAGCGCATGCTGCGCATTTCCATCGTGACGGCGCGCGGGGCGCCCGCCCACGAGCGGCTCAACACCACCTTGGCGGCGCTGGGCCTCGAAGCCGACGAGGTGTTCCTGATGGGCGGCATCGACAAGAAGCGCGTGCTGGACATCCTCAAGCCGCACCTGTTCTTCGACGACCAGCTGGTGCATCTGGAAAACGTGGCGGCCACCACGCCGTCCGTTCACGTCCCCTTCGGCATCGCCAACAAAAACGCCGGTTGAGCCCGGCGAGTGGATTTTGGATTGCGGGCGGGCCCCGGCGCCCCTTATAAAGGGCAGATTATGTTCCGCGATTTCATCAACAACGCGACCCTGGTCGTGGCGGTGGCCAGCTGGCTGGCGGCGCAGTTCATCAAATTGGCCCTGTTTTGGGCCCGGGAACGGCGCTTCGACTATGGCTTCCTGCTGCGGCTCGGGGGGATGCCCAGCTCGCATACGGCCTCGGCCGCGGCCTGCGCGACGTCGGTCGGCCTGCGGACGGGCTTCGGCTCGCCGGTCTTCGCGCTGGCGTTGGGAATGCTGGCCCTGATCATGATCGACGCCCAGAGCGTCCGGCGGGCGGCGGGCATGCAGGCCCGCCTGCTGAACCAGATGGCGGAAGAGTTCTACCGCAACCACAAGTTTTCGCCCGAAAAACTGGTCGAATTCCTCGGCCACACCCGCCTGGAGGTGCTGATGGGCCTCCTGCTGGGCGTCGCCATCGCCGTCGGCGTCCATGCGGCGTTCCCCGTCTGGGCCGTCGCCCCGTAGAACCGGGTCAATGGACAAAGTAAATGCGCCTTTGGCGGAGTAAATGCGCCGGGGGCGCAT
>DAOTNL010000129.1:0-7469 GCA_035450765.1 Kiritimatiellia bacterium | reverse complement strand
GATCCGCACCGGCTTGGGGCATTCCGGATGGGCCAGGGCCAGGGCGCGCGGATGCGCGGCCTTGAGGGCGAGGATTTCCTTCGGATTGATCCGGGCGTGGGTGGGGCAATAGCCGGGCCACAGGATCAATTTGCGGCCGAGCTGCTCCTCGACGACGCTGCCGAGATGCTGGTCGGGAACAAAAATCACCTCGTCGTCCGCGTAGTGCGCGACGATTTTCGCGGCGTTGCCGGACGTGCAGCAGCAATCGCTCTCGGCCTTCACTTCGGCGGTCGAATTGACGTAGCAGACGACTTTGGCGCCGGGATGCTTGGCCTTGAACTCGCGGAGCTGCGCGCCGGTGATCATGTCGGCCATGGGGCAGCCGGCGCGGGCGTCGGGCATCAGCACGGTCTTGTCCGGGTTCAGGATCGCCGCGGTTTCGGCCATGAAATGCACGCCGCAGAACACGATCACCGCGGCGTCGATCTCGGTGGCCTTGCGCGACAGCTCGAGGGAGTCGCCGGTGAAATCGGCGACGTCCTGGACGTCGGGCACCTGGTAGTTGTGCGCGAGGATGACGGCCCGGCGCTCGGTTTTCAGCTTCTGGATTTCGGCGAGGAGATTCATCGCAACCCAATATCCGACGTCCGGAGGCCGACGTCCACTAATCCGTGCTTCAACGGCCGGTCGTCTACAGCGCCTTGACGGCGGCGACGGCGGAGGGCACGTCGATGCCGAAGTACTGCCAAAGCTCGAGATGGCCCTCGGACGGAGCGATGCGCGGATCGACGATGCCGAGGTGGACCAGCGGGAGTTTCTTGCCGTAGGCCGCGCCGCGGACGAGTCCGGCGAAGCCGCGCAGGCCACTTTCAGGCGTGCCGATCAGGCCGTCTTCGATGGTGACGAGGCCTTCGGGGTACTGCTTGAACAGAGCTTCGAGGCGGCCGGCGTCCAGCGGCAGGCCGTTGACGACCCACGCATCGACGGCGAGATCTTCGGCCGCGAGCTTGTCGGCAGCCTCGGCCGCGACGAACGCGGTGGCGCCGAAGCCGAGAATGGCCTTCTTGGCGCCGGGCATCGACCGGAGCTGGTTGACGTCCGTCCACGGGCTGTCGGCGTTCCAAAGCGGAGCCGGCGAATCCTGCCGGGTCAGGATGGGCAGGTTGTCGCGCGGGATGCCGAGGATGTGGGCGCCGTTGCGCGAGGCCATGTCGCAGATGGCGACGAAGGCGGCGCGGGCGTCGGCCGGGGCATAGAACCGGTCCAGGTACGGCAGGTAGCCGATGGCCAGGTTGATCCAGTCGAGGGACCAGCCCGAGAAGTGGTCGCGGCCGGTGCACGAGCCGACGTGCGAGAGGTGGAAGGCGACGTTGAGGCCTTCGTTCGCGCCGGTCAAATTGCGCTGGTAGCGCCACATTTCGAGGCCTTCGCGGGCGATGCCCTCGAAGAACGCCGCGAAGGTGGCGAACACGACCAGCTTGGGCTCGGGCGTGGACATGGCCACGCCGTTGGCCATCATGGTCGCGATCTGTTCTTCGATGGACAGCTGGAACTGGTGGTCGGCGTCGAGGACCTTTTGCGCGAGATCCACCTTGGTGGACGGCGCCAGGTCGCAGTCGAGCACGAACGTGGCTTTGGGATGGGTCTTGGCCACGAGCTCGTAGGCCGTGGCGACGCCCGCGCGGGGCGTGACCCACTTGCCGCCGGCGGGCGGCAGGGCGGCGTCCGCCTGGGCGAGCGTCTCGGCGGGCAGTACGAGGTTTTCGCTGCCCGGCGCGGGCCGGGCGGTCGTGGCGATGGAGACCGGCGGCAGCGCGCGCCAGCGCGCGAGGACTTCGCTCTGCTTCTTGGAAAACTGCAGCATGGGGTTTGCCAACAGCGCGTCGAGATCGCGGCCCTTCATGTGGCCGTCGTGGTGGGCCTTGCCGCCGGGCAGGCCGTTGACGAGGAACAGGCATTCCATCATCGACGGCAGGTCGCGGTAGCTCATCAGGCAGCCGGGCAGCCAGACGGCCTTGTCCATTTTCACGCCGTTTTTGGCGGCGAAGGCGGACAGTTCGGCGGAAATGCCGAAGCGCTCGCCGATCTGGGCGAGGGTCACGTCGTTTTTGCCCGTGGGGATGATCATGGTCGGCACGCCGTCGCGGGCCAGCGTGCGCGCCTCGCGGAAGGTCTGCCAAAGGGTGCCCACGTCGTAGAGCGAGGGCGTTTCGAGGATCTGCACGCCCATGGCTTCGATGATCGGGCGGGGATCGCGGCCGGTCATCTTCTCGGTGGTGCCGGAGAGCTGGATGCCGTTGCGGTGCATGATGAAGGTGACCGGCGCCTTGTGCACGTGGGCGGCGTGGAAGCCGTTGAGGGCGTGGCCCGCGATCCAACCGGCGTCGCCGCAGTGGCAAAGCACCCAGGCGTCGGAACCATAGGCGGCGCGCTTGCCGAGCGCCTGGCCGACGGCGGTCGGGATCATGACGCCGAGGCGGCCGCCGCTGAGCTGCGTGCCGCCGGGCACCCACGACACGTGGCCCGGAATGTCCAGCCCGCGCCGGAAGGTGTCCACCACCCGCTGGCGGTCCAAAAAGCCCAGCACGGACAGCGCGGAGAAATAGCCGATGGACGTGTGCGCGTTTTCGATGGTGAAGTCGCGCTCGGCGCGGTTCACGAGGGAGAGCGTCAGCAGCAGCGGGGGAATGAGGTCCAGGCCGCCGCCCATGTGGTCCACTTCGTTGATCTTGGAGAGGGAGGCGACGGATTCGATCGCCAGGCGGGCGGCGTCGATCTGCATGGCCTCGAACAGAGCGACGTCGTCGGCCGACAGGCGCGGAATCTGCTCGATGTCGAGCGCGAACGGCGGGACGGAAGAAACGACTTCCCGGCGCATGTAGAGCGAATCGGCCAAAAGCCGTTGGTTGTGTTCCTGTTGGCGGGCTTCGGGGGAGAACTTGGTTTTCATAGTGGGGGGGGATTGTGCCGGAAACGGCGCAGGGCGTCAATTGCGGGAAGCCGGTCTCGCCGGCACGAAAAAAGCCCGGCGCGGGCGCGCCGGGCTTCGCGAGAAAGGCCGGAAAACTATTCCGCCGCGTTCTCTTCGGCGGGAGCGGCTTCTTCGGCCGCTTCCGGGGCCGCGGCGGGCACGGGGGGAGCTTCCGCGGCGACTTCTTCGACGACGGCTTCGACCGCTTCGGCGGGTTCTTCCGCGGCGGTTTCGACGGCTTCCGCCGCCTCTTCCACGGCCGCCTCGACGGCTTCCGTGGTCGCGGCGACCTCACCCGCGGCCGTTTCGACGGCGGCCGGGGCTTCTTCGTCGACGTCCAGTTGCAGCATGGGGGCTTCGGCATCGTCGGCCAGCGGCTCGTCGAAGCGCTGGACGTCGGCCTGCTTGCGGAGGCCTTCGACGTATTCCTTCACGACGTCCTGCTGCTTCTGGGAATAGAGGATGTCGCTGATGCGGGTCTTGGCCTCGGCGAAGTCGATGGCCTTGGCTTCCTGGTGTTCGGTGACCTTGACGAGGTGGAACCCGAACTGCGTTTCGACCACTTCGCCGACGGAGCCGACCGGCTGGGTGAAGGCGGCGTCTTCGAATTCCGGCACCATCTGGCCGCGGCCGAACGAGCCGAGGTCGCCGCCGGAGCTCGCGCTGGGGCAGTCGGAGTTGGCCTTGGCCAGTTCCGCGAAATCGGCGCCGGCGAGGAGCTGCTTGCGGAGGTCTTCGATGCGGGCGCGCTTGGCGGCCTTGGCGGCTTCGTCGTCGGTCGGATCGACCTTGATCAGGATGTGGGAGGCGGCGACGGTTTCGCCCTGGGTGAAGCCTTCCTTGTTTTCATCGTAGAACTTCTGGATTTCCTCGTCGCTGGGCTTCGCGACCGCGTCGGCCTTGGCCATGATCATCTTGCGGACGGCCATTTGCTCGCGCATTTCGGTTTCGGTGGTGCCCGTTTCGGCCATGTAGGATTCGAGGGACGTGCCGGGGGGCAGTTCGGCGGCGAGTTCGCTCTTGATCTCGGCGAATTCGGAATCGGAGAGGCTGATGCCCTGCTTGGCGACTTCGCCCAGCATGATCTGGCGCATGACGAGTTCTTCGACGATGCGTTCGCGCAGGCGCGGCAGCGCGGCTTCGAACTGCTCGGGGGGCACCCGGCCGCCCATCTGCTTGCGGAACATGCCCAGCACCTTCTGGACTTCGCCTTCGGTGATGTCCGTGCCGTTCACCTTGGCGACGACGACGGCGGCTTCTTCCGCGGACAGCGCGGGAGCTTCCGGGGCGGGCGTCTCGACCGGGGCGGCCGCATCGGCCGGCGGCAGGGACAGTTCCACCGGGGCGCTGGCTTCGGCGGCCGGCGCGGCTTCGGGGGCGGCCTCGGGAGCGGCTTTGGGTTTGCATCCGGCCACGGTCCAGGCCAAGGCGAGGGCGGCCAACGTCCAAACGGTCATCTTCTTCATGGAATCTTCCTTTGGGTTATGGGGCCGGCGGGGGCCGGCCGGAAAGGGCGCAGCTAACGATCGGCGCGCATCGTAGGGCGTCGACGGGGGGATGTCAATCCAGAGAACGCCCCGCCGCGGTCAGGGGAGCGGGCGGATCGGCTCATTCCGGCGCGGCGGGCGCGGGTTCGGCCGACGGCGGCAACCCGCTGGGCTGAAAATCTTCGGCGATGGAAATGACCACGCGCTTGCGACCTTCGGAATCCTCGTCCTCGGAATGGGTGCGGATGTCGGGCAAATCCTTGAGGGCCTGGTGGATGATGCGGCGTTCCATGGAATTGAGGGGCGGCATGCGCCAGGGGCGGCCGTTCTGGCGGACGCGCGCGAGGGCCTCTTGGGCGTCGGCCAGCAGTTTTTCGCGCCGCCGTTCGCGGTAGTGCTCGGCATCCACCACGCAATAAGGCGAATCCGCGTACTGCCGGGACAGCAGGCGGTTGAGCAGGAACTGGATCGCGTCGAGCGTCTGCGACGTGCGGCCGATCAGCCGGCCGGCATCCGCCGTGACGATCTGGAAGAAAACCTGGCCGTCGGCCGTCGCGGTCTCGATGCGGGCGTCCTCGAATTCCAGCAGCCGCAGCAGATTGCCGAGAATCGTCTGCGCGGATGCGATCATTTCCTGCATGCCGGGTTGTGCGCTCATGGTTCTTCTTTCGACGTTTGCAATTCCACGCGTTCTTGTATGCTGAATGCGATCGATTGGCGAGCCAATTTTGCGGCGGAAGGAATTTCGCATGAGTCCAACAGGGAAAGCGGCCAAGAGCGAAACGCGGCGTCCGCGCGTACCGCATGCGGCATGGCTGGCGCTGGCGCTCGTGGCGGCGGTCTGGGCCGGCGCCTATTTCGGCGCCGAGGCCCGCCTGCGGCGCGCCACGCTGCGCCTGGTGCGCCAAACCGAAAAGGCGCAGGCCGAATCGCCGGTCGCGCTCGGGCTGTCCGCCCATCGCTTCGGCGAGCGCTTGGCGACCAACGCGGTGCTGGAGGTCGACGGCTGGGGACCGATCGCCACCGGCCGCACCGGCATCGTGCAGTTCTACGCCAACGTCCGCAACGCCCTCGACGAAATCGCGCTGGCCGAGCCCAAGATCGCGTCGCAGATCGTGCGCCGCGGGGAAATCGAAATCCGCGTGGCGGCGCGCTACCGACTGGCGGGCTACGGCGAAGTCCACGCCGGCGACGGCCGCGCCGCGCTGCGCTGGCTCAAGGGCGACGACGGCTGGCGCATCCAGCGCGCGTTCCTGGCGCCCGATCCCGCCGACGCAGGCCGGGGGAGCTGGCCATGAACGCGGCGCTGCTCTGGCTCAAGGCCGTCCGGCCCTACGCCTATTCCGCCAGCCTCGTGCCGGTGGCCATCGGCGGGTTGCACGCGCGCGCCGCCGGCGCGGGATTCTCCGGCCTGCGCTTCGGCGCGGCCTTGGCCGCGGGCGTCCTGATGCACACCGCGGCCAATCTTTGGAACGATTACTTCGATTTCAAGCACGGCGTGGACCGCGCGGGCGGGGGCGTCGGCAGCGGCGTGCTCGTCGCCGGCGAAATGTCCCCCGCGCGCTGCTTCCGCGGGGCGGCGATCTGCGCGTCGCTGGCCGTGCTGATCGGCCTGTGGCTCGCCGCCCAGACGGGCTGGGGGCTGGTCGTGCTGGGCGTCTTCGGCCTCTTCGGCGCGCTGGCCTATTCCGCCGGCCCGCTCAGTCCCAAGCACCGCGCGCTGGGCGAAGTCTGGCTCTTCCTGCTGATGGGCGTGGGCATGACCCTCGGCGGCTCGCTTGCCCAAACCGGACGCTTCTCCTGGGGCGCCGTCGCCGCCGGCCTGCCCGCCGCGCTGCTCATGGTCCTCATCCTCTACGCCAACAACCTGCGCGACGTCCGCTCCGACCGCGACGCGGGCCTGCGCACGCTGCCCATGCTGTTCAAGCCCCTCGAAGCCAAGGCGCTCGCTCTCGTGTTGCTGGCCGCGCCCTACGTCTTGACCGGCCTCATGGCCGGCACCGGCCGCCCGTCTGCGGGCGTCGCCTGGGCCTTCCTCACGATTCCGCTGGCCGTTCGCTGGGCGCTCCGCGTCTGGCAACATCCCGTTGGCGAGAACGACGTCAAATCCATCGCCATGCTCCATCTTGCGTTCGGCGCGCTGTTCGCCGCCGGACTGATCTGAACCCCGAAAGGACCCCGATGAACTCCGCTTCCGCCGCCGAAATCCTCCGCCGCCTGGTCGCCATCCCCAGCGTCAATCCCGCGCTCTCCGACGATCCCGCCCTGCGCGACGAGCTGCGGATCGTGAACGAACTGGAGCCGTGGTTCGCCGAGCGCGGCTTCCGCGTCGAACGCGTCGGCCGGACGCCCGGCCGGCCGAACCTGCTCGCGCGTTTCGGCGCGGCCGCGCCGAAAAAGACGGTCCTGTTCGAATCGCACCTCGACACCGTCGGCGTGACCGGATTCCAAGGCGATCCCTTCGCGCTGCGCGCGGAAAACGGCCGGCTCTACGGCCGCGGCGCGTGCGACACCAAGGGCCCCTTGGCCGCGTTCATGGCCGCCTGCGATGCCGAGGTGCTCGCCGCGTTGGCGAGATCCGGCGTGCAGATCGTCTGGCTCGGCGCCATCGGCGAGGAAACCGGCAACCTCGGGGCCGAAGAAGCCATCGCCGCCGGCCTGCGCGCGGACGAATGCGTCGTGCTGGAACCGACGGACCTACACATCGTCCACGCGCACAAGGGCGCCTGCTGGTTCACGGCCGCCACCCGCGGCCGCGCCGTGCACGCCTCCGATCCGGCGCGCGGCGACAACGCCATCCTCAAGATGCCCGCCGTCTGGCAGATCCTCGCCGACGCCACCGCCGCCGCCGGCCAAACCTATTGCAGCGAAGTGCTGGGCAAGCCCACGGTCTCCGTCGGCACGATTCGCGGCGGCACCGGCACCAACGTCGTGCCCGACCGCTGCGAAATCCAGGTGGACCGCCGCCTGATGCCCGGCGAAACCGCCGAGCAAGTGCTGGACGATCTGCGCGCGCGGTTCGCGGCCAT
>DAOTNL010000128.1:0-7485 GCA_035450765.1 Kiritimatiellia bacterium | reverse complement strand
CCATCACGAACGCGAGCTTCTCGGCGTTGATGCCGTCCTTGTCGTAGACCGTGCCGGCGGAGTCGGAGAGCGAAACGACCTTGCCGCCGAGCTGGTTGATTTTCTCGACCGTGTACTGCGCGACGTTGCCGGAGCCGGAGACCGTGCAGGTCTTGCCCATGAACGTCTCGCTGCGGGTCTTGAGCATTTCTTCCGCGAAGAACACGCAGCCGTAGCCCGTGGCTTCGGGCCGGATCAGCGAGCCGCCCCACTTGAGGCCCTTGCCGGTCAGCACGCCGGTGAACTCGTTGCGGATGCGCTTGTACTGGCCGAACATGTAGCCGATCTCGCGGCCGCCGACGCCGATGTCGCCCGCGGGCACGTCGGTGTGCGGGCCGATGTGCTTGCACAGCTCCGTCATGAACGACTGGCAGAAGCGCATGACTTCGTTGTCGCTCTTGCCCTTCGGATCGAAGTCGGAGCCGCCCTTGCCGCCGCCCATGGGCAGGGTGGTCAGCGAGTTCTTGAAGATCTGCTCGAAGCCGAGGAACTTCAGGATGCTGATGTTGACGGAGGGATGGAAGCGCAGGCCGCCCTTGTAGGGGCCGATGGCGCTGTTGAACTCGATCCGGAAGCCGCGGTTGACGCGGTAGTTGCCGGCGTCGTCGATCCACGGCACGCGGAAGATGATCTGGCGTTCGGGTTCGACGATGCGCTCGAGGATCCGGCCGGCCTCGTACTTCTTGTGGCGGGCGACGACGGGTTCGAGGGTTTCGAGGACTTCGCGGGCGGCCTGGAGGAATTCCGGTTCGCCGGGATTGCGGGCTTGCAACTGGGTCAGGACTTCTTGGACGTAGCTCATGGGGGCCTTTCCTTGGATTCGGTCGGGCAGGGGAGGTTAAGCCTTCTACCCGGTAATTTCTTGCCGCAAAAATGGGGCCACGCAGGAGAAATATGAACAAAAATGTAGATTGATTTTTCATAATACGGCAATATTGCCGTATCAATGAACAAAATGGGCCAGACTTACGGCATCGGGACGGCAGTTGAAAATGGCTGCCTGTCTCTCGTTTTCCTGAACCCTGACCTCTGACCCCTGTCCCCTGAAATGAAACTGACCTCCGACGAAATCCAGCAACGGATCCTGAAAGTCCTGCATCGGCTCGGGCGCCCGGCCGGTTCGTCGCAGATCGCGGAACTCCTGCGCGGGTGGGGCGTGGATCTCAGCGAGCGCAGCATCCGGCTCTACCTGCTGCAGCTCGACGCCGCCGGCCTGACGCAGCTGGAAAGCCGCCGCGCGGGGCGGTCGCTGACGGCCACGGGGCTCGCGGAAGTGGAGCAGGGCCCCGCGATCGAGCGGGTCGGGTTCATTGCGGGGCAGATCGACGAATTGAATTACCGCATGGGCTTCCGCCTGCGCGCGGGCATGGGCACGCTGGTGGTGAACACGACGCTGCTGCCGGCGCGGGACGAGGTCGCCGCGCTGGACGTGGTGCGGCCGGTGTTCGCGGCGCGCCTGGGCATGGGCTCGCGCCTTCTGGTGCTGCGGGCGGGGGCGGTCTACGACGTCGCGCGCGCGGCGGTCGTCCCGCGCGGCAAGATCGCCTTGGTCACGGTTTGCAGCGTGTCGCTCAACGGCATTTTCCTGAAGGAAGGCATTCCGATCACGTCGCGCTACGGCGGGCTGCTGGAATTCCGCAACCGGCTGCCGGCGCGGTTCACGGAGCTTCTGGCCTACGGCGGCACGACGCAGGACCCGCTCGAGCTGTTCATCCGCGCGAAAATGACGAGCGTGCGCAAATGCGAACAGACGGGCAACGGCCTCGTCGGCGCGAGCTTCCGCGAGTTTCCGTCCGTGGCGCTGCCGGCCGTGCTGAAGATCCGCGACCAGTTGCAGCTGCTCGGGCTCGACGGCATCCTCGCGGTCGGCGTGCCGGACCAGCCGCTGTACGGCATTCCCGTGGGCGAAGGCCGGACGGGCCTGGTCGTGCTGGCCGGGCTGAATCCCGCCGCCGCGCTGGAAGAAGCCGGCATCGCCGTCGAAAACCGCTCGCTGGCCGGCCTGCTCGATTACGTGAAGTTTCCGGAATTCCGCCACCTGAACATGTGGACCCGGCGCGGGGAGTGAGCGCCGCAAAGCGGCGCGGTGGGGGGCGGGTGGTGGATGGTGAGTGGTTGAGGATCGGAAAACCACCAACCGCCAACCAAAAACCACCAACTAAACCGGCATCCGCGCCTTGCCGGCGCCGGTGGCGGCGGTGGCGTAGGCGGGGGGGATGTCGCGCGCGTGGCGGACGTCTTCGATGGTGTAGAACGCGGCGGGATCGAACTCGCGCAGCAGGGGCTGGAATTCGCCGAGGCGCTTGCGGGGCATGAGGGTGACGAGCACGTGGACCGGGCCGCGCGCGCCGTCGGCGTCCTGGCGGGTCACGCCGAACCCCGCGGCGGAGACTTTCTGCATGAAATCGGCGACGGGCTTGGTCGTGATGACGCGGACGAGCGACCAGCCGACGGCGAGGCGTTCCTCGATGAACATGCCGACGAGCGTGCCGCAGGCGAAGCCGGCGGCGTAGGCGACGTAGGTGAAGAACTGCCGGTCGCCGGACAGCACGCGCGACACGACGCTGATCCAGATGAGCACTTCCACGAACCCGCAGGCCGCGGCGAAATACTTGCGGCCGCGGGCGATGAACGCGACGCGCAGCGTGCCCATGCTGACGTCGGCGATGCGCGCGACGACGATGAGCAGGAATGGCCAAAGCAACGACATGCGGGGAAGATACGGGGCGCGCGCGGCGGATGCAAGCCCGGGCGGAACGCGCCGCGCGGCTAGAACTTCGCGCTGGCGACCAGCTCGGCGTAGCGGCCGTTTGTCGCCAGCAGTTCCGCGTGGGTGCCCGATTCCGCGATGCGGCCGTCCTCCAGCACCAAAATCAGGTCCGCGTGGCGGATGGTGGAGAGCCGATGGGCGATGATGAACGCCGTGCGGCCTTCCATCAGCTTCTCGAAGCTCTCCTGGATGGCCCGCTCGGTCTCGGCGTCCACGGAGCTGGTCGCTTCGTCGAGGATGACGATGCGGGGATCCTTCAGGATCATGCGGGCGATGGACAGGCGCTGGCGCTGGCCGCCGGAGAGCTTGATGCCGCGCTCGCCGACCGGACTTTCGTAGCGCTCGGGCAGGGATTCGATGAAGGCGTCGACGTTCGCGAAGCGCGCGGCGTCGCGGATGCGCACGGGATCGATCTGGCGCCGCGCGAAGGCGATGTTCTGCGCCACGGTGCCGTGGAACAGGAACGTTTCCTGGAAGACGATGCCGATGGCCTGGCGCAGGCATTCCAGGCGGACGCCGCGGATGGGGACGCCGTCGATCAGGATGCGGCCCTGTTGCGGCTCGTAGAAGCGCGGCAGGAGGGAAACGAGGGTGGTTTTGCCGGAGCCGGTCGAGCCGACGATGGCGATCTTGGCACCGGCGGGGGCGGTGAAGGAGACGTCGCGCAGGACGGGCCGGTCGGGCTTGTAGCCGAAGGTGACGTGCTCGAAGCGCACTTCGCCGCGCTTGAATTCCACGGTCCGGGCGTTCGGGTCTTCCCGGACCTCCGGGGGCAGGTCGAGGAACTCGAACACCCGCTGGCTGGCGGCCAGGCCGCGCTGGATGACGTCGTAGAAGCCGACGAGCTGATTGATGGGGTCGAAGAAGCGGCCCATGAGAGGGATGAACGCCAGCACCGTACCGAGAGTGACGTTTCCCCGGCCGAGCACGACCATGGCACCGCCGCCGACCCCGATCAGGAGCATGGCGACGTCGCGCGTGCCGTACAGAATCTGGTGGTTCAGGCTGAACACGCGCATGGCCTTGTGCACCAGCCGCGCCTGCGCGAGGTTGGTGCGCAGGTAGGCGCGGCGGGCGGTGGGCTCGCGCTCGAAGGCCTTGATCTCGCGGATGCCCGCAATGTTTTCTTGGATGACGGCGCCGATGACGGATTGCTGTTCGCGCATGTCGCGGTAGATCGGCCGCAGGTGCTTGCGCACGCGCTGGACGGCCGCGTAGATGACGGGAACGGGCAGCAGGACGAAGAGAAACAGCGCCGGGCTCATGCCGAGCATGATCAGCGGCACGGTGACCAGATGCGTCGAGGCGTAGAGCAGGACGTAGGAATCGCGCAGCATTTGCTCCATCTGGTCGGTGTCGCCGACGGCCCGCGTCATGATGGCGCCGGTGCGCTCGGCGTCGAAATAGGAGATGGGCAGCTCGTGGAGGTGCGCGTTCACGCGGTGCTTCACGTCGAGCATGATGCGCTGGCACACGCGGGTGCCCAGCCGCCACATGAACACGCCGATGGCGTTGGCGGCGACGATCAGGACCAGCAGCGCGGCGAAATAGCCGGCGGACCAGACCAGCTTGGCGCGGACGTCGGGCAGGAACGGCGCCAGATCGAAGCGGTGGCCGAAAAAGGAAAAAGTGCCGCCGCGCACGACGCCGTCCATGTACCACGCCAGGCTGGCGGCGGGGAGCAGGTTCAGCACCGAATTGAGGAAATAGAACAGGTAGACCGCGCCGAGCTGGCGGCGGTAGGGGCGCACGAATTCCAGCGCGCGGCGCAGCAGGCGCAGATCCGCGCGGGCCGAACCGTCAGGCGGTTTCATGGAGTTTGCCTTCCACGCACATCCGCAGGGAGTGGTAGTCCGCCTTCCACGCGTGGCCTTTCATGCGGCTGAGGGCCACGCCGTTGCGGTCCACGGCGCTGAAGACGCCGCCGTCGGCGTCCAGGAACTGGTCGAAATAGAACTCCGCCGTGCGCCGGAACGCTTCGCCGTAGGGCGCCCCGAACAGGCGCGCGCCGAGGCCGAAGCCCTTGACGGCTTCCGACTGCGTCCAGAAGCTGGCGGCGCCGGCGCAACGGCGCTCGGTCAGATAAAACTGGTCCACGAAGGCGCCGTTGGGCTGGACGGCGTTGGCGAGCGCTTTGTCGAGAATGGCGCGCTCGATCGACTCCGGCAGTTCGGCGCCGGGCCATTCGCGGAAGAATCCGAACCATTCCAGCCCGTGCGCGAGCGAGGCGTAGGCTCCCGGGCGGCGGTCGGGGTCGTGGAATCCGGCGCGGAAAGCGTCGAGCGTGACGTTTTCGGCGGGATCGAGAATTCGCGCGAGGAAAAAGTCGCGCACGGCGAAGGCGCGATCGCCCAGCTGCGCTTCGAGTCCGGCATCGCGCAGGCAGACGACGGCTTCGAGATAATGGAGCACGTTGTTGCCCGCGAATTTGCCGATGGGCGCGAAGCCGCGCCCGCCGGTGCCCCAGCAGCCGAGCACGCCGTCCGCGCGCAGGTCGCCGGCGACGGTTTTCTCTTCGATCAACCGAAACAGGCGCCAGGCCTCGTCGCGCACGTCGCCGCGGCCGGTGGCCTGGGCGTAGCGGGCCATGGCGAGCACGACGAACAGGTTCACGTAGGTATCGAGGCCGTCGGGACAGAAGAGCTGGCCGTCCACGAGCGAGGTGTACCAGCCGCCGGGCGTGCGCAGGGCCGCGGTCATGAAGCCGAACAGGTGTTCCGCGGGTTCGCGGCAGAATTCCAGGCCCGCGCGCTGGCCCTCGGCGTAGTTGTAGAGCTGCCGCGCGTGGATCAGCAGGACGCGGTCGGGCGAGGGGATGACGGTGCCCGTGGCATCGATCAGATGGTGCAGTCCGCCGCGCTCCCGGTCACGGCAACGCTCCCAGTAGCGGAGAATACCTTCGAAATGCCCGTGAAAAGCGTTTTTCTGGTTCATCGGGGGCCATTGTCCCACAAACCGGCCGGGGGGCAACAACGGAATGGCGGCTGGTCATCCGGGGCGGCGCGTGGCATAAGGAACCAAAGGATCGAACCCATGGAACTCAAACGCGCGCAGGCCATCCGGCATCTGGAAGGGAAAGAAGTCCCGCCCATCGTCCAGGTCTTTTTCGAATTCAACCACCTCAAGGCGCTTTATCGACAGGGCTGGTTGCGGCACGGCATCACGAAGGCCGATTGCGAGACCGTCGCGGAGCATTCCCTGGGCGTGGCGCTGCTGGCGCTGTTCCTCGCGGACGAATGTTTCCCCGAACTGGACAAGGCCAAGCTGATCCTGATGGGGCTGCTGCACGACTTCGGCGAGATCTACGCCGGCGACATCGTGCCGGGCAAGATGTCCCTGGCCGACAAGCACGAGCTGGAAAAGGCCTCCGTCGAGCGCGTGTTCCTGCGGCTGGCGAAGGGCCGGGAATATTTGGCCGTCTGGCAGGAATTCGAAGACAACCGCACGCCCGAGGCGCGCTTCATGAAGGAAATCGACCGGCTCGAAATGGCCCTGCAGGCCAGCGTCTACGAGCAGGAAGGCCTGGCCGAACTGGGCGTATTCTTCGAGTCCGCCGACAAGGCGCTCTCGACGCCGAAACTGCGCAACATCTTCGCCGCGCTGATGAAAATGCGCGCGGCGGCGCGGTGACGCGAACGGGGTGGTGCAGGACCGGGGGGCTTTTGCCGGATCGTCAACCACTCCGGCAAAGGCGGTGCGTAGCGGAGGCGCTTGCCGTGGGCGTCATGTCGCCGCGGCTTTCAGGGCCTCCTCGACGGTGGCATACAGCTTCACCACCTTGCCCATGCCAAGCGCTTCGATGGTCTTGACGAGCCGCCTGTTGAGTCCCGCGATTCCCAGGAACGACAGGTTTTGGCTGCAGATCCGTTGATAGCGGCCCAGCAGCGCAAGTCCCGTGCTGTTCACGTAGGTCAATTTTTCGCAATCCAGCACGATGCGGACATGGGCATGGTTGACCATGGGGTCCATCATTTCCTTGAACTGCTCGAACACCATGGAATCCAAAGCGCCCAAGACGTGGACCAGATGGATGCCCTCGCGGTTTTCGATCTGCGTCGTCAGCATGATGGAATTTTCCGGGAGCCGCCCTTGGTTGCACAGAATAATGCCCAGCAACCGCCCGGTAGGGGAGGGCATATCGAATATGATATATGTTTCACTGTTAGGATCGCGTTTTCCGATTGTCGGCCAACACGATACCGCGTTTTTCGGACGCGGGATATGGCGGAAAACAGGATTCTACCCTAGCGGAAACAACGAGGTTTTGAAGGCAGACGGGTCGGCAATCGATCACTTGGCTTTGCGAGCATCGGTTTCCGGGGCGCGCTCGGCAGTTTCGCGCCGGGGCTCTGTCCAATCGGGATCGAAGGCGCTGTTGAGCAGGCCGGCCAAGCGGACCCCGGCTTTCTGGAACTGCTCGGACACGACGGGAACTTGGGCGTCGATGTAGTTTTCCCGCGTCAGGTCCATGCCGGGACGGGCCCATTTGTAGGGAAACTTCTCGCCGTTGGTCATGCGGTAGGCTTTTTTACGGGCAATCCAGTAGCTATCGACGGCCCAGTTCATCACGTCGTCGTGCATCCACAGGCGAACCTGGTCCGAGGTGATCTCCTTTTGCAGGGCGCGGGAGACGTCCTTGGTTTTGCGGCCGGCGACCAGCTCGCTCACGAGATATT
>DAOTNL010000127.1:0-7573 GCA_035450765.1 Kiritimatiellia bacterium | reverse complement strand
CGGTGGTCCCATTTCGGGGGGCACGTGGGCCACGGTCGGCGCCACCTCCACGTTCAGGGTTTGGGCGATGTTGGTCAAAAAAGTCACCGGCCCAAAGGGCTTGGATGAAGCCTGGTAATGGGCCAGGCGCCGCAGTGCCCGCACGGAGGCATAGCCGCTCTCCGGCAACGCCAAGTGCAAGAGCAAGGCACCGCGGATCGCCTCGGCGGCGGCCTCCCGGTCGATTTCTCCTTGCTTGATCCGCATCCAAAACTCGCTGAGCCGAGGCGGGAAAAACGCCAGTTCATACAGAAATTGCAGTTCGGCGCGGGATTTCACGGTTCGCCGCTCCACAGCTTCAAGTCTTCCTGGAGATTCCGCAAATTCTCCCGCACCAAGAAGTATTCCAGCAACCGCGTTTTGTCCATGCCTCGTTATTCTAGCCTTGGGACCGGAAAAAACGAGCCGTCATTTCCGGTTTGCCACCTTTTTCAAAACAGCCCACAGCTTTTCGGCGCTGGCGTCCCAAGTAAAACCTTCCGAGCGCCGGCGCGCGGCTTCGATCTGGCCCGCCCGTTCGGCAGCCGGCAGAACCAACGCCGCGCGCAGCGCCGCGGCGAAGGCCGCTTCGTCGCGGCCGTCCGCGTAGCGCACGGCGTCGCCGCCGATTTCGGGAATGGACGCTTCGCGCGTCGTCAGCACCGGCGCGCCGGCGCGCATGGCTTCCAGCACCGGCAGGCCGAAGCCTTCGTAGAGCGACGGAAAAACGAACCAGTCCGCATGCCGATAGAGCGCGATCAGTTCGGCCCACGGCCGGCCCGGGAAACGAATCACGCGCCCGGGCGGCGAATCCTTCAGCGCGGCGGCCACGTCCGGTTCGCCGAAGCGCGGCTTGCCCACCAGCACCAGGCGATGCGGAATCTCCCCCGCGATCCGGTTGAAGGCCCGCACCAGCAGCCCCACGTTCTTGTGCGGATAGGTGTGCGCCACGCACAGCAAATACGGCGCGCCGGCCAGTTCCGCCGGCGGCGGCCCGTCCGCCGCGCCGAATGCCGGATCGGCCGCCAGCAGCGTCGTCGTGACTTTCTCCGGCGGCACGCCGAGGAACCGAACGGCTTCCGCCTTCGCGAATTCCGAAATGGCCACCACCGCGGCGGCGCGGCGCGCGGCCAGCGGATAGAGCACGTCCATCGCGCGCGCGGCCAGCCAGGAGACGTCCTGCGGAAACCGCTTGTACTGCATGTCGAGGACGGAGACCACCTGCGGGCACGCGGCGCGCGCGGGGGCGGTATAGCCCGGCGACCAGAGCACGTCCGGCCGCGCGCGCCGCACCAGGCGCGGCAGCTGGAACTGCTCGGCGAGGATGCGGGCGAAGCGGTTCGTGGCGGCGATGCCGCAGGGGATCGCCTCGGCGGCCGGAAATTCCGCGCGCAGCACCCGGTCGTTCTCCGCGTTGGTGAACAGCACCAGGTCCGGCCGGTCCGGCCGGCGCGCCAGCGCGCGCAGGGTTTCGCGCAGATAGGTTTCCGAGCCCCCCACCTCGCCCGGCAGGTAGAACAGCGCGTTGACGCCCAGCCGCAGGGCGCTCATCGGGCTGCTCCCTGGACGTTCATTCCGGCCTCAACCGCGCTTTTCGAAGAGCAGCAACGTGCGCGGGGAATTCTGGATCGGCTCCTGGCGCACCAGCGTGAACATTTCGCCGAAGACCTCGAGGCAATGCGCCAGCGTGACGTGGTCGAACAGATTGACGCGGAATTCGACGAGCTTGCGGAACATGACGTCGTCCGTAGGCACGAATTCCAGCACCAGGTGCTTCTGCGCGACGGATGCGAGCAGGTCGCGCACGGCGGCCATGGGCAGGTTGGCCCCGACCAGCAGGTGGTGGATGACCGCCAGCGCCAGCACGCAATCGGGCTTGGCCCGCTCGAGGAACGGCGGCCGCTCGGCGTTCAGATAGCCGATGCCGGGGCTGGGATTCGCGATGTCCACGACCATCGGCGTGATGGCGGCCGGCTCTTTCCGCAGCCGCCGGTACATCTGCTCCACCGCGCCGATATCGAAATCGGTGGCCAGCACGGACGCGCCGCATTCGGCGGCGATGCGCGAGTAGTCGCCCGTGTTGCAGCCGACGTCGAGCACCTCGGCGGGACGGGCCTGCTGGATGAATTCGCGCACCAGCGCCTTCTTCGAGGCCTCGGCCGCGTCGTCGTACGAACAGATCTGGGTATAGTCGCCCCAGACGGTTTCCGGCGCGACCGCTTCGGCCAGCGCGGCGATTTTCTTGTCGAGCCGCCGCAGGGTCATTTCCTGGACGACGGAGTTGCCGATCGGCGCGCCCGCGGCGCCGGCCGCCGGCGCCCGCGGCGCGGTGGCCTTGCCGGCCTTGACCTTCTTTTCGAGGGCGAACGGCAGGCCGACGTCGAGGACCAATCCCGGACTCCAGCGCCGAAGCCACGAAAAAGCCTGGCCGACCTGCAGCGTGGAACGGCCGTCGAGATTGGACAGGAAATACGAGCGCAGATCCCAACCGGCGTGCTTCGCCAGCAGGAGCGGATACAGGAACATGCGGTTGAACTGGCCGAGCGCGAACCACAGGTCGAGCCGCGCCGGCTTTTCGATGGAAGTCAGGTCGATGAAGACGGGCCGGCCCCGCACGAACTGGACGTTGTAGGCCGTGGCGTCTTTGAGCGACAGCCCGAGCTTGAGCAGTTCCCCCTGGAGCCGGAGCGTCAGCCGGCCGGCATCGGCCAGCATCGAAGTGGACCATTCGTAGGGATAGGTGATCGGCGAAATCCGGTCGTGTTCGAGGAACGCCTCGAAGCCCGGATGGAGCGCGGCCAGTTGCGCCTGCAAGGCGGCGTCGGCCACGAAACGGGTGCCGACCACGAGGCCTTCCTGCGCCCAGCGGGCCAGATGGCCCTGGGCGTCCAGGCCCCGCAACAACTCGGCGGAAGCCCGGTCCAAGGCGCGGAACACGCGCCCCTCGTGCTGGAACACGTAGCCGCTGGGATCGCGGAACGAACCGGAATCGCGCGACATGCCCTTATTCCGGCTTGGCGGGATCTTGAGGCTTCGGCGCTTCAGGCTTCTTGCCCGTGAACACCGCCTTGATCTTCTGCCAGAACACCGCGATGCCGCCGATGCAGGAAGCCAAGACCACTTGGATCAGAATGCTGCCGCTGCCGGGATCGATATAGGCCAGAATCATGGACTTCTCCTTGAATGAACGCGACCGCAGTATGGGCAGACCGCCGGGAGGGAAACAACGAAAAAATGGGCCGGAACGCGTCAACGGCCGGCCGCGGGCCGGTCGGCGGGAGGCGCCGCGGGCGCGGGCCCGGCGGCGCCGAGGCGGCGTTCCAGTTCCTGCAGGCGGGCTTCCAGGATCGCGCAGCGCGACGCCGTCGCCGCCGCCTTGTCGTTCAGCGCCGACAGCGCGATCGAGAAATGGAACGACACCAGCACCAAAAAAACGAAGACCACGGCGACGACGGACGTCACGTACTGCATGCCGAACCACTCGCGGGCGGCATCCATCACCTGCGGGAAGAAAGCGGCCAGCGTAATCATCGCCGCCGTCGCCAGCCACAGCACGGCGTACTTTTCCCGCAGCTTGTAGCCGCGGATCGCCAGCAGGGTGATGAGGAACACGCAGACGCTGACCGCGCCCATCAGCGCGCGGATGCGCATCATCTGGCTGGCATCCATCAGCCAAGGAACCGCCGCCCAGACCGCCGCCGCCGCCAGCGCCGCCAAAACCGCTCCGACGATCCGCCGCTTCATGCCGCGCCCCCGTTCTTGATGAAGGCCGCCGAGCCGCGCGGATCCACCGAACGCAGCCGGTCCACGAACAGCGCGAGAAACACCTTCGCCGCGAAATTGACCGTGCCCCAGGCCCGGATCGAGGACGCCCCCGCCTGCCGCGGCTTGAACGCCACCGGCACTTCCTCCAGCGAAAACCCCTGCCGCCGCAGCAGCGCGATGGCTTCCGCTTCGGGATAGTCCGAGGGATAGTGGATCGCGAAACATTTCAGCAAGGGCCGCGACACCAGCCAGAAGCCCGACGTGGGATCGGTGATGCGCTTGCGGCAGATGACGGAGACGAAGAGCGCCAGCCCTTTCAGCACGCACCGGCGGAATCCGTTGCCGTGGTAGGTGCTACCCGCGCCGTAGCGCGTGCCCACGACCAGATCGGTGGGCTGGGCGATCATCGCTTCGATCAGCTTGCGCGCCTCCGCCGGAGGATGCTGGCCATCCGCGTCCAGCCGCAGCAAATAGTCGTAGCCGCTTTCCAGCGCATACTTGAATCCGGTCTGTACCGCCGGCCCGACGCCTAGGTTGCACGGCAGGCGCAGCACCCGCGCGCCGCCGGCGCGCGCCGCCGCGGCCGTGCCGTCGGCCGAACCGTCGTCCACCACCGCCACCGCGGCGCCCGGCAGATGCGCGCGCACCTCCGCCAGCAATCCCGGCAGCGAAGCTTCTTCGTTGAAAGCGGGAATCAGGACCAGCGTGCGCGCCAGGAAAGACTGGATGGACGTTTCCATGTCGTTTTCAGTCTGGCACGGATGGGGCGCCCGGTTCAACCCGAATGATGATGCGCCGGATCGGCACGCCCAGATCGGCAGCATATCCGCGCAATCCATAAGCGCCCGGATCGTAGGGCCGCTCCGCGCGCAGCACATACGTCCCCGTCGGCGGGCGCTCCCCGTCGTCCGCGGGACGCGCCAGCGTTCCCTGCACCGTCCCGGCTTCGGCGGAAACCGTCAGACGCAGCGGCGCGCCGCCCCACGGCGGATAAACCAACATAACCTGCTCGGTCCAGTCGGCGGCCGGCGGCGTCCATGCGCATTCGGCGTGGAACACGACCGTCTGGCCCGGAGCCGGGATCGGCCCGACGATGCCGCTGCCCTGCCGGCTCCACGTCGCCCCGTTGCGGATCTTGCCCCACGGTCCCCGCAGGCCGATCGGACTGCCGTCCAGTACCTTGTCCTGCGCGGCAACCTCGCCTCGCGCCAACGGCGCCGCGCGGGAAAAGACGTTCCCCACGATCCGTTCTCCGCGCACCGCAGGAAAGAACGCTTTCGCCTTCGCCACGGGAAAAACGCCCGTCGCCGCGAAGACCGGATCCAGCCGCCAGCCGTCTTCCAGCGCGGTCGGCGACCACGAGGTGGCCACCCAAACTTCTTCGGTTTGAACCAGCGCCGAAATCCAGGCGGCGACATCCGGCCAGCGGTCGCCGGAAAATTCGCCCAATCCCAGCACGCGTTGCTTCAAGCCCGCCGCGTAGGGAATGCTGTGCGAATAGTAGTCGAACACCACGCGCCGCTCGGTTCCGAGTTGCTCCGCGACGGACTCCGCCCAGGCCGTCGCGCCGCGTTCATTGACGGCGACATAGGCAAACGGCCAATGACCCGGATTCCACAGCGCGGCGACGGCGAAGAGCGATGCGGCCGGCCACGCCCATTTGCGCCCGCGGCCCGCGACGGTTGCCAGACCGGCTCCCAGCGGAGCGGCCAGCCACGCGATGCCCGCCAAGGCCACCGGCAAGAACCGCCGCTGGCTCCACAAACCGACCGGCGTCTCGACGCCCTTGATGAACACGAACAGCAGCGCCGCCCAAATCAACGCCGTCACGCCGAACCGTTCCCGGAGCGGCCGCCGCGAGGCCAGCGTCCAGATCGTTGCCGCCGCCAACAGCACCCCCATCGGCCAGCGGATGCCGCTGCCCGTGGCGATGGCCCCGGCGCGCAGCGTGGCGCCGGCCGCGCCGGGCCATGTCGCGATCAGCAGCAACGGCAGCGCGCCCAACGCCAACCAGCCCCAAGGGGACAGCCGCTCGTCCGCTTTCCGGATCCAAGCGCGCACCGCCGGCGCGAAGCCCGCGCCCAGCGCCGCCAGGGAAATTGCCGCCACCAGCGCCAACGCCAGCGCAAGGGCCTGATGCTCCGGCGCGGAAAAGACGATTTTCCGCAAGGTTTCCCAGCGCGTCCAATCGCCGTAGGGCTGGCATACCCAACGCGTCAGCGCCCAGAAGGGAAACAGGCCCAGCAGCGTTCCGGCGGCCAGGACAACAGCGGTTTTCTTTTCGTTCCGCTCCAGCATCAACCCCAGCGCGACGGGGCCCGAAATCACGGCCAGCGTCGGATGATAGGTCACCGCCAGCCCCAGCGCGAATCCGGCCGCGGCGGCGATTCCGCCGCGCAACGGCCGCGCCGCGGCCACCGCCAGGACGGCGCCGACCAGCGCCGCGCCGACGCCTTCCGCATAATAGCCGCGCAGAAACCACGCCGGCCAGGCCGTACCGAGCGCCAGCGCCGCCGCCGCCGCCAATCCCCAGCCGCCGCCCGCACAGAATCCCGCCGCCAACACCAACGCCAGCCACAACGCGCCGACCAGCGGCACGAAACGCTCCGGCGCCAGCACCGGCTCCAAGCCGGACGCCGCCAGCGACAGCGTCGGCAGGAAAAACGGCTGCGTGGCCGTCGCTTGCCAATCCGACAGCTGGAAAACGCGGTCGCGCGTGGGCCGCCCCACCGGTCCGCGGTGCAGCAGGAAATTTTCCCGCAACGGAACCGGGACTTCTTCCAGCACGACATCCGGATCGTGGAATCCGCGGCCATCGAGAAACGCCCGGGCCAGATTCCCGTAGGTCATGGCATCGAGCCCGCTGAAGCGGTCGTCGTGCGGGCGCGCCAGCAGAAAACCGGCGCCGGCCAGCGCCAGCGCAACCAGCGCCAGGCGCGAAAGCGACGCAGAACTACGCCAGCGCGCGGCCAGCGCCGGCCAAATCCAGGCCAGCAACGCCGCCAGCGGCAGCAGCGTCGATCCCGTCGCGATGATCATCCACGTTTTCACTTCAGGGCTCCGGCCGGATCATCCAGACCTCCAGATGCCGGGAATATTCCATTTTCCGGATTTCGAATCCCGCCAATTGTTCTTCCAGGCGCCGGTTATCGGCCTCGGCCTTTTTCAATGTCCGTTCGCTTTCCGCCGCCAGGCCCGGCTGCAGGATTTTCGTGATCGGCGAAATCCGCGGTTCCGGCGCCGGGCGGTCGCGCAGGAAAAACGCCGGTCCCCGGACCGCGGCCAGCGCGGCGACGTCCGGCAGGACATTGGGATGCAGGGTCCGCACGACGTCGCCCTGCCCCGACTCGAATCCCGACATGTTGCGCGCCAGCACCGCCGCTTCCGGATCCAAGGACAACAGAAACCGGACGACGTCCGATTCCGCCGCCCCCCCCGCCGGGAAATGTTCGGGCGGCAGCGCCAGCCCGGCCAGCGCAACGGCGGCCAGGCCCGCGCCGAGGAATCTCCGTCCGTTCCGGCTGGCCCAGGTGCGCCACAAAACGTCGAAGACCAGCCCACCCAAAGCCGCGGCGGCCAGCAGCAGGCTCCAGCCTTCGCGCTGGTAGTTGGTAAACTGGAAAAGCCCGAGATGCACGTTGACGCTGGTCAGCAGGCCCCAGGCGCCGACCAGCCGCCAAGCCGCGGCGCGCTTGAACCATCCGCCGGCCAGCGACAGCGCGAACGCCGCGGTCGTCGTCGCCGCCAGGACGTCGAGCGACACCGATGCGTAGCCGACACGCTTGACCAT
>DAOTNL010000126.1:0-7604 GCA_035450765.1 Kiritimatiellia bacterium | reverse complement strand
CCGCATGACCCACGAACCGCACCGCACCCCAAACCAGCTTCAATGCCTTCATCACGTTGCTCCTCGTGTTCATTTTCGCTTAAACCGCTCCCGCTTCCTTCCGTGGAAGCCCAGGGCATCCCGATGCCCGCCACGCCCGGAACTCGTCCGGGTCGATCCGATAGCCTCGGCCCAGGGCGACGCAGGGAATGATGCCGGTGGACAAAAGGTTTTCACGGACCCACCGCACAGACATCTTGACCGAATCGGAAATGTCCTCCTGCGTCAGAAAAGGAGCCACAGTGGCGGGTTTCGAGCCGGGAACTGGAGTGCTGATTGCATTCATCATGCCGCCACATTACGCCACCCGCAGAAACCCGTCAAGCTTAATTCTGCTGTTTCGTGCTTTTTTGTGCTGTCTGATGTCTTGTCGTGCGCTGTGGTATTTACGGGCAGGCGTCCGCGTGTTACAAGGAGAATCTGAACCAGCAGGGACTCTATCCAAAACTGGGCCAAGGAGGACGAGGTGTAATGTGCAGCGCAAAAGAACCAGGCGGACAAATTGTTCAGACCGTCGATTACGACTGGCTTAAAAACAAGGCAAATCGCTACAAGCCGCACCAACCAGGATACGCATATTGGAATTCTATAGCCGACCGTGTCGGTCCTGGCGGAACCACCCAAATCACCGACGTTCGTACAGACGCAAGTGGTGGATGGAGCGAATACAAGAACCCCTACGCCGCGATGGAGCGCCAGATGGAGCGCCAGGCAGCCATGCAGGCCGCCGCGATGGAGCGCCAGGCAGCCATGCAGGCCGACTACATGGCGCAGATGTCCGAACTGCAGCAGCAGGCTCTATTGCAGCAGGAAGAAGCCGCCAAAGCGGCCAATATCGAATCATCCAAAAGCGCATCCGACTTCACCGTCGCCAATGCCGGCGACGTCGCGCGCAAGCAGATGCTGCGCCGCGGCCTGATGTCAACCTACACCCGCTACAACGGACTGAACGCGCAGGCCGGCGGCGCCAAAGCAGCGAAGCTCGGAGGCTGATTCCGTGGCTCGCCACGCCTTCAAATCCAACACCGCCGAGCTGAAACGCTGGCTATCGAAGCGCAAGTCGTCGCTCGAAAACGCGCGCCGTCCGATGGAGTCGATCTGGCGCGACATCCGCCTCTACTTCGAGCCTAACCTCGGCAAGGCGCTGCTCGAAGGCGACCCGGACGTCGTGGCGGCGCAACGCGACGACGAGAAGATCGTCAACACCGCGCCGCGGATTCTTCTGCACCGCATGAACGCCGGGCTCCAGTCCGGCATCACGAACCAGAGCCGCCAATGGTTCCAGCTCCGCACCATCGACAAGAAGCTCTCCGAGAAATCGGCCGTCCGCAAGTGGCTCGACGACGTCACCGAAGTCATCAACGGCCTGATGGTGCGCTCGAACTTCTACCCCGCTCTCGACCAGATCTATTTGCAGCTCGGGCTCGGAACGGCTGCGGCCCTCGTCCTCCAGGACGACGAGAACGGCATCCACGTCCGCAACATCGACGCCGGCGCCTACTGGATCGCCGCCGACCGCCGCGGGCGCGTCAACGTACTGCTCGAGCGCATATCCATGACGGCCGACCAGCTCGTTGCCGAGTTCGGCGAAGGATGGGTGCCCGACCTCGTCAACCAGCGCATCAAGGACGGCAAGGGCGAAGAACGCTTCGAGACGTTCCACTACGTCGGCCCGCACAACGCCGACCTGATTCCCGACATCGTCGCCACGCGCCCCTACGTTTCCATCTACTGGATCGAAGGCACGGCCTCGAACGATTCAAACGACGGCATTCTCGCCATCCGGTCGTTCGGCTACAACCCTATCGTGGCCCCGCGCTGGTTGGTGTTCGGCTCGGTCTACGGCATCGGCTGCTGCCACATCGGTCTCGCCGACGCCAAGCAGCTCCAGCAGCTCGAGGCGGACAAGCTCCGCATCATCGAACTGGAAGTCGATCCTCCGATGGCCGCTCCGTCGAGCATGAAAGGAATCCCCATCGACACGGGCGCCGGCGGCATCAGCTACTACCCAGACACCATAGGCAAGGGAGTACCGGTCCAGCGCCTGTTCGAGACGCGCCAGAGCATCGAAGCCGTCGAATTGGCAATCCAAGGCACAGAGAACCGCCTGAAACAGACGTTCTTCTCCGACCTGTTCGCCATGATGATCAACCTCAACATGCAGCCGAAGCAGATGACGGCGCGCGAGGTGAACGAACTTTCGGGCGAAAAGGTCGCCCTGCTCGGCCCCATCCTGACCCGGCTCAACAACGACCTGCTCAACCCCATCGTCGACGCCGTGTTCGCCATCGCCATCGACCTCGGCCTCGTCCCGGAAGCCCCGCCGATCCTGCAAGGCCAGGAACTGCGCGTCGAGTACGTCTCGAGCCTGCACGTCGACCAGGCCGCCACGTCGCGCCTGTCCGGCCTGTACCGCATTCTCGAGTTCGCTGGAGGAATCGCCAACTTCAACCCCGCCATCGTCGACAAACTCGACACCGACGAGATGATCGACATCGCCGCCCGCGCTCTGGTCGAAAGCGGCGTCGTGCGCGACGACAAGGACGTCGAGGCCATGCGCTCTGCGCGCGCCGAAGAACAGCGCAAAGCGATGCAGGCTGAACAGCAGGCCCGCATCGTCCCGGCTATGGCCAAGGCCGGACGCGATCTGGCCGCCACTCCCGTTGGTGAAGGAAACGCTCTCGAGGCGGCCCTCTCAGCTCAAGGAGGCCCGCAATGAGCCATCCCGTGATCGACGCCATCGAAACCCGCCACCGCGCCGAGGACCGCCGCCAGCAGGCCGAGGACATCCGCAAGTGGCTGGCCACCCCGGAAGGCCGCCGGATTCTGGTCGCGCTGATGTTCCAGGCCGGCGTCTACACGCATTCCCGACAGGACGACAACCTCGCCTACTGCGCCGGCCGCCGCGACCTCGCGCTGGAACTCATGCGCGACGCGAACGAAGCCTGCCCGGAAATGGTCCTGAAGGCCCGCCTCGAACGACACGAAACCATCGCGGCCCGCAACGCCGAGATCAAGCAAGCCATCGAAAACGCAAACGCACAACGAAAGGGAAATGAACCATGAAATGGAAGATGATGCGCCTGTTTTTTGAACCCGACAACGGAGCCCCCGGAGGTGCGCCGCCGCCGGCCGCTCCCCCGCCCTCGACGCCGCCCGCAGGCGATCCGCCGCCGCCTCCCCCGGCCGGAGGCAGCCAAACTCATCCCGCGCCGCCGGCGCCTCCCGCGCCGCCGTCCAAAGAACAGCCGCCCGCGTCCGGCCCCAAGCCGACCATCCTCGGCTCCGTGAAAGACGAAGGCCAACCCCCTCCCGCCCATCCCGCCGGCGACAAGCCGCCCGCAACGCCGCCCGCCGCGCCGGACGCCAAGGCAGTCTCCGACTTCATCGGCAGACTCAAGGTCGACTACGGACAGGATCTCGAAGGCAAACCCCTTCCCGCCGACTCCAGGGCCCTGGAGCGCATCGCACCTCTCATGGTCAAGCACGGCATCACGCCCGAAGCCGCCAGCGAAATCATCCAGGCCGACGTCGCCTACCGGCAGGAAATGGTCGCCGCCTGGCAGAAGCGCAACCAGGAAGTGGCCGATCAGATGGCCGCCGAAACCGAAAAAGAACTCGGCGCCGACCTTCCCCGCTTCGCGTCCGAAGCCGTCCGCGGCGGGCGCTACCTGTTCGGCGACGAACTGTGGAACGAACTCATGGCCGTTCCACACTTCTCCAACGACGTGCGCGTCGTGAAGGCGCTGGCCGCCCTCGGCCGGTCCCTGAAGAACGACCCCGGTCCGGGCGGTTCCGGGTCGGGAAACTTCGAAGCATCCGATTTCGCGGAACGGTGGATCAAATCCTCGTCCCGCGGGAGAGAGTAAGTCGTGTGACAAGCTCTTCAGGTTCAACAAAACACGAAAGGTAAAGGCATATGTCAACCAAAGGCGCATATGTACTCACGTATCGCGATCTGATGTCCCGCCTGAAGGGCGACAAGACGTTCGATCACGAGATTGTCGAAATCATGCTCGAGCAGAATCCGATGCTCGAGGACATGGTGATCGTGGAAGCCAACGACGGCACGTCGAACAAGACGACGATCCGCACGGGCCTCCCCGACGTCGCCTGGACCGCTTTCTACGAAGGCGTCCAAGGCTCCAAGGGCTCGGTGAAGCAGATCCGCAACACCGCCGGCCGCATCCAGACCAAGATCGAAATCGCCTCCGACCTGTGGGACCAGGCTCCCGACAAGTCGGCGCTCCTGCTCGACGAAGTCGCGCAGCACAGCCAGGCGATGATGAACGAGGTCCAGGACTGCCTCATCTACGGGAAGATCGCCACGGAGCCGAAGAAATTCAACGGCCTCGTCAACTTCTACTCGCAGCTCGGCGGCGTCACCAGCACCGACGACAAGGTGGCGAAGCACTACGTGTTCGACGCCAAGTCCAGCTCGCAGACCAGCACGGCCGCCCTCCGCTCGATCTTCCTGGTCGGCTGGAGCCAGAAGTCCATCCGCTGCTTCTACCCCAAGGGAACCAGCGGCGGCCTGAAGAAGGGCGAATTCAAGATGCGCGTCGACGCGGTCGATTCCGTCAACGGAGGCACCTATGAAGTGAACCGCCAGTACCTGGAATGGCAGCTCGGCCTCGACGTGCGGGACTACCGCTACGCCGGCCGCCTCGCCAACATCCAGAGCGACGAGATGTTCGACACCAGCGGCGTTCCCAACTATTGGGAACTGCTTCGCCGGCTGACGACCCGCGTCCGCTCGGACGGCGTCCGCCAGGTGTTCTACATGGACAAGCTGACGTGGGAAGCGGTCTGCGTTTGGGCGGATCGCAAGACCTCGGCCAACGCCGTGCAGTTCGGCGACCTCAACGCGGGCATCCCGCACAAGCTCTTCGGCATTACCGTCCGGGAATGCGATGCGCTCAACACGAACGAAACCGAGGTGACGGCGTAAGCCGCCGCCCCAACAGCAGAACCCAACAAGGAGATATCCCATGTTGCTTTCCAAGGAAGATATGTTCAGCGATGCCCAGGAAATCCCGGTCACCCTGAACGCCGCGACCGACAGCACCAACGTGCTTGACTTCAAGGCCCACGGCGACGACATCGACAAGCTGCTCCGCTGGTTCGTCATCCTCGGCGAAACGGCGACCAGCGATGGCGCCGCGACGCTGACGATCACCTGGCAGACCTCCGCGAACGGCACCGACTGGACCACCCTGTGGACCAGCGAGACGTTCGCTCTGGCCAGCCTCGTGGCAGGCGCCAAGCTGGTGGACGGCCTCGTGCTGCCGACCGGCCTGAAGCGGTACAACAAGCTGGTGTACACCAACGGCACGGCCGCGTTCACCAACACCCCGGCCGTGGACGCCGCGGTGATCCGCAACGAGATGCCGATCTCGTAGTTCATTGATCCAATGCCCGCCGACCGGAGGTCACCGTCCTCCGGCGGCGGGCGGCGGACACACACCCATTTGAAAACGAACAGGAGATCCAAACCATGATCATGACGTGCCATACGAAATGCTTCTTCCTCGACCGCTCCATCAAGCCCGGCCAGTCCATCGACGTGCCCGAAGCGATGCTCGACACCGACCTCGTGAAAGCCAGCTTCCGCAAGCCGGAGTCTCCCGAGGAACAGAAGGCCGCCGCCGAAGCCGCCCAGGCGACGGCCGCCGCCGCCGAACTGTCCGTCCCCGAGATGAAGCGCCGCCTCGACGAGATGGGCATCAAGTACAAGGGAAACGCCTCGCGCGAAACCCTGAAGAACATTCTCGCCGCGCAGACGTCCATCCAGGACTAGCCGGCCGGAGAATCACGCCATGTCCACGGAGCTGGTGGTCACGATCAACGAACCCCTCGGACGCCTGTCCATGAGCCGCGTCCTGACGATGGGCTCCGAGTACGACGTCGAATTCGCCGGAAACGGAGACGCGACGCCGAGCATGATCCTGACCAACCCGCTCACGGACGAGGTGCTGGCGCAAACCGACGTGGACGGCGTCCTGAAGATGAACTCCGTCGCGCTGGTCAATTACTTCAAGCTGAACGGCAAGCGCCCCAAGACGATATTCGCGTACGTCTATGCCGACAGCGTCGTGATGGCCAGCGGAAACGCCATCGTCCAGTACAGCCCCCTGTCGTTCGAGATCGGAGCCGACCCGGAACTTGCCACCGGACTGGCCGAGGCCATCCAGGCCCACGTCTCCGCGCGGGACAATCCGCACGTCGTGACGCTCGCCCAGATCGGAGCCGCCGCGGCCGGCCACAGCCACGACGTCGGCGACCTCCGGTTCCAGTTCCCTGACGGGAAGTACTACAAGTTCGTCGCCGTCTACGCCGGCGGACAGCCCACGTTCGCCTTCGAGGAAACCACCGCGCCATGAAACGAATCGCCGTAGCCGCCGCCTCGTTCTGCATCACCGTCGCCGCCTATGCGGCCTACGTCGGCGTAGTGGCCGACGCCACGACCGGCGTCGTCGCCCTGCCTGCGCTGGAAGCCCGCATCGGCAAGTGGGCGGCCATCGCCGACAAGCCGACCACCGTGGCCGGATACGGCATCCTGGACGCTCCGACCTACCAATGGGTGATCGACTTCGTGGCCGATTCCATCCAGCCCGAGATCCTCACGAACGAACCGGCATTCAAAGGTTGGACGAACCTATGGCACGTCGGCATTACCAACCACCTCGGCATGACGAACGGAAACCCGCACGGCATCACGCCGGCCATGATCGGCGCAGCATCCACCGCGGCGCTTGCCGCGGCCGTCGCTCCTCTTGCGACAACGGTGCAGCTTGCGGGAGTCCAGGCGCAGATCCCGTCGACCAACGGACTTGCCAGCACGGAATACGTCGCCGCGGCCGTCGCTACTTTGGCGACCACCGAAAGTCTCGCGCAGGCCGTCGCTCCTCTGGCGACCACCCAAAGTCTCGCGCAGGCCGTCGCTCCGCTTGTCGCCACTTCGTCAACCTTTTCCGTGACGGACGACGGCATCATCCGGGGAACCAGCAACACGAGCATCCGCGTCCCCGTTCGCGTGACAATCAACGGCACGACCAACGCGGCGGACGATACCGGAACGCTGGCCCTCGGCAACATCGGCGGCGCAGACAACACGACGATGGTGACGGGCTTCTCGATCCGCGTCGGCACCGACGTCAACAACCCCGGAACCAACACGATGGTCGTCGGCGAACGATCCGGCGCCACCGCCCGCAACGGCATCGCTCTCGGATACCGGGCGAGCGCCATCCACTCCAACGCCTTCGTATGGTCGGACGGATCGGCAAACGTCGCGTTCAACTCATTCACCAGCGACACGTTCAACGTCAGGGCGGCCAACGGAGCTTACATCCAAGCACCGGCCATGTACCTGTCTTCGTTCGACGGAACGAACTGGACACACACCAGGCTTGCGACTACCGGAGAGACGGCACAATTACTGGCACATATTATTACCAACGGCGCCGTCGCCAGCAACGCCTACGCGGCTGCAACGAACGCGCAGCAGGTGGCGAGCGGGTATCTGCCGCTGGCTGGCCACAACGGCCCGGTGGTGCTTGGCA
>DAOTNL010000125.1:0-7671 GCA_035450765.1 Kiritimatiellia bacterium | reverse complement strand
GTGCCGATGCCGAAGGCCAGCGCGCCGAACGCGCCGTGCGTCGCCGTGTGCGAATCGCCGCATACGATCGTCATGCCCGGCAGGGTCAGCCCCAGTTCCGGCGCCATGATGTGCACCACCCCCGTCGAGGGGTCGCCGATCCCGTGCAGGACCAGGCCGAACTCCTTGCAGTTTCGCTCCAGCGCTTCGATCTGGGCCTTCGCGATCCGGTCCATGATGTTCCGGGGATCGACCGTCGGCACGTTGTGGTCGATGGTCGCCACGTTCAGTTTCGGCCGGCGCACCTTGCGTCCCGCCAGCCGCAATCCGTCGAACGCCTGCGGACTCGTCACTTCATGGACGAGTTGGCGGTCCACGTACAGCAGCGCCGAACCGTTCGCTTCCTCGCGGACCACGTGCCGCGCCCAGACCTTGTCATATAGGGTTGTGCTCATAAGACCCCGGACTATACGGTTCGGCCCCGTCCGGCGCAAGCCTGCGCAACGCCGAATCCGGTTGACGTCCGCCCCCCGTTTCCCTAGGGTGGCGAGCGATTTTACCGCCCGGCCCCCCGTTCCGGCGGCCCGCCTACCCGGCGGGAAAACACATGTAAGGCAGGTGAGTTCCCCCCATGACAGAAGTGAAGATCAGGAAAGGCGAGTCCGTCGAAAAGGCCCTGCGCCGCCTGAAGAAGAAACTGGACCGCGAAGGCATCATGCGCGACATCCGCGCCAAGCGGCATTTCGAGAAGCCCAGCGAAAAGCGGCGCCGCAAGGCGGCCCGCGCCCGCATCAACGCCCGCCGCGCCACGCGCGAAGCGGCGCTGTAAGCCCCGGTCCCACAGGATCCCCCGAGCCGGACGTCAAAACTCCGGCTCTTTTATTTTGCCCAAAAACCTGCTATAGATCCCCCATCATGAAAATCCTCGTCATCAACGCCGGCAGTTCCTCGATCAAGTACCAGCTCATGGACCTCGAAGACGTCCACCATTGCACTCTCCTCGCCTCCGGCCTCGTCGAAAAAATCGGCGAGCCCAAGGGTCGGATCATCCACAAGAAATACACCGGCGGCCAAGAACTCAAGTTCGTCGAGGAAGAGCACCTCGCCACCCACCACGAGGGCATGTCCCGCGTCGTCGCGCTGCTGACCGATCCCGGGAAGGGCGTCATCCGCGACGCCGCCGAAGTCCAAGGCGTCGGCCACCGCGTCCTGAGTTGCGGCGAGGTCTATAGCGCCACCGTCCGCGTGGACGCCAAGGTCAAGGCCACCATCCGCGAATTCTTCCCGCTCGGCCCCCTGCACAATCCGCCCAACCTCATGGGCATCGAGGTCGCCGAAGAGTTTTTTCCGAACGCCCCGCAGGTCGCGGTCTTCGACACCGCCTTCCACCAAACCATGCCCCCCAAGGCCTTCCTCTACGCCGTGCCCTACGAGTGGTATACGAAGTACCGCCTGCGCAAATACGGCTTCCACGGCACGTCCCACAAGTTCATCGCCCAGGAAACCGCCGAATTCCTCGGCAAACCCCTGGCCCAAACCAGCCTCATCAGCATCCACCTCGGCAACGGCTGCTCCATGGCCGCCATCCGCGATGGGCAATGCGTGGACACCACCATGGGCGTCACTCCCCTTGAAGGTCTCATGATGGGCACCCGCTCCGGCGACATCGATCCCGCCGCCCTCGAATACGTCATGGACCAGACCGGCATGGACATCCACCAGATGGTCAACGCCCTGAACAAGAAATCAGGACTCAAGGGCGTTTGCGGCGTCAACGACATGCGCGAAGTCGTCGAGGCCGCCGCCGCCGGCAACGCCCAGGCCGAGACCGCGCTGGAAATGTTCTGCTACCGCATCCAGAAATACGTCGGCGCCTACATGGCCGTCGTCCCGCGCCTCGACGCCGTCGTCTTCACGGCCGGCATCGGCCAGAACTCCGCCCCCGTGCGCGAGCGCATCTGCACCGGCCTCGAGCACCTCGGCGTTCGCCTCGATCTCGCCAAGAACGCGGCGCGGTCCGACGAACCCCGCGCCATCGAGCAAACCGGCGGCCCCCTGAGGATTCTCGTGCTGCCGACCAACGAAGAGCTCCAGATCGCCCTCGAAACCAAGCAGATCATCGACGGGCAATAAGGACCTAAACACCGCCGAACGCCTCGCGCAACCGCTTGCGCAGGGTGGTGTTGCGACGGCCGGCCTCGGCGTTGCGCACCGCCAGTCCCACGGCTTTCTCCGTGCCGACGATCACGACCAGCTTCTTGCCCCGCGTGATCCCCGTGTAGAGCAGGTTGCGCTGCAGCATGACGTAATGTTGCGTGTGCAGCGGCAGCACCACGCACGGGTATTCGCTGCCCTGGCTCTTGTGCACCGTCACCGCGTAGGCCGGCGTCAGTTCGTCCAGCTCCTGGAAGTCGTAGGCCACCTTGCGGTCGTCGTAGCGCACGACGAGCTCCAGCTCGTCCAAATCCACTTTCGCGACGATGCCCACGTCGCCGTTGAAGACGTCCTTGTCGTAGTCGTTTTCCGTCTGCATCACGCGGTCGCCTTCGCGGAATTTCCACCCGAAGCGCTCGACGTCCACGCCGCGCGGATTGAGCGCGGCCTGCATCGCGGCGTTGAGGTTGCGCGCGCCCAGCTCGCCCTTCTGCATCGGCGTCAGGATCTGCACGTCGGCCATCGGGTCGAACCGGAACCGCCGCGGGATGGCATCGCACACCAGCTTGCGGATCAGTTCCACGCCGCGCTCGGGCGTCTCCGCCTTCACGAAGAAGAAATCCCCCCCGCCGGCCATGCCCTCGTCCTTGCCCGGCAGTTCCGGCATCTGGCCGGAATTGACGCGGTGGGCGTTGCGGACGATGCGGCTGCCGGCATCCTGGCGGAAGATTTCCGTCAGGCGGTAGACCGGCAGCGTGCCGGATTCGATGACGTCGCGCAGGACGCAGCCGGGACCCACGGACGGCAACTGGTCGACGTCGCCCACCAGCACCAGCAGTCCGTGCCGCGGCACCGCGCGGAAGAGATGCACCGCCAGCTGGACGTCGATCATGCTGGTTTCGTCCACGATCAGCGCGTCGGTTTCCAGCGGATGGCGCACGTCGTGGCGGAACTTGCCCGTGCCGGGCTCGAAGGCCAGCATCCGGTGGATGGTTTTGGCTTCCATGCCCGACAGTTCCGCCAGTCGCTTGGCGGCGCGGCCCGTCGGCGCGCAGAGCATCAGGCGCAGTTTTTTCGCCGCCAGCACCTTCACCAGCGAGCGCACCAGCGTGGTCTTGCCCACGCCCGGCCCGCCCGTGATCACCAGCACCTTGTGGCGGAAAGCGCCGAAAAAGGCCTGTTTCTGGCCTTCGGCCAGCTCCATGCCGAGTTGCTGCTGCACCCAAGCGACCGCCGCCGGCAAGTCGATCTTCGGGCACGGATGCGGCCCTTGGGCGATCTCCGCCAGGCGCGCGGCCACCTCGCGCTCGGCCAAGTCGAGCGTCGCGAGATACACCCACGGCTCGTTGTCCTCGCCGCTGCCGACGGTCAGCGCGCCGTTCTCGATTTCGGTCCGCAACGCTTCTTCCATCGTTCCGAGCGGAATGCCCAGCATTTCCGCGGACTTGGCCAGCAGGTCGTCGCGCGGATAGGCGCAATGGCCTTGGTTCGACAGCTCCAGCAGGACGTAGGTCAGCCCCGCGCGGGCGCGAAGAATGGATTCCTTCTCGATCCCGAGCTTTTCCGCGATCTGGTCGGCGGTCTTGAACCCGATGCCGTGGATGTCGCGCGCGAGGCAGTACGGGTCCAGCCGCACTTTCGCGATGGCCTGGTCGCCGTAGGCCTTGTAGATGCGGAACGCGCGCCCCGTGCTCACGCCGTTCGCGAACAGGAAGCTCATGATCTCGCGGATGGTCTTCTGCGCCTTCCACGATTCCTTGATCTGCTGGCGGCGCAGCTTGCCGATGCCGTCCACCCGTTCCAGTTCGGCGGAGCGGTTCTCGATGACGTCCAGCACGCCCATGCCGAACGCCTCCACCAGTTTCTTCGCGTAAACCGGCCCGATGCCCTTGATGAGGCCTGAGCCCAGGAATTTCTCGATGCCTTCGAGCGAATCCGGCACGACGGCTTCGAGATGCTCGGCGAGGAACTGCCGCCCGTGCTTGCGGTCGATGTTCCACTTGCCGCGCGCCTTGATCCATTCTCCAACGGCGATCCGCGGCACCTTGCCCACCACCGCCACGGTCTCGCGGAACCCCCGCGCCTTGACCTTCAGGACGCAGAAGCCCGTTTCCTCGCTGTGGAACGTGATCAGCTCGACCAGCCCCTCGAGGGCTTCTTCCTTCGCCGGATCCGGAACCGGCGTCCGGCGCGCGCCCTGTTCCCCGCTTCCGCGCACGGCGCTCCGGAACCTAGCCGACCTTGATCTTGGCGAAGCCGCGCTTGCCGCTGCGGATCACGACGCCGTCCTTGGGCTCGATCTCCAGGCGGAAATCGGCCACTTTGTCTTCGCCGATCTTCACGGCGCCGGCCTGCACCAGGCGGCGGGCCTCGCTCGTGCTCGGCGCCAGCCCGGCCTTGACCATCAGGTTCAGGATGCCGATCTTCGCCGCGGGCACGACCACTTCGGGAATGTCCGCCGGCAGCTGGTTCTGCGAAAAAACCCGCGCGAATTCCGCGCTGGCCTCGGCCCCGGCGGCTTCCCCGTGGAACTTCGCCACGATGCGCCGCCCGAGCTCGTCCTTCACGTCGCGCGGATGCCGCGCGCCCGAGGCCACCGCCGCCTTCAGCGCGGCGATTTCCTCGTCCGGCAGGCACAGCACGAGCGAGAAATAGCGCCACATCAGGTCGTCGCTGACGCTCATCGTCTTGCCGAAGGTGTCCTTCGGCGTGTCGTTGACGGCGATGTAGTTGCCGAGGCTCTTGCTCATCTTGTTGACGCCGTCGAGGCCTTCCAGCAGCGGCATCGTCAGCACGATCTGCGGCTCCTGGCCGTGGACCTTCTGGATCTCGCGGCCGAGCAGCAGGTTGAAAAGCTGGTCGGTGCCGCCGATCTCGACGTCCGCCCGCACCATCACGGAATCGTACGCCTGCACCAGCGGATACAGGAATTCCACCAGCGAGATCGGCTGGTTCGCCGCGTAGCGCTTGGCGAAGTCGTCGCGCGCCAGCAGCTGCGCCACCGTCACGTGCGCGCTCAGCCGGATCACCTTGTCGAAGGTCATCGGCCCGAACCACTCGGAGTTGTAGTGCACTTCCGTGCGCGCCGGGTCCAGGATCTTGAACATCTGGTCCTGGTAGCTCTTGGCGTTTTCCAGCACCTGTTCTTTCGAGAGCTGGGGACGCGTGACGGACTTCCCGGACGGGTCGCCGATCATGCCCGTGAAGTCGCCGATGATGAACACCACCGTGTGGCCGCAGTCCTGGAACTCGCGGAGCTTGTTCAGCGCCACGCAATGGCCCAGGTGCAGATCCGGCGCCGACGGATCCGCCCCCATCTTGATGCGCAACGGCTTATTCTCCGCGATGGACTTGGCCAGGCGGTTTTTCAGTTCGTCCGCGCCGTGGAGGTCCACCCGGCGCGCGGTGATCTTCGCGAATTGCTGTTCGAGCGTCATCATCGGCCTACTCGACTTCCACGTTCCAGCCGTGCACGTCGGGCTGCTCGCCGTACTGGATGCCCTGCACGGCGTTGTACAGCTTCTGCAGCACCGGGCCGCAGCCGCTCTCCGGGCCGGTCTTGTAGACCTTGCCCGCCCGTTCGATCTGGCACACCGGCGTCACCACCACGGCCGTGCCGCACGCGGCCACTTCGGCGAAGTTCGTCACTTCGTCGAACGCCACGGGCCGCACTTCCACCGGGATGCCGGCGTCCTTCGCCAGCTGCTGCAGCGTCATGTTCGTGATGCTGGGCAGGATGGAACTGGACTTCGTCGTCACGTATTTGCCGTCCTTGGTGATGGCCAGGAAGTTGCTGGTCGCGAACTCGTCGATCCACTTGTGCTCCTTGGCGTCGAGATAGAGCTCCACGGGGTAGCCCATCTTCTTCGCGAGCTGGTGGGGATAGAGTCCGGCGACGTAGTTGCCGCCGATCTTGACGTGGCCGGTGCCCTGCGGCGCCGCGCGGTCGTACTCGTCGAACACGACGGCTTTCACCGCCTGTAGGCAGCCCTTGTAGTAGGCGCCCACGGGCGTCACCAGCACCAGGAACGTGTATTCGTCCGCCGGGGCCACGCCGATCTGCGCGCCGCTGCCGAACAGCAGCGGGCGCACGTACATCGACCCGCCCGTGCCGTAGGGCGGCAGGTATTCGAGGTTCGCCTTCACCACGCGCTTGCACGCGTCCACGAACATCTCCGTCGGCACTTCGGCCATGCAGGTCCGCCGCGCCGTGGATTGCATCCGTTTCGCGTTTTCCTCGGGCCGGAACAGGCTCGCCTTGCCGTCCTTGCGCCGGAAGGCTTTCAGCCCTTCGAACGCCGCCTGGCCGTAGTGCAGCGCCGTCGCGGCGATGTGGATCGGCATGTACGGCGACGTCACCAGCTCGCCGGCATCCCATTTGCCGTCTTTCCACACGTAGCGCACGTGGCAGTTGGTGTCCATGTACGCGAATCCCAGGCTCTTCCAGTCGATGTTCTTCATTTCCGTTTCCTCTCAAAATCCTCTCAGGCTCCGCGCCGTCGCGGGGCTCGCCAGCAAATCCTGCGCCACGCGGCGCGCGATCGCCTCGATCTCGTCGTCCGACAGCAATCCCGCCGCGCAGGCTTCCGGCTGCGCCGTGGCCGGCGCCACGCCGCTGGGTTTGACGTTCGCCGGCACGCCCATGGCCGCCGCCTGGCACATCGTCACCGCCGCCACGCCCACGATGTCCTCCGCGCTGCAGCCGCGCGACAGGTCGTTCAGGGGCTTGGCCAACCCCTGCAAGATCGGGCCCAGCGCGATCGCGCCCGCCAGCCGTTCCACCAGCTTCACCGAAATGTTGCCGGCCTGCAGGTCGGGGAATATCAGGATGTTGGCCGCGCCTTTCAGCGGGCTGTCCGGCGCCTTCTGCTGCGCCACGTGCGGCACGATCGCCGCATCGGCCTGCAATTCGCCGTCCACGACCATTTCGGGGTCGAACTTCGCGGCCAGGCCTTTCGCGATCTGGGTGGCCTTGGCCACCTTGTCCACCAGTTCATGCTTGGCGCTGCCGCGCGTCGAGAAACTCAACATGGCGACCCGCGGCGGCGTGCCGATCAGGGCCCGGTGCGTCTGGGCCGTGGACATCGCGATTTCCGCCAGCTGCTCCGCCGTCGGGTTCGGGTTCACGCCGCAATCCGCGAACAGCAAGGTGCTCTCGCCGGCGATCGTCGGCGTTTTCAGCCGCAGCAAAAAGCAGCTGCTGGCGGTCTTGATGCCCGGCGCCGTGCCCACGCAATGGAACGCCGCCCGCAGCATGTCGGGGGTCGAGGCGATGCTGCCGGCCACCATGCCCGAGGCGTAGCCCGTCTCGATCATGATGGCGCCGACATACAGGCGGTTCTTCAGGGCCGCGCGCGCCTGGTCTTCCGTCAGCCCCTTGGACGCCCGCTTGCGGTGATAGGCCGCCACCAGCTCTTCGAAGCAGGGCGGCGCCGTCGGATCAATGATCTCGAACCCCGACGGAATCACGCCTGCGGCCGCGCAGGCCTGCTGGGCCTCGGCCGGAGTCATGAACAACGGCGTCGCGGCCACACGCGG
>DAOTNL010000124.1:0-7741 GCA_035450765.1 Kiritimatiellia bacterium | reverse complement strand
GCCGGATTGCGCACGGCGAACACCGCGCCGGTTGCCAGCGGATCGGGCGCCAGCGGCCCTTCGCCCTGCCCGGCCACGATCGCGTCCACGATGGAGATTTCCTCGCGCTGCGGAACGTCCTGCATTCGACCCGCCTTGTCCGCGTAGAGCAGCGCGCGGTTCAGATCGAGGCAGGTGCGCCAGATGGTGTCGTTGCCATGCCAGCTGCCTTCCAACTGGGCCAGCGGATCCCTCCAGCGGTAGACGCGCAACATGCCATAGACGACGTATTCGCAAAACCGGTAGAATCTGGGCCAATCGCGGCGGCGGTTCATCCCGTCCAGGGCCGTTTCCGCCGCCCACAGCAGCCATGAACCGCGTTCGTGGCTGTCGCCGCCGCGCCCGGCCTGCCGCGCGCCCTTGCGGTGGTGCGGCAGATATTCCTTGTTGCCGTTGATCCCGATCAGGTTTTTCAGGCAGCAGGTGATGCCCGCCTTTTTGTGCGCCTTCAGCTTCGGGACGTTCACGACGAGATCGGCCTCGAGGACGTCCCGCGCGAGCAGGAACCGGTGCCGGCCCGGGCGATGGTGGGCGCGCATCTTGCGCGGATCGTACACGGTCACGCGGAATTTCTTCCAGTCCTTGGAAATCGGCTCCAGCAGGCTGTCGGCGCCCAGGTCCACGAGCACGTAGTCCGATTCGGGGCGCAGATCTTCGGCGACCCGCTTGATTTCGTTCGTCACCGTCATGACCGTGCGGCGGAAATCCTTCACGACGAGCGGCAGGCCGCGGCCGTGGAACTCGGCGATCACCGCGCGCAGGCCGCCGTAATCCTGCAACTTCTCGAAATCGCAGCCCTGCAGCGGCGCGTCGCCCAGCACCACCTGCGCGGGCCGGGCCAGGAACACGTATTCCAGGATCGCCCGCAGCAGGGACGGATGGGAGATCATGCAGTCCATGCCCCCCGCCCCTTCGTTGCGGTGCAGCACCCAGTTGGGTTTCACCACGATCTTGCCGCCGGGCGCAACGAGTTCGCCGAGCGGATTCCACGCCGGGGTGCCGAAACGCTGCCGGTCGAGTCCCAGATCGCGCAGCGCGCCCCGCACCAGCGCGAACACGGGATTGGGCGTCCGCCCGACCGGCAACGCGGGAAATTCAGGATAGGCCTCGTCCGGCGGATACGGCGCGGCCGCGACCGGCGGATAGGTCGCCGGTCCTTGCAGGCGGCGCAAACCCCAGGCCGCGGACTGGACGATGCTTTCCAAATTTCCTTCCATGCCTGCGCACCCTACGGAAAACCGATCCAAAAGAAAAGCCTGGTCCTTCGCGACGCTTCCGCGGGACTCAAGGATTGCGCGGATCGGTTCCCAACAGATATTCCGCGCCGTTGGACGCGCCGTCGCCGTCCGCATCGCCGACCCAGTCGTTGACGGCCGCCAAGGCGTTCGCGTCCAGCGCGCGGCGGAAAACGCGGACGTCGTCGATGCCGCCCCGCCAATAGGCCGTCGGCACGTTCACGTGGCCGGCGCCGATCCGCAGCTCGGGCATGCGGCAGGCGTTGAAAGCGTTGGTGGCGGCGGCCACTTGGCGGCCGGCGACGAAGAGCCGGGCCGTCGTCCCGTCGTGCGCGATCGCCACGTCCACCCAGCGCCCGGCCATCCCCGGCAGCCAATTGGTCTGGGACACCAGCGCATATGATCCGTTGGTGGGCCCCATGATGCCCACCAGCGCGTTGTTCCAATCCTGGTAGCGCAACGCGAATCCCGGCCAGTTGGTGTCCACCAGCAGGCCGTCCGACACGACCGTGGGCACGCCCGAAGTCGCGCCGGCTTCCTGCCAGACCACCGCCGTCACCGTGAACGGCGCGCCCGTCACCACCGCGCCGGCGTTCGTCTGGCCTATCCGCACCCAGTCGTCCGCGCCGTCGAACCACAGCGCGCCCCGGTTGCGACCGGCGACCCAATTGCTCGCCGCCATCGCCTGGAGGCTGCCCGGCCAGTTGGACGAAACCTGGTTCGCGGCGTTGGAACCGGCGCCGTCGTCGAACGTCCAGCGGGCGGCCAAATCGTATGCTCGCCCGCCGTCGGAGCGGGGATCGAACGCATAGGTCACTTCCCAGCCATCCGGCAGACCGTCGGAATCCGTGTCCGCCAGCAAGGGATCGGTGCCTTGGACCGTCGTTTCCGTCCGGTCGTCCAGCCCGTCGCCGTCCGTATCCGCGGCTTGCGGATCCGTGTCCAATCCCCATTCCTGCAGGTTGGTCAACCCGTCGCCGTCCGGATCGCCGGCCGCGTCGTCGGCCAGCGGATCGAGTTCGTGCAGGACTTCCCACCCGTCCGGCAGACCGTCGTCGTCCGTGTCCGGATCAAGCGGATTGGTGCCTGCGTCCAGGACTTCCGCGCGATCATCTAGCCCGTCGCCGTCCGAATCCGCCAGGAAGGGATTGGTGCCCCAGGCGATTTCCGCGGAGTCGTTCAGGCCGTCGCCGTCCGGATCGGCGGCTTGCGGATCGGTGCCGTAGCCCTGTTCCTGCAGGTTGGTCAAGCCGTCGCCGTCCGGATCGCCGGCCGCGTCGGCGGCCAGCGGATCGAGCCCGTGCGCCAGTTCCCAGGCATCGAGCAAGCCGTCCGCGTCGGTGTCCGCCGAAGTCGGATCGGTCCCATAGATCGCGACCTCCGCGTAATCCGCGAGTCCGTCGCCGTCGGTATCCGCCTGGCGGGGGTTCGTGTCCAGTTCCCATTCGCGGCCGTTGCTCAAGCCGTCCGCGTCGGGATCGCCCAGCCAATCGTTGACGGCCGCCAGCGCGTTTGCATCCAGCGCCGTCCGGTAGATCCGCACGTCGTCGATCTTGCCGCGCCAATAGCCTTCGCCCTGGTTCACGTGGCCGCCGCCGATCCACAGTTCCGGCTGGCGGGCGGCCTGGAACGCGCCCGTGGCCACCGAGACGAGGCGACCTTCGACGAACAGGCGGACGGTCGTTCCGTCGTGCGCGAGCGCCAGATCCACCCACCTGCCCGCCTGGGCCGGCAACCAGTTGGTCCGGGCCACCAGCGCATACGGCGCGTTGCTGCTGCCGGCGATTCCGGTGAAGCGGTTGTTCGACGATTGGTAACGCAGCGCGAATCCCGGCCAGTAGCCGCCCGCCAGCGTTCCGTCCGAAACAACCGTGGGCACGCCCGAGGTGGCGGACGCCTCCTGCCAAACGACGGCCGCCACGGTGAACGGCGCGCCGGTCACCACGGCACGGGCATTCGTCTGGCTGACCGCAACGAAATCGTTGACCCCGTCGAACCACAGGGCCTGGCCGCCGCGCCCCGCCATCCAGTTGCTTTCGACCATGAACCGCAACGATCCCGGCCAATTGGTGGAAACGGCATTCGACGCGATGCCGCCCGCACCCTCGTCGAAGGTCCAGCGCGCCACGAGGCCCCGCTCCCGGCCGCCATCCGAAACCGGATCGAATTCGAAAGCCACTTCCCAGCCGTCCGGCAGGCCGTCGCTGTCCGTATCCGGATTCCGGGGATGGCTTTGCCAGGTTTGTTCCTGCAGGTTCGTCAAACCGTCGGCATCGGGATCGTCCGCGGCATCGGCGGACCGCGGATCGAGGCCGTGCCGGATTTCCCAGCCATCGCGCAGGCCATCGCCGTCCGTGTCGGGATTCCAGGGATCGGTGGCGTGCGACAGCACTTCGGCGCCGTCGTCCAGATCGTCGCCGTCGGAATCCGCCGCCAGCGGATCCGTGCCGTACGTTGCGAGTTCGGCGGAATCGCTCAGGCCGTCGCCGTCGGTGTCGGCGTTCTGGGGATCCGTGCCGTGACTGAATTCCTCGGTGTTCGTCAGGCCGTCGTCGTCCGGGTCCTCGGCCGCGTCGTTGGACAAGGGATTCAGCCCCATGGAGACTTCCCACTGGTCGGAAAGCCCGTCCCCATCCGTGTCGGTCGCCCGCGGATCGGTGCCGCGGACCACGACTTCCTCGTAATCGTCGAGCCCGTCGCCGTCCGTGTCCGCCAGCCGCGGATCGGTACCGTAGGTCACCGCTTCGGCGCGATCGTTCAGGCCGTCGCCGTCCGTATCGGCTTGCGCCGGATGGGTGCCGTACGTCGCCACTTCGTCCCGATCGGCCAAGCCGTCGCCGTCCGTGTCCCCGTTCAGCGGGTTGGCGCCGCTGGCATACTCCTGCGCATGGTTCAAGCCGTCGCCGTCCGCATCGCCCGCGGCGGCTTCCTCGAGATCGCCGAACCAATGGCGCTCCCAGGCGTCCGGCAGGCCATCGGCGTCCTCGTCGACGAGTTCAACCGGCGCCGCCGCGGGCGCCCAGGCGCCGCAGTAGAAATTGGTGTCCGTGGCGCGGCCGGCGGCATCGAACGCCAAGACGTGGAACACGCCGCGCACGCGCCAATGCAGCGGCACGCCCGCCGGGAGGGGATCGACCAACATGGACCAGTCCAGATTCGTCGCGGAAACCCGCCTGCTGGCGTCCGTCGTCGCGAAACCGGAAGAAACGCTGCATTCCCAGTCGTAGGCCCGGGCCTGATCCAGCGGCGCCCAGCCGAACCGCAGGACCGGATTGGTGGCGGAATCGCCCGCGACCGCATGGCCGACCAGCGGGCTCCACAGCTGGCCGAAACGGCCGCGCAGCCAAGCGTCGGCGACCTCGGGCAGATAGTGCACGTTCTGCCACTGGCCGGTGTAGCCGGGCCGGTTCACCAGCATGTCGGACGAGTACGGCACCACGATGCCGGATTGGAATTCCGGCGAAGCGGCGTTGGCCACGTCCTGCGCCAGCCACATCAAGTTGTAGGAAGCGTTCGAGACGCCGTCGACGACGGTGGGATAGGGACTGGCATGCGCCATCACGAAACTGCCGAACCCGGCGTTGGTCGCGACGGCGGATTTCATTCCGCGCAGTTGCAGCAGCACTTCCTCTTCGGTCCGGGCCGGGGAACCGCCGTAGGTATAGCCCCGGTTGTTTTCCACCACCATCCAATCGAGGCCGGGGATTTTCGCGAGCAAATCCAGCCGGATGCCCGACCGCGGCGTCCAGGCGGCGGACGGCGGGATGAAGTGGATCGCGCCCCGCCAATAGGCGTTGGTCCGATTGAGATCCGCCAGTTGCCGCGCATAGCCGGCCATCAGGTTGGCGAACACCACCTGCCGCCATTCCCACCATTTGGCCCAATGGTCGGGATCGGTGGTCAAAACCGCCCGATTGGTCGCGGACCCGTCCAGCACGACGTGGAAGGCCGCGGCATTGCTCGGGTCCGCGATGCCGTAGGCCAGCGGGCTGACCGGGAACCGGATGTCGGCATATTCCGGACCGTACTTGGCGACCGCGTATTCCCGGAACCAGGCCAGGCCGTTGGTGCTGGCCGTGCGGCTGTTGAGATAACCGGCGGCGGCGAACATGGATTGGAGCGAAATCTCGTTGAAAAAGAAATAACTGTAGTTCGAGAACAGCGACAGTTCCTTGCGCCATTGGGCCAGGTAATTGCTGACGGTCGTTCGGTCGGCCACGTCGAACTGCCGCACCTGGAAAGCATCGTTGATCACCCAGAACGCATTGGTCAGTTGGACGCGGATCTCCGCTCCGTTCGTCGTCGCCACGAATTGTTCGGCCCACCGCGGAATGTCTTCCGCATGCTTGTGGCAGACCTTGGCGTCCAGATGGATCCAGCTGCTGAGGGCGATGTCGAGTCCTTCTTCCCGGCCGATCTCGATGGCGGTGCGGATGTTGTCTTCCAGAATGTCCCAGTTCTGCGGCGCCACCGCTCCGTACCCCATCCAGCTCATTTCCTTCTCCGCCGCATCCGCCACCTGGGCATACCGCCGGATCAGGATCCGCATGTCGTTGCTGGAAACGAAATCGCTGGCGCCGAGGGGCCGGGTGATGCCTTGGATCAACGTGCGGGGACGCGCGCCCGGCACGGGCGGCGTTTTCGGTTCCAAGACGAACGGCGGCGTCGGATTGGTGGCCACCATGCCGCGGGCATCGGGATGCACGTGCGTTTCGACCCAATCCACCCGGGCCGTGAACGTTCCGTCCGCCCAGGACCCGAACCGCACCCGGTTGGAGGTCACGGCCACGTCCCAAGGCGCCTGGACGAAAGCGGCCTGCCAATAATCCGATCCTTGTTCCCAGGCGTAGGTGGTCAGGCGCGGGTTGTTGACGAACCCGAGGTCCGCGCGGGAGTCGAGGCCGTTGACGTAGAGCCGCATTTCGGCCGTGGGCGCGTCCGTGCCGAATCCCCGCCAGCTGGCCGTGATCCGGTTGACGGCATTGGACAGCAGGTAGCCGCCGGCCACGAGCCCGTGGTGGCGGATGGCATGGTAGCCGCCGTCCGCATCCAGCAGCAGGAACGTCAACACGTCGTTTTCGACGTACAGGTGGATTTCGCCGCCGGGGTTCGCGTCGCCGAATTTCGCCAGATACTGGGGCGGTTCATTGGTCGTCCAGTCCCGCGGCACGAACAGCAGATCCAGGGAGCCTTCGCCGGAAGGCGCCGGCGCGTCGGCATGGGGATCGTGGCCCGCCTGCCACTCCTCCAGATTGCTCAAGCCGTCGCCGTTGGCGTCGCCGCGGGCATCGAACAATTCGCGCAGTTGGTCGGCGGACAGCGCGGTGCCGTAGATCCGGACGTCGTCCAGCATCCCTTGCCAGGCGGAGATGGAGCTGTTGACGTGCCCGCGCCCGATCCACACGGCGGCGTTGGTGGCCGGCTCGAACGGATTGTTCGGCTGTTCGTCCCAGAGGCAGCCATCCAGATACAAGCGCGTTGTGCCGGCATCCTGCACGAGGGCCACGTGCGTCCAGCGCCCGCCCCACCGTTCGCGCCACCAGCCCGCCGACACCTCCTTCGCCGCCGCGGAATATCCGCCCACCCATCCGCTGATCTTGTTTTGCGCGGCGTCGATCCGCAGCATGAACCCCGGCGTGCGGGGATCGCCCGGCCAGAGGCTGTCGGACACGATCGTCGGATAGCTGGCCGTGGAGGCCGGATCATGCCAGACCCAGGCGCTCACGGTGAACGCGGCGCCGGCCACGACCGGATTCGCGGCTTGCGGAACGGCGACGTAGCCGTCCGCGCCGTCGAACCGCAGCGCGGCGCCCGCGATTCCGTTGGTCCACGCCGTGGCGGCCGGGAAACGGATTTCGCCCCGGTAGTCCGCGCGCGCGGAATTCACCAGGGAAGTGCCGCCCCCTTCGTCCAGGCGCAGCCAGCAGCGCAAATCCAGGTTCGTCCCCATGCCGGACAACGGGCTGAACGAATAGTCCACCTCCCAGCCGTCGGGCAAGCCATCGCCGTCCGTATCCGCGTCCAACGGATCCGTGCCGACCGGCGCTTCCTCGGCGTCGTCCAACCCGTCCCCGTCGGTATCCGCGTCCAGCGGATCCGTGCCGAGCGCGTATTCCTGGAGATTGGTCAGTCCGTCTCCGTCGGGATCGCCGTCCGCGCCGTCGTTGCCGGTGCCGGACAACGGATCCAGACCCATGCCGACTTCCCAGGCGTCGGGCAAGCCGTCGCCGTCCGTGTCGGCATCGCGCGGATCCGTGCCGTGGGCGACCGCTTCGGCATAATCGTTCAGACCGTCGTCGTCCGTATCCGCATCGTAGGGATCAGTCCCGTAGGTCACGGTTTCATCGTAATCGTTCAGGCCGTCGCCGTCCGGGTCGGCATTGCGCGGATCGGTGCCCCGGCCGTACTCGTCCCCGTTCGTCAAGCCGTCGCCGTCCGGATCCTCGTCGGAATCGTCGGCCGCGGGA
>DAOTNL010000123.1:0-7885 GCA_035450765.1 Kiritimatiellia bacterium | reverse complement strand
CGCGACCTGCCGCTGCTGATCAATCAGTGGGCGAACGTAGTGCGCTGGGAAATGCGCACGCGCCTGTTCCTGCGCACGGCGGAATTCCTGTGGCAGGAAGGCCACACGGCGCACGCGACGGAAGCCGAGGCGCGCGAGGAAGTGGCCCGCATGCTGGCCGTCTACGCCGACGTGGCGGAGAACGTGATGGGCGTGCCGGTCGTGCGCGGCCACAAGACCGAGGGCGAGCGGTTCGCCGGCGCCATCGACACGCAGTGCATCGAAGGCATGATGCAGGACGGCAAGGCGCTCCAGATGGGCACCAGCCACTACCTCGGCCAGAATTTCGCCAAGAGCGCCGACGTGAAGTTCCTGAACCAGAACGGCCAGCTCGAATACGTGCACGCGACGAGCTGGGGCGTCTCGACGCGGCTGGTGGGCGCGCTGATCATGACGCATTCCGACGACAACGGACTGATTTTGCCGCCGAAGCTGGCGCCGATCCAGGTCGTGATCGTGCCGATCTACAAGACGCCCGAAGAGCAGGCGCGGACGACCGCCGAGGCGCAGGCCGTGGCGGCCGAGCTGCGCGCGCAAGGCCTGGCGGTGAAGGTGGACGACCGCGAAGGCCTGCAGCCCGGCGCGAAGTACTACGAATGGGAACGCAAGGGCGTGCCCGTGCGCATCGAAGTGGGCCCGAAGGACCTCGAAAAGGGGTCGCTGTGCGTCGTGCGGCGCTTCGTGCTGGAGAAGGAAGGCGAAAGCGAACAGGACCTGCGCAAGCGCAAGAAGCGGTTCCTGCCGCGCGCCGAAGCCATTGCCGGCATGCCGGCGCTGATGGACGTCCTGCAAAAGGAGTTGCTTGAGCGCGCCCGCGCCATGCGCGAGAAGAAAACGCGCGTCATCGACACCCTCGCGGACTTCGAGGCGTTTTTCAAGGGCGAGGGCGGCGGGTTCGCCTGGGTGCATTGGGCCGGCACGCACGAAAACGAGGACGAAATGGCCAAGCGCTACGAAACGAGCATCCGCTGCATCCCGTTCGCGGACCAGATTCCCGAGGCCGCGCGCGGCGCGGGCACCTGCATCCTGACCGGCAAGCCCAGCGCGCAGCGCGTGCTGATGGCGAAATCCTATTAGCCAGGAGACAGGAAGCAGGGGACAGGACACAGTGGGAGAAGCCGTCCAGAAAAAGGTGCTGGTGGTGTGCACGGGGAACACGTGCCGCAGCCCGATGGCGGAAGGCTGGTTGAACCACAAGCTGGCGGGGAAGGGCTGGGTCGCGGAATCGGCCGGCGTGGCGGGCTGGGGCGGGGGCTGCGCTTCGGCCGAAGCGGTCGCGGTCATGCGGGAAATCGGCATCGACATCGCGAGCCACCGCAACCGGGCGCTGACGCGGGCGCTGGTGAACGAGGCGACGATCATCCTGGCGATGACGGACGGCCATCGCCGCGAAATCGAGCGGCGTTTTCCGGAAGCCGCGGCCAAGGTCCGCCTGGTGAAAAGCTTCGGAGCGGCGCCGGCGGAAGACGTGGCCGACCCGTTCGGCGCGTCGGTGGAGGTCTATCGCCGCGTGCGGGACGAACTGATCCAGGCGCTGGGGGATTTCCTGCTGTATCTGGTCGAGCGCGGCGAGCTGAAACGCTGAGCGTTTCGGCAGCTCGATCCGGGACCGGGGCCGCGCGCTAGGCCGGGGGGGCGGAGAGGGCTTCGCGGAGCTTCACGGCGAGCTCGAGCGGCGTGAAGGGCTTGGCGATGAAATGCACGCCGGGTTCGAGCACGCCGTGGGGCGCGATGACGTCGGCGGTGTAGCCGGACATGAAGAGGCGCTTCAATCCCGGTACTTCCTCGGCCAGGATCTGGCCCAGGTCGCGGCCGTTCATTTGCGGCATGACCACGTCGGTCATCAGCAGGTCGATGCGGCCGGATTCCAGCTTGGCCAGCCGCAGGGCTTCGGCGGGGGAGGTGGCCGGAAGCACCCGGTAGCCGATCTGTTCCAGCATCGTCCGGGTCATGCGGAGCAAGGCGGGCTCGTCTTCCACCAGCAAGATGGTTTCGTGGCCGCCGGGGATCGGCGGCGGCGGGGCCGGGGCGGTTTCCTCGGGCGCCTCCAGGAGCTGCGGCAGATAGATCGTGAAGGTGCTGCCGCGGCCGGGCTGGCTGTCGACGTCGATGAAACCGTTGTTCTGCTTGACGATGCCGTAGACGGTGGCCAGACCCAGGCCGGTGCCCTTGCCCACTTCCTTGGTGGTGAAAAACGGTTCGAACAGGCGCAGGAGGGTTTGGGAATCCATGCCGCAGCCGTCGTCGCCGACCGCCAGCCGCACGAAACGGCCGGGCAGGAAACCGGCGTGCGCGGCGCAATGGGCCTCGTCGAACGCGGCGAGACCCGTTTCGATGGCGACGTGGCCTTTGGCGCCGACGGCGTCGCGGGCATTGACGCAGAGATTGGCGAGGATCTGGTCGATCTGGGAGGGATCCATCTTGACCCACGCCGGAACCGGGCAGGGGCGCCAGGCGAGTTCGACGTTTTCGCCGATCAGGCGGCGCAGCATCTTGAGCATGCCTTCGACGGTTGCGTTGAGGTCGAGCGGCTTGGGGGCGATGGTCTGCTTGCGGGCGAAGGCGAGGAGCTGGCGGGTGAGGTCGCCGGAACGGACGGCGGCCTTGCGGATTTCCTGCAGGCTGCCGTACAGCGGCGAGGCGGGATCCAGCTCGTCGAGCGCCAGATCCGTATGGCCGAGGATGACGCCGAGCATGTTGTTGAAGTCGTGGGCGACGCCGCCGGCGAGGCGGCCGATGGAATCCATCTTCTGCGCCTGGGCCAGCTGCGCCTGCAGATTCTGCTTTTCCCGTTCGACGAGCCGGCGTTCGGCGACGTCGCGGATGAACACCAGATGGGCTTCGCGGCCGGCGAATTTGACCGGCATGGCCGTGGTTTCGACGGGGATGCGGCGGCCGTCGAGGCGCAGGTATTCCTGTTCCATCGGCGGGGCGAGCGTGCCGGTTTCGCGCTGCCGGCGGATGCGGTCGCGGACGGAGGCATGGAATTCCGGCGCGATGCGCGGCAAGATCTCCGCGCCGACGAGATCCTCCGGCTTGGCCGCCCCGAGCATGCGCACGAGGGCGGGGTTGACGTACAGGAAGCGGCCCTCCGCCTGGACGAAGATGCCTTCCGGAGCGCTGTCCACCAAGGTGCGGAAGCGTTCTTCGCTTTCGCGCAGGGAGGCTTCGGCCCGTTTTTGCTGGGTGACGTCCACCCACTGGCAGACGACGTTGGCCAGTTCGCCCCGGGCGTCCACGATCGGGAACAGGGCGGCATCGACGTACAGGTCGCGCCCGCCGCGGAAATCGACGTCGCCGGCGGCGGCCGCCTGCCACGGGATGCAGAAGCGCGCCGGCACGCGCTGCTCGAACACCGCCCGCACCTGGGGCATGACGCCTTGCGCTTCCAGATTGGCGTCCGCCAGCACGTTGTAGCGGCCGATCACCTGGTCCGGCGCCAGGCGGATGATGTTGCACAGGGCCTGGTTCACGCGCGTGATCAGGCCGTTCCGGTCGGCGATCCACATGGCGAAGGGACTCATGTCGATCACGCGGTCGAGAAACGCCACGGTGGATTGGAGCCGCGCCTCGGCTTGCTTGCGCGGGGTGACGTCTTCCGTGAAGATGACGATGCCGCCGACGGCGCCGCTGCCGTCGCGCCAGGGGTGCAGTTCCCAGCGCAGGTACTGGACGGTGCCGTCGGCGCGCACGAGGCGGTCCTCGTCGCATCGCAGCACTTCGCCCGCCAGGCCGCGGCGGTGGTCTTGCTTGATCTTTTCGCTGATCTCGGGGAAGACCTCGTAGTGCGAGCGGCCGAGCAGGTCCCGGCCTTCGAGGCCGTAGTCCGCGAGCCAGCGCCGGCTGGCCGCCAGATAGCGCATGTCGCGGTCGAACATGGCCATGGCCACGGGCGCGTGCTCGATGAACAGCCGTTGGCGCGCTTCGCTTTCGCGCAGGGCGGCGGCGACGCCGTCGCGGCGAAGGCGGGTGGCGAGGAGGAGTCCCAGGACGGTGGCGGCCAGGGGGTAGACCAAAAGGACCGGCAGGCCGACGTCGTGGAGCACGTGCTTGGCGCGGTCCCACGGCAGCGTCAGCATGAGGGCCAGCATGACCAGATGCACGACGATGCCGAACGCGTAGAGTTCGCGCGCCCGGACGTCTTGCAGGCGGCCTTTGCGGAACCGGCGCCACAGGAGGCCGATGGCGCCGGTGGCGAGCGTGACGGCCACTCCGGTCCAGGCGCCGACGCCGCCCTTGAGCAGGCGGAAAGCGGCCGTCGCCAGCATGGCGACCCACGTCGGCACGGCGCCGAAAAACAGGCCCGAAACGCTCAGCAGCACGGAGCGGGTGTCGAACACAATGCCGCTTTCGAGCCGGAAGGACGTGTGGATCAGCGCCATGCACAGGCCGCCGAGGACGAGGCCGACGCCGATCTGCCGCAGCGGGCGGCCATCCGTCCGCTGCCGGCCGGCGGCGAGATCGAAGACGACGACCAGCGCCAGCAAGAGGGCCGCGTTTTGCAGCAGGGCGATGAAGGCCGGGTTGTTCATGGCGACCGCGGAACAAGCTCCGCAGCTTGAGCCTAGGCTTCAGGAAGCACGCCCGACAAGCCGGAAAACCGCGGCCGACGCAAATGGGGGCCGGGAACAGCCTGGAAAGGGGATTTTTGGCATGAAAACAGGAAAATGGGGCACGAAAACAGGAGGGGGGACGGTTAAAAACTACGAAAATCGCGAAAAACGGGCTGAAAATCGATCAAAAACGGCTGAGAATCGGCATTTTTGGCGTTTTTGGGGCTTGAGCCGCAACTTGTGGCGTTTGGGAGGGCCTGATGCACCCGCGGGGCAAGCCCGTGGGGGTCTGGGAGGGGCGGGAATCTCAATATCCAATATCCAATGACCAATTTCCAAGGGTCCGGATATTAGCGGTCGAAGAGGGAGAGTTGGTCGCCGGGGTCGATCTTGGGTTTGCGGGCGCGGGGCTGGGCGAGCTTGGGCTGGCCGGTTTCGCCGAGTTCTTCGTCTTCGAGGTTGGCGAGGATTTCCTTGGCGCGGGCGACGACTTCGGCGGGGAGGCCGGCGAGGCGCGCGACCTGGATGCCGTAGGATTTGTCGGCGGCGCCGGGGACGATCTTGCGCAGGAAGACGACGCGGTCGTCTTTTTCGCTGACGAGGACGTTGTAGTTCTTCACGCCGGGGAGGGTGAGGGCGATGTCGGTCAGTTCGTGGTAGTGGGTGGCGAAGAGGGTCTTGGCCTTCACTTCGGCGTGGTTGTGCAAATACTCGGCGACGGACCAGGCGATGGAAATGCCGTCGAAGGTGGACGTGCCGCGGCCGATTTCGTCGAGGACGATCAGCGAACGGGCCGTCGCGTTGTTCAGGATGTTGGCGGTTTCCTGCATCTCGACCATGAAGGTGGAACGGCCGCGGGCGATGTCGTCGCCGGCGCCCACGCGCGTGAAGACGCGGTCGACGACGCCGATCTCCGCGGAGCTCGCCGGCACGAAGCAGCCCATCTGCGCCATGATCACGATCAGGGCGACCTGGCGGATGTAGGTGGATTTGCCGGCCATGTTGGGGCCGGTGATGATCAGGAGCTGGTTGTCGACGTTGTCGAGAAGGACGTCGTTGGGGACGAAGCGCCCGGATTCGGGGAGGAGTTCGACGACGGGATGGCGGCCGTCGCGCACGACCAGCGGGCCGGCGGCGGTCATTTTGGGGCGGACGTAGCGGCAGGTCAGCGCGCGCTCGGCGAAGGTCGCCAGCACGTCGAGCTCGGCGACGGCGGCGGCGGTCTGCTGGATGGCGGCGACGTGGGCGACGATCCGTTCGCGCAGCTCGAGGAACAGCTCGTATTCGAGGGCGACGGACTTGTCTTCGGCGCCGAGGATCTTGCTCTCGCATTCCTTCAGTTCGGGCGTGATGAAGCGTTCGCCGTTGACGACGGTCTGCTTGCGGACGTAGTCGGCGGGGACCTGGGCGAGGTTGGACTTGGTGATTTCGATGAAGTAGCCGAAGACGTTGTTGAAGCGGATCTTGAGGGACTTGATGCCGGTGCGCTCGATTTCGCGGGCCTGGAGCTCGGCGATCCATTGCTTGCCGTCGTGGGCGGCGGCGCGGAGTTCGTCGAGCTCGGCGTGGTAGCCCTTGCGGATGACGCCGCCTTCCTTGATGGACATGGGCGGCTCGTCGACGATCGCGCGTTCGACGAGGGCGACGAGGTCGTCCTGCGGCACGATGGCGGCGGCGAGCTCGCCGAGACGGGGGGCGGCATGCGCGGCCAGCGCGGTTTTCAGGGCGGGCAGCTTGGCCAGCGACGTCGCCAGCGCGCGGACGTCGCGCCCGTTGCCGGAGCCGGCGGAGAGGCGCGCGAGCAGGCGCTCGAGATCCTTGACGTCGCCGAGGACGCCGCGCAGGGCGTCGAGATCGTGACGCTTTTTCAGGAGCGCTTCGACGGCGTCGTGGCGGGCGACGATGGCGTCGAGATTCTGGAGCGGGCGCACGAGCCAGTCGCGCAGCAGGCGCGAGCCCATGGCGGTGCGGGTGGTGTCGAGCGCCTTGAGCAGGGTGGTCGGGGCGTCGGCGCGCGGGGTGCCGCGGGAGGCGACGATGTCCAGGTTGGAGAGCGTGGAATCGTCGAGCATCATGGCGTCGGCGGCGGCGCGGAAGCGGATGCGGCGGACGTGGGCGGCGTTGCGGCGGAGGTCGCGGGTCACGTAGTAGAGCAGGGCGCCGGCGGCGGCGACGGCGGCGGGGCGGCCTTCGCCGCCGAAGCCGGCGAGCGACTGCACGCCGAAGTGGCGGCAGAGGCCGTCTTCGGCCGTGGCGGGATCGAAAATCCAGTCTTCGCGCGCGGTGAGCGCGAAGGCGCCGGTCGCGTTGAGGCCGGCGAGGAAGCGTTCGTCGGCGTGGAGGGATTCGGGGAGGATGACTTCGGGCGGGGCGTAGCGGGCGAGGTCGTCGCAGAGGGCGGCGGGATCGGCGGATTCCTCCATCCAGAACTCGCCGGTGGAGAGATCGAGCATGGCGAGGCCGTAGAGCTTGCCGGCGCGGTGCAGGCCGGCGAGGTAGTTGGGCCGGGCGGCGTCGAGCATGGAATCGGTCAGGACGGTGCCGGGGGTGACGATGCCGGTGACCTCGCGCTTGACGATGCCCTTGGCGGTGGCGGGGTCTTCCATCTGGTCGCAGAGGGCGACTTTCTTGCCGGCGCGCAGCAGCTTGGCGAGATAGAGGTCGGCGGCGTGGTACGGCACGCCGCACATGGGATAGGACTGGCGCTTGGTGAGGGCGATGCCGAGGATTTCCGAGGCGACGACGGCGTCCTCGAAGAACATCTCGTAGAAGTCGCCGAGGCGGAAGAAGAGGATGGTGTCGGGAGCGATTTCCGCCTTGGCGCGGCGGTACTGCGCCATCATGGGGGTTGTGGATTTGTCGCTCATCGTCGGGGCGAAAGTGAAGCAAACCGGCCGGCGCCTGAACAGCCTAAACGGGGCCGGACCGGCGCGAAAGGGTTGCATTGGCCGGCCGTCCCGTGCTATGTACCGCCGCAATTGGTTGGGATAAAGGAGCGGTGCGGTTGCCATGGCGAAAGAATCGGATCTGATTACGGTCAACGGCGAAGTGATCAAGGTGCTGCCGGCCACGATGTATCGCGTGCGGCTGGAAGGCGGCCACGAGGTGCTCGCGCACATTTCCGGCAAGATGCGCCGGCACTTCATCAAGATCACCACGGGCGACAAGGTCACCGTGGAAATCAGCCCGACGGACCTGACGAAGGGCCGCATCACGTTCCGCGAAAAGACCTGATTTTCAATCCATACGGAGAGGCAGGAAGGGTTTTCCACGGCGCGGAAAACCCTTTTTCC
>DAOTNL010000122.1:0-8142 GCA_035450765.1 Kiritimatiellia bacterium | reverse complement strand
GATCGAGTTGCAGGGTGCCGGGGAAAGGCGTGTGGCGGGCGCGGCCCGTCTGGAACGGCGCGCCGCGCGCCGCGCCGAGGAAGACGTGCGCCTCGCCGGGCGGCAGCGGGAAACCCAGGCCCATGGCGGCGGCATTGGGCACGAGCAGCACGCGCCGCAGCGGCTGGCCGCCCTGCCGGGTCGGGGCGGGAATCTCGTCCGAATCGCAGACGTGCGCGATCTGGGCGGGCTTGCGGATCATGTGGACAAATTGGATTTCGGCGGTGCCGGCGGGGGGCAGGTCGGCTTCGGTTTGCAGCGGATAGACGGCCGGCACGAGCGGGGCGGCCTCCGCCGGCCGCAGCCAGAGGTCGGTCAACGCCGTATCGGGATTCAGGTCGAGCAGGCCGAACGGTTTGGGCCGCGCCTGCAGCGCCGCATCCGTGCCGACGACCGAAATGCGCGCGCCGGGATAAGCCGCCGTCGTGCCGTTGCGGATGCGCAGGAAGCCGGCGAGGTCCACCTGGACGGCTTCGATCGAGGTGGGGCCGATGCCGCGGACGACGACGCGGTAGAAGGCGGACCAGTCGAAATCCGGCAGGCGGTAGGTCAGGGAATGGCCCATGGCGTGCGAAAGCGGCTGGGCCAGGAGGATTTCGAGGCGGTTGCGCGCGGGCGGCGGCGGCAGATCGCGTTGGGGCCGCCAGACCACGGGAGCGTCGTCCGCGGCGGCGGGTTCGGTCGCCGCGGCGTCGAGCCAGCGCCACTCGCGGATCGGCCACGGCCGGCGGACGTTCCAGACCTGGAGCGTGTCGAGGTCGATCTGCGCGGGGGGATTCGTCCAGACAATGCGCTCGATTTCCTTTTCGCCGGAGGGCGGGAAGAATTCTCGCACCCAGGCCTGGCCTTGGCCGACGGTCAGCCGGACGGGCTCCGCGAAGGCGGTCCGCGCGCCCGCCAGCGCGAGCGCGGCCAGCGACGCGAGGCGGCAAACCGGATGGCGGAGCGCATTCATCGATGGCCGACAGCATAGGCGGCGCGCCGGCCCGCCGCAAGGCGAGATTCCCCCCGGGGCGGGTCGCGAACGGATTTTCCCGCGGCGGATTGATTTCCGTCCGGGCGTCGGGTAAGTTGACGGGCCAAATGAGCGCAAAAAGGAAAATCGCGGTTTTGGTGGGCGACGGCATGGGCGACGAGCCGGTGGCGGTGCTGGGCGGGAAGACCCCGCTGCAGGTGGCGCGGATTCCGGCCATCCGGCGCGTCGCGGCGCTGGGCAACGTCCAGCTCGTCCACACCGTGCCGGCGGGCCTGGCGCCGGGCAGCGACGTGGCGAACATGGGGTTGCTGGGCTACAACGCGAAGGAAAACTACACCGGCCGCGCGGCGATCGAAGCCGCCGGCGCGCGCATCCCGCTGCAGGCGGCGGACGTGGCCTACCGCACCAATCTGGTGACCCTCGCGGATGGCCAGATGCTCGACTATTCCGCCGGCGACATTTCCAACGAGGAAGCGCACCAGCTGGTCGCCGCGCTGAACGCGGCCGTGGCGCGCGACGGCCTGCGGTTCCACGGCGGCGTGAGCTATCGCCATCTGCTGATTTGGCGCAACGGGCCGCTCGAACTGGTCCTGACTCCGCCGCACGAGATTTCCGGCAAGCCGGTCGCCGGGTTCCTGCCGAAGGGCCCGCGCGCGGAGGAGTTCCTCGCGTTGATGGATCTGTCGCGGCACATCTTCGCGGAACATCCGGTGAACCGCGAACGCCTCGCGAAGGGCAAGCGCCCGGCCACCCAGATCTGGCCGTGGGGCTTCGGCAAGGCAATGGCGCTGGAGCGCTATCCGGACCGCTACGGGTTGCGCGGCGGCGTGATCACCGCCGTGGATCTCGTGCGCGGTCTGGCGGAGCTGTGCGGGCTGGAAGTCATTCCGGTGCCCGGAGCCACCGGCTGGATCGATACCAACTACGCCGGCAAGGCGCAGGCGGCGATCGACTGCCTGCGGCGGTCGGACTTCGTCTACGTCCACGTGGAAGCGCCGGACGAGTGCGGCCACAAGGGCATGGCGGAGGAAAAAGTCCGCGCGATCGAAAACTTCGACCGCCAGGTCGTCGCGCCCGTCTGGGCCGCGCTGGAAGCCGACGGCGAGCCGTACCGGCTGATCGTTTGCACCGATCACCGCACCCCGATCGCGAAGCGGGGGCACACCTCCGACCCCGTGCCGTTCGCGTGGGTGGACGGACCCGTGGGCGCCAGCGCCTCGGCGGATGCGGCGGCGGCCTTCGACGAATTCCTGCCGGCGGCGGGTCGACCGCCGCTGGTGTGCGACGTCGTCTCCGGGCTACTGAAGTAGCCGCTCAGGACAGGCGATAATCCGGTCCGACGCCGTGCCGCGGCGTTTGCCAGTCGATGTTGTCGAACGGGCACTTGAGGGTGCAGCAGCGGCACTGCACGCAGTTTTCCGCGCGGATGGCGATGGTTTCGCCTTCGCCGGCCGCATAGACGTCGGCGGGGCAGAACCGGGTGCAGGGAGCGGCGTGGAGCCGGAAGCACCCGCGGCATTTCGCCGGATCGCGGATATCGATGTGCTCGGACGCGACGCGCGTGCGCAGATGGGCCAGGAAGAGATCGGAATCGAGCCCGAGATCGAGCGGTCCCTGATCGGCCGCGGCGGCGGGCGGCGCGGACGGACCGATGGATTTCAAGCAGGTGCGCTCGTCGCGCTGGGCGAGGCGTCCGGCGGGCAGGAGTCCGCGGGTCAGCCAGGCGAGGCCGGCGGCGGCCATGCCGACGGGCAGGCCGGCGCGGAACGCCGCGCGGTAGTTGGGAGTGCGGCGCAGGCCCGCGAGGGAGGGGATGTCGTCCGGCCGGATCGACCCGCCGCGCAGGATGGCGTCGGCGGCGGCCATGCCGGACTCGATCGCCAGATGCAGCCCCTTGAGTTCCATGACGTCGACGAGCCCGGCAGAGTCGCCGACGACGAACGCGCCGGGGGCGTTGAAGTTCGGCAGCGAATGCCAGCCGCCTTCGGGCACCAGCCGCGCGCCGTATTCGACGGCCCGGCCGCCGGCGACGTGCCGTTGCACGAGCGGATGCCGTTTCCAGCGGCGGAACAGTTCGTGGGGATGCACGCCGGGATCGCGGTAGTCGAGGGCCAGCGCGAGGCCAAGGGCCACGTGGGTGGCATCGACGTGGTAGAGGAAGCCGCCGCCATAGACGCCGGAACCGAGCGGGTAGCCGAACGTGTGGAGCACCGTGCCGACGGCGGCCGGATTCGGCGGGATCTCGACGACTTCCTTCAGGCCGAGCCCGTGCGTCTGGAGATTCTTGCCGCGCAGCTCGGGATGCCGCGCGTACAGTTCGCGGGTCAGCAATCCGGCGGGGCCTTCGGCCAGGACGGTTGCGGGCGCCAGCACGGTTTCATCGTGGGTGGCGACGCCGGCGATGCGGTCGCCGTCCCAGATCAGGGCGTCGGCGGTCTGGCCGGTCAGGATGTCCACGCCGAGATCGCCGGCGATCTGGGCCAGCGCGTGGCCGAGGGCGGAGACGGAGACGAGCGGCAGGCCCTTCATGCGCATCTTGGGCGGCACGAAGGGCAGGCGGAAGGATGCGCGCGGCGTCAGGGCGTGGAACGAGTCGCGGCCGACGATGGGGCCCAGGCGCAGGAAAGCGAATTCCGACGGCGTGAGCAAGCGGCGCAGCGCGTCGGTGCGCATCACCGCCCCGGACAGCAGATGGCCCCCGGCATGCGCGGACTTTTCCAGCACGACGATGCGCCGCGGTTCCCGGGCTTCGCGCGCGAGCCGGATGGCGCACGCCAGTCCCGCCGGTCCGGCGCCGACGATCAGGACGTCCGCCTTCAGATGGCCAGGGTTCGACTGCACCTCGGCAGGATAGCGCGCAACGGGCGGAGAAGACAAGGAACGATGCGGACGCTCAGGCGCGCGCCGCGGAGACGAGGACTTCGCCGCTCTCGGTTTGGCCGGGGGCGAGGATGCGGGCCGCGCCGGGGCGGTTCATGGAGCCGGGCGGCGCCTGCCACGGTTCGTCGCAGAAGAACGGCTGGTCGGGCAGCGTGTAGAACTGGCGGAAGCGGAACGCCGGCGAGGCGGATTGCCGCAGCGCGACGCCGTCGGGGAAGCGCAGCTCGGTGCCGCGGTCGTCGCCGAGTTCGAGCAGCAGCTCGTTGACGTCGACGTCGGCGATGGACATCGGAAACGCCGGCGGGCGGGTGTCGGCGACGAGATCGGTCTTGGTGGAATTGTAGAGGTGCCGGTTGACCGGCCGGGCGGCGAAAAGCGTCTGCTCCTTGCCGGCGCCGGGCGGCGGCGTCAGGAAGTAGGGATGGAAGCCGGCGTAGTACGGCATGGGGGCGGGGCCCGCGTTGCGCACGGCGAGCCGGCAGGACAGCCCGGCGGCGGAAACGGAATAGAGCAGATCCAACTCGAAGGCGAAGGGATAGATCGCGCGCGTCTCCGCGTTGTCGGTCAGCCGCAGGCGCAAGGCGTCGGGGCGCGCGGCGTCGACGACTTCCCACGGATGGCGCATGGCGAAGCCGTGGATGGGCAGGACGTAGGGCCGGTCGCCGACGCAGTACTGGCCGCGGACGCCGTCCTGCAGCAGCCGGCCGCAGACGGGGAAGAGCGGGGGCAAACCGCCGCGGAGCTCTTCCGTCGCGCGGTCCCAGAACCACGGATAGCGGAAGAGGGCTTCGGCGAGGACGCCGAGGCGCAGCGACGAGACGATGCCGCCGAGTTCGGGGACGATCTCCGCGCGGGTTGCGCCGTCGGACGAGGCGATCGTGAAGACGCGGCAACCTTCCTGGACGTGTTCCTGGGCCATGGCGGGGATTCCTCCGGGGCGGGAGTTAACCAAACCCGCCGCGGCGGCATCAAGCGGGAGTTTCGGCGGTTTCGCCCGGCGGCAGCTTGGGGTGGTACTGCCGTTCGTGGCGGTCGGCGCGGATCTTGACGTAGGCGCGCAGCGCGAGATTGGCCGCGAGCCCGGCGACGAGGCCGGCCGTGCCCGCTTCCAGCAGCGTCCAGGCGACGGCGGCGGCGGCGACCATCGCGAGCAGGCCGCCGGAGAACCAGCTGAAGACCACCCAGATGGCTCGGCCGATCTTGAGGTCGGCGTCGCCGCGACTCATCGTGCGGTCGCCCATGCCGGTGGCGACGACGGCGGCGAAGGTGACGTAGGTGGTGGAAACCGGAAAGCCGTTGCTGGACGCGAAGGCGATGACGCTGGCGCTGACGGACATGATGACGGCGGCGCGCAGGGGATCGAAGTGCACGCGCTTGCCGGTTTCCGTGCGCTGCGGGGGCGGGGCGAGGTCGGGACCGGCGGGGCGCAGGCGCAGGAGCGCCCGGGCGATCGCCTTGCACCAGTTCGGGGCGTAGAGGGCGATGTGGTCGAACTGGCTGCCGGTGTTGACCGCCGCGCGCGTGACGCGCTGGGCGTTCTTCGTCGTCATGCCCAGCACGAGCAGCAGCCCGCAGACGGCCAGCAGCCAGACGGGCAGCGACATCTTCGTGGCTTCGGCGGTGCCGACGTCGGCGTGCTTCCAGAGCCAAAAGGCGGACAGGCCCGGCGAGGCGCCGTTGGCGAGGTCGTTCTGGCCGAAGGCGAACGCCAGGCACAGCATGCCGAGGATGGCCAGGATGCCGAAGAGGCGCTTGGTGAGACGCTCCTGGAAGATCGTGGCGAGCACGTGGATGAGCAAGGTCGCGGCGCCCCAGGCCACGAGCAGGAAGCCGCCCATGCCGAGGCGCTCGACGAAATGCTCGCGGAAAGACGCGATGAACGGCACGGCCTTCATGCCCTTGAGGATCATGAACCACGACAGCCAGGTGAGCATCAGGCCGGCGATCCACGGGCCGTGCAGCAGCACGCGCAGATGGTCGGTGTGCTCGTCCTGGATGGCGGCGCGGAAGACGCGCTGGACGAGGAAGCCGGCGATGCCGGTGAGCAGGATGGACATCCCGATGGCGTTGAGAACCGTGCCGACCTTGTCCCAATGGACGAGGCCGAGGGAAAACGAAACGCCGAGCGCGGCGCCGACGAGTTCGAAGATGAGCGAGGCCGTGGTGCTCACGGGCATGCCGTAGGCCGAGTAGGCGTGGAGCAGCGCGGTGTCCACGATGTAGGCCGAGACGTAGACGATCATGGCCTGGTGGAGCTGGAGCTGGCCGGGTTCGAAGATGCCTTTGCGGGCGGTTTCCATGACGGGGGAGGAAAACAGCGCGCCGGCGAGCACGGCGGCGCCCGCGAGCCAGACCGCGGATCGGTGCGACATGACGCGGGCCCCGAACACGCCGTTGATGAGGTTGGCGGCGTCGTTCTTGCCGACCTCGAGACAATCCCAGGCGAGCATGCCTACGGCGACGGCCATCAGCAGGGTAGCGAACTCCGGCATATGCGCTCCTTTTCGACCACAACACGTGGTTCGCCCGCGCACGGTACCGGGGGCAGGCGGAGAAGGCAAGCGAAAAAGTAAAACGCTTTACTTGGCCGCGGGCCGGCGGTCGCTTCGCAGGAACAGCAGCCCGCCGAACAGCGACCAGACCGTCGCAGCCAAATAGCCCAGCAGCGACAGCATCAGGGCCGGACCCGGCAGGATGCCGAAGGGGTGCAGCAACTGGACGTACAAGGTTTCGCGCACCCCGAGGCTGCCGGGCGTCAGCGGCACGGCGGCCAGAACCGTGATGATCGGAAAGACGACGAGCAAATCGGCGAAGGCCAGCGGCATTTCCAAGGCGCGGGCCAAGGCGGCCGTGGCGGCGGCCAGCAGGAGCAGGTTGGCGATGGAGAGCAGCGTCGGCACCAGCAGATGCCGGGCGTGGTGCCGGAAATAGGCCAATGCTTCGAAGATCCGGCGCAGGAGGGGGCCGATGCGGCCATGCGCCGCCAGATGGCGCAGTCCCGGCAGCCGCGCAACCTCGGCGCGGATGAAAAACAGCGCGAGAAACGCGAGGGTGGCCAGCAGGAAAACGCCCATCCAAATCAGCGCCGGGCGCGCCTCCGGATGCCCGGCGAAAAACCGCAGCCGGGGCACCAGCAGCGCGCAACCGAGCAGCAGCGTGACGACGAGTCCGACGGCGCGGTCGAGGAACACGGAAGTCGCCGCCTCGGCGCGCCGTTCGGCGTGGTCGTGCGCGGCGAAAACGGCGCGGGCGAGATCTCCGCCGCAGGCGCCGAACAGGAAAGCGTTGAAGAACTGGCCGATGAAATATCCCCGGAAGGTCCGCGAAAACGGCGTGGGCAGTCCCATCCGGCGCAGCAAGACGTGCCAGCGGACGACGCCCGCGAAGAGCGCGGCGAACGTCAGCGCCAGGGCGGCGGCGATCCCCGCGGGATGCGCGCGGACGGGCACCCCGGCCAGTCGGATGGCTTCCGGTCCGATGGAACGCACCAGCCCCGCGATCAACGCCGCCCCGAGCAGAAAACGCAGCGCCGGGGCCCAGCGGAAGCGGCCGGCCATGGATCAGGCTCCGGCGCGGCGCTGGGCGACGACGTCGGCGTAGATGGCCGCGAGCGTCTGGCGCAGGGGAATCTCCGGCTGCCAGCCGACGTGGGCGCGGATGCGCGCCGTGTCGTAGGACGGCCGGTCCTCGTTGGGGCGGAAAAGGGCGGGATCGATCTCGATCTGCGGGTGCACCTGGGCGATTTCGCACAGGCCGTCGAGCAGGTCGCGCACGGGAATCAGGCGGCCGGAGGCGATGTTGTAGGCCAGGCCGGTGCGCCCCTGTTCCAGCAGGCGGACGTAGGCGCGGGCGACGTCGCGCACGTCCGTGAAATCGCGCCGCTGGTCGAGGTTGCCGACGCGCATCAGCGGCGCCGCGCCCGCGGCGATGGCGGCCAACTGGCCGGCGAAAGCCGACGAGACGAATTCCTTGGACTGGCCGGGTCCGACGTGGTTCGAGGGGCGGGCGACCATGGCGTCGAGCCGGTGGTGCGCGGCGTAGAGCAAGGCGGCGTGGTCGGCGGCGGCCTTGGCGACGCCGTAGATGTTGTCGGGCCGGTAGGGGGCGTCTTCGGCCAGCGGCGCCGGGGCCGGGTGGGAGCCGTACACTTCGGCCGACGTCACGACCAGCACGCGCGCGGCGGGCCGATGCTGCCGGACGGCGTCGAGGACGTTGAGCGTGCCGACGGTGTTGACGTGGAACACGCG
>DAOTNL010000121.1:0-8237 GCA_035450765.1 Kiritimatiellia bacterium | reverse complement strand
GCGGCGTGGGTGAACCAGGTCCGTCCCTGCGGCGGCTCCCCGGCATGCTCCGCCTGATTCCAACCCCGACCGCCTGCCGCGCGCAAGCCGGCGCGTGCGTCCTGCCCGCGCCGCCCACGGCCTGCGTTCCGGACCACCTCGATCCGCGCGTCGCCCAGGTCCTGCACGAACTCTTTCCCGGCCTGCACCACGTCGCCTGCCGGCAGGCCCACGCCGCGATCCGCCTCGAAACCGCGCCGGGCCCCGCCGAATCCTACCGGCTGCGCATCGCGCCCGACGGCATCGTCCTCGCCGCGCCCGACGCCGCCGGTTTCTTCTACGCCCTCCAGACCCTCCGCCAGATCCGCGCGCAGAGCGGCGGCGCCCTCCCGTGCCTGGAAATCGAAGACGCCCCCGTCTGGCCGCTGCGCGGCTATTACCTCGACGTCAGCCGCGGCCGCGTCCCGCGCCTCGAAATGCTGAAGCGCCGCATCCGGTTGCTGGCTTCTCTCAAGATCAATCATCTCCAGCTCTACTTCGAGCATCCCTTCCGCTTCCGCTTCGATCCCGCCATCGCCGGCGACGGCGACGCCTACGACGCCGCCGATCTGAAAGCGCTCGATGCGTTCTGCCGCGAGCACTTCATCGAGCTCGTCCCCTCCTTCACCTGCTTCGGCCACCTCGGCCGCATCCTCTCGCTGCCGCAATACCGGCACCTCGCCGAAGTCGAATTCCCGGCCCCCTCCTGGGAAGCCGCCACCTGGCTCCAGCGCCTCCGCGGCTGCACGATCCAAACCCGCGACCCCGACGCGCAAGACCTGTTGCGCCGCATCCTCGACGAATTCCTGCCGTGTTTTTCCTCGGCGCGCTTCAACCTCTGCGGCGACGAAACCTACGACCTGGGCAAGCGCACTCCCGACGCCAGCCCCGACGACCTCGCCCGCCAGTACGTCGACCACGTCCGCTTCCTGCAAAAAGAGGCCGCGCGCCACGGCAAGTCGCTCATGCTCTGGGGCGACATGCTGCTCAAGCACCCCGCCGCCATTTCCGATCTGCCCCCCGGCTGCGAGATTCTCGACTGGGCCTATTTCCCTTCGAACAACTTCGAGAAGTGCGGCGAGTTCGTTTCGCGCGGCCTGCCCACGACCGTCTGCCCTTCCGTGCGCGGCTTCGGCCGGGTCTTCAACGCCGTCGAGGAGGCCCGCGTCGTCCTGGCCAAATATGCGCGCACCGGCAAAAAACTCGGCGCGCGCGGATTGATGAACACCGATTGGGGCGACTACGGCCACTTCAACGTGCCGCCCGCCGCCCTCCATGGCTTGGCCCTCGGCGCGCACCTGGCGTGGAATCCCGCCAACGACGAAGGCGCCGACTTCGATCGCGCCTTCTCCAAAATCCTGTTCGGGGCCGACGACGCCCGCCCCGCCGAACTCTTCTCGCTGGCCGGATCCGTGCCCGAGGCCGCCGCCGCGTGGCCCTTCGCGCCGCTGAAAAACATCCCGCCGCCGGCCGATCCCGCCCCGTTGCGGGACATCGCGGCCCAAGCCCCCGGCTGGGCGGAGGAGTTTTCCAAGCTCCGCGCCACCGATTGGGCCGACGAAACCGACCACGCGCAGCTCGCGCTGGCCTGCCGTTTTCTCCAGTTCGGCGCGCTCGTCGCGTCCGGCGCGCCCGCCGCCCAGACCCGCCCGCTCCTCGACGAACTCGAAAAAGCCCTCGCCCCCCTCTGGTTCGCCGAAAGCCAACCCCGCGGCCTCCTCGACCTCCACGCCCGCGGCTTCGAGGCCATGAGAAAGCAGCTGGGCTAACGCGATTTCGCCGGGACGATTCTCCGCAGCAGCCACGCGATGGCGCGGCAAGCCTCCGCGAATTCCATCCCCCGTGCATAGGAGTAGTCTCGCCGATAATTTTGCCAGTGCGCGGCCATGGCCGGACTCGCCGCGATCGTGCGCATGATTTCCTCGTGTTGCTTCAGCAGCGGGAGCGTGCCGCGCCGCCGCATCGTTGCGGTCAACGCCTTCCCCAAAACTTCTCTTTCGATTTTCCGGTTCAGTAACGATTGCAGAAGATGGACATCGTAGAAGTCCCGCATCCGCGTGTTCAAATCGCCCCGCGAGAGGATCGTTTCCAGCTTTTCCGCCAAAATCGTTTCGACGTTGTAGGCCAAAATCCGAATGGTGCGCCCGTCCACCCGGAGGGGATAATCGTAGGCGATCTCGCGGGGCGTGATCTTGTCGCCGGCCGTAACGTCGACCTTGAGCGGCACGGCCATGGGCGGACATTTCGCTTCCAGCGCCAGACGCACCCCGCTGTATTCGTCGCTCTCCCGGATTTCTTCGGCGCGCTTCACGACGAACGAAACGCCATCCTCGACCGGAACGGCGCAGATTTTCCGGAACATCCGCACCAGGCTTTCGGGAGTGGCCGGCACTCGCCGGATCGTCCCGTCCATGTCCATCGTGGTTCGCGCAGCGAGCCCCGCCATGGCGGAAATCAGCAGGCCGCCCTTGAGGACGAAGTTCCTCCGATATGCCGACAGCGAGATGCGTTCCAGCAGGCGCTCCAGCATGTAGTTCTGAAGGGCCAACTGCGCGGAAATGCCTTTTTCGCGCGCTACTTGCTTCATCCGGGCTTTCAACTGCATGGCCCGTTTCACAACAACGCCTCCAGATAGGCCCGGACCTTGCCTTCCACCCGCAGAAGCTTCGCATAGGCCGAAAGGCGGGGAATGTTTTTGTGCCGGCGCCGGACATATCGCTTGAAGGCGTCGGAAACGACATGCGCATCCGTTCCGCTCCGCCCCTTCAGGATGTCGCACAGGGTCCGTTCCGCGTCATAAACCCGGATGGAATGGCCGCCGGGGGACTTCATCTCCGCCACGCCCAATCCATGCAGTTCCGTCTTCACGCGGTTGGTCCGCACGAGTTCCTGCCGCAACGCGCCGGTATTGTACCCGGCCGGAAAGGTCATGCAAAACCGGTCGGGCGTGCGATCCGTCAGGCCATGCAGAAACAAGGCGGTTTCCAGCGCGTACACGCCCCGCTTGAATCGACTTTGCAACGTCAGGAATTCGTCCTCCGGCGCGTCCGGCAGCACGTACACCCCCCGGCCGGCACGCATCAGGCGCCCTTTCGCGAACAGCGCCGCCAGATTTCCACGCAAGATGCCGGCTTGCGTGACTTGCGCCGTCGTCACGGTTCCCTGGTGACGCCGCGCGATTTCCAGAATTTTTCCGGTTTGGGTCATTTCCTCCCGTATTGACTTTGGTGCACTGAAATAAAACATTACCATGCACAAATGTCAATCTGTCGGTTCGATTGGAACTTGCTCATCTGTAAGGCATCCCGTATTTTCCAGAAAACCCATGACGCCAAGCCCCGCCCCAACCAAACCCACCCAGGCCCAGCGCCTCAACCGGGCGTTCGGGCCGGTCGTCGCGGGGCTGATCATCGATTTCGTGGATTTGGCCACGTTCGGCCCCATCGGCCGGTACCTCGGCTTTCCCATCGGTGCCTTCGCCGGCTACTGGATGGGCCGCGCCCTCGGGCTCGAGCGCAAACCCTGCCTGCTCTGCGCCCTCGCCGCCGGCATCTACTGCATGATGCCCGGCACCGAACTGATCCCCATCGCCACCGTCGTCGGCGCCCTCGCCCGCTACCGCGAGTCCGCGCCCAAACCCGACGCCGCGCCTTCCGAACCGCACGGACAGCCCTAACTCGTTTTCGGGCCGGGAGGGTCGATTTTTTCCTTTTCCGCTTGCGGTACGCCCGAATTGTTATAATCTTGTTAACGCGATCTCCATGAACAAGCCGGCCCATCCAAAATCGCGGCAAACCGGAAGCGTTTCCGTTCTGCTTCTGCTGGTTCTGTGCTTCCTGGTCTATGCGGCGGCGGTGGCGGGTTATGCCGTCTGGTCGTACCGCGAGCACAAGAAAACGCTGATGGCGGAGATCGACCACGATCTGCTGCAGGCCGCCCGCAGCCTGAAATACCTGCTGGCCAACGATTTCCACGACCGCGCCTTGGACAAGGACTCCATCGGCAAGGACGAGGAACTGCGCAACCGCCGACTCGTGACGGATTTCGGCGTCGAATCCGGGTTCAAGTGGGTCTATACGCTCGCCGAAAAGGACGGGAAGTTTTTCTTCTCCGCCCCCTCCGTTTCGGAAGAGGAGGCCAAGGAACTCGACTCGTGGTACTTCTATCCCTACGAAGACGTGCCGGAAGAATTCGTCGCGGCCTTCCGTGAAAACCGGACCGTCTATGTCGAATACACCGACCAATGGGGCACGTTCCGGTCCGTCGCCGTGCCCGAGCGGTCGCCGGGCGGGCGGCTCTATCTGGCCTGCGCCGACCGCGAGATCGGCGACATCGACGCCTTGCTCCGGCGCAACTTGCTGCAATCGGCGGCCGTGGCCGCGTTCTTCCTGCTGGCCAGCCCTGCCGTTCATCCTTTTGCTGACCCATGTCTACCGCGCGCACACGGCCGACCTGAAGCGGCTCAACGCCGAACTGCGCGCCCACAAGGACAACCTCGAAATCCAGGTCCAGCAGCGCACCGCCGAACTCCGCCAGGAAACCGAACGCCTGCAGGAAGCGCTGGCCAACGTCCGCACGCTCAGCGGCCTGATCCCCATCTGCGCGCACTGCAAGAAGATCCGCGACGACAAGGGCTACTGGAATCAACTGGAAATCTACATCCAGAAGAACTCCGACGCCCTGTTTTCCCACGGCCTGTGCCCGGACTGCGTCCAGGAGCTCTACCCCGAATTCGCCAACGCCGACGAGGCGGTCCCGCCTCCGGCCGCGCCCCCGCCCTCCGCTTGACCCCCGGCACCGGGCGGGATACGATGCCGGCATGAAATTGCGCTTTTCCCTGTTGAGCCTGTGCGCCCTGCTGGCCGGCGCGGCCGCCCAGCCCGCCGCCGCCGAAAACGAAGCCTACTATTTCCCCGACGGCCTGCTCTACGTTCCCTGCGTCAACATGCAGGACAACGGCGGCAATACCTACACCAACTACGCCGCCTTTTTCCGGAAGAGCAGCCGCAGCTGGAACTTCAAGCTCTACGGCTTGGCCCCCGTCGCAACTAACTCCTCATCTCCGGCGAGCACCAACCTGACCGGCACTTGGAAATTCACCTTTTTCAAAACACGCACCAGCTTTTTCAACGGCACCAATTTTACTACCACCACCTATATGCTGCCTGCCGATGAAAGCCACACTCTGACACTCGTACAAACAAATGGCGACATTACCGGCACCGGCACTGTCGCCAGCGCGAAATGCTCCTTCAACGGCCTCCGCGAAGGCGACTTCCTTGCCTTCACCCTCATGTTGGGCAATGCGCCCACGAATATCCACCTTGTCACCGGCCATGCCTATATCGGTGACGAGGTAATGGATGGCCAATACTTCTGGGGCACGACCAATAGTTCCGCAGTGGATCGCGGAACTTTCCAAGCCGAAAAGCTATAGTCCGGCTTTTCAGAATTCATCCCATTGTCGGTCAATAGTTTGACGCTATAATATAGTTTATTGATAGACATATTTGACATTTAATTCTCCTGCGCTATCTTGGGTGGTGTCGATTTCAAAACAACCCAAGGAGAACGCATGAAACGCTCATTGTACCTCGCCGCCGCCGGTTGGCTCGCGGCCGCCCTCGCCGCCTCCGCCACGGAAGGCGTCAACCTCATCGGCATCGGTCCCCGGCAGCAGGGCGCCGGCGGGGCCGGCGTCGCCGCCGCCCAGGACTCGACTTGGGTCGTCCTCAACCCCGCCGGCTTGACCGACGTCGATCCCGGCGCGGAAGCCTCCTTCCAGGTCTTCGCGCCTTCGCGCACGATCGACTCCACGGCCAACCCGACCGCCGGCAAGCAGAAGGACGACTCGGTCTTCTACATCCCCTCCCTCAGCGCCGCCTGGCAAGCCGGCGCGAATCGCCAGCACCACCTCGGCATCGGCCTGTACGGTTCCAGCGGCATGGGCGTGGACTACGATGCGCCGCGCGTCGGCTTCTCCGAGGGCGACACCCGCACGGAACTGGCCATCGCCAAGTTCGTCGCGGCCTACGCCCGCGGCTTCGCCAACGGCTTCAGCCTCGGCGCCGGCCCGGTCCTCGTCCTCGGCCGTTTCCGCACCGACATGGAAACCAGCCGCACCGGGCCGCCGTCTGCCCCGGCCCCGGACGATTGGGACGAAGCCACCGGCATCGGCATCAGCGTCGGCGCAAACCAGCGCCTCACCGAGCGCCTGCGCATCGGCGTCGCCTACGTCAGCGAGCAGTTCATGGAGGAATACGGCGACTACGGCGGCCTGTTCGCCGACTCCCTCAACCTGCCCCAGCAGCTCACGGCCGGCCTCGCCTACGAAATCCGGCAAGGCTTGGAAGTCGCCCTCGACTACCGCTGGATCGGCTGGGGCCAGTTGAACGTCTTCGGCGACCAGTTCGGCTGGGAGGACCAGCATATCGTGAAGGCCGGCGTCGTCTGGGATGCCACCGACCGCCTGACCCTGCGCACCGGCGTGTCGCACGGCAATTCCCCCATCGGCCGCGAGGACGTCTTCGCCAACGCGCTCTTCCCCGCCATCATGGAGACCCACCTGACCGCCGGCGCTTCGTACCGGTTCGACCGCTTCGCGCTGCACTTCGCCTACGTCCACGCTCTGGAAGAGGAACTCGAAGCCAGCGGCCCGCCCGAGGCCGGCGGCGGCACCGTCGTCAGCATGGTCCAGAACAGCGCCACCCTCGGCGCCAGCTGGAACTTCTAGCTCGGAGGTCATGGCTGTCGCCCGCGGGCCCCACGGCCTTGCGCCGTGGGGGAGCCAACTTCGCTTCCCACGGCACAAGGCCGTGGGGGGCGAACAGCCGATTCCGCGCCCCCCCCTACCACCGGTTCCAGCGCGGCGGCGGGGCAAAGCCGCCCGCCTTGTCGATCTGCAGCAGCTCCGGATCGATCTCATCGAGGAAGCGCGACGGCAGGCACATCATGACGCCGCCGTCGCGCGTTTTGCGCATGCGCGGTGCGCACAGCCAGAGGTAGTCTTTCGCGCGCGTCACGGCCACGTAGAACAGCCGCCGCTCTTCGGCCTCGTTGGCCGCTTCTTCCAGCGATTTCGCCGCCGGGAACATGCCGTCCACCAGCCACAGCACGAAGACGGCCCGCCACTCCAGCCCCTTGGCCTGGTGCACCGTCGTCAGCCGGATCGCGGCCGCCGGCGCCCCCGCGTGCCGGTTCTGTTCGGCGTCGAGGTTCGTCAGCAGCGCCATCTCACTCAAGAAATCCGCCGTGTTCTTGTACTTCGCCGAAAACGACGACAGTTCCTCGACGTCTTCGAGGCGCTGCTTGGCGTTGTCGAAGGTCTCCGCCGCGTAGTCGCCGTAGAACGCCTCCGTGAACCGGAAGACCAGTTCGTCGGGCCGGTCCAGCACCGCGGCGTCTTCCTCGCCGGGCGGGAACAGGCGGTCTTCGATGCCCTTCCAAAGCGGCTGCGCCTCCTTCGGCAGCAGCCCGGCCAGCTGGACGCGCTTGACCGGATCGCGCAGGTTCAGGTGCTCGCCCAGCGCCGCCCAGAGGGTCTGGACCTTCTTGGGGCCGACCTTCGGCAGCATCTCCATCAGCCGCCCAAACGCCAGGCTGTCGGCCGGATTCGCCGCCAGGCGCGGCAGCGCGCAGACGTCCTTGATATGCGCCTGCTCGAAGAACCGCACGCCGCTCATCAGGACGTAGTCCTGGTGCGCGCGCGCCAGTTCGAGCTGCAGTTCCATGGCGTGGAAATGGGAGCGGTAGAGCACCGCGATCTGGCTCGGCTCCACCTCGCCCGAGTCCAGCAGCCGGCGCACCTTCTCGACGACGTAGCGCGCCTGGTGGCCGCCGTCGGTCAGCTTCGCCAGCACCGGCTTGACGTCCGCCGCGCGCGTCGCGCGCAGGACTTTCTGGTATTGCTCGGGATTGCCCGCGATGACCTGGTTGGCCACCTCGAGGATGCCCGGCACGCTGCGATAGTTCTCCTCCAGCTTGAAGATCGTCGCGTCGGGATAGCGGTCGCGGAAGGACAGGATGTTCTTCACCTCGGCGCCGCGCCACGAATAGATGCTCTGGAAATCGTCGCCCACCGCCAGCAGGTTGCGGTGCCGGGCGGCGATCAAATCCACGAAGTCGCTCTGCAGCTTGTTGGTGTCCTGGTATTCGTCCACCAGCACGTGGCGCATGCGCTCCCGGTAGCGCGCCGCGACGTCGTCGTGCTCCTGCAGGAG
>DAOTNL010000120.1:0-8284 GCA_035450765.1 Kiritimatiellia bacterium | reverse complement strand
GGATTTTCCGCCAGCAGGGCCGCGGAGGACAGGATCATGCCGGGCGCGCAGAAGCCGCACTGGAAGACGTTGTTCTTCACGAACGCCTTCTGCAAGGCGGTGGGCTTGTCCTTCCCCACCCCTTCGAGGGTGACGACGGACTGGCCGTCGACCTCGATGGCGAGGATGAGACAGCTGCGGACGGCCTTGCCGTCGAGCAGGACGGTGCAGGCGCCGCAATCGCCGCGGCCGCAGCCTTCCTTGGGCGTCTTGACGCCGAACTTGCCGCGCAGGACGTCGAGCAGGGTTTCGTTGGGGGCGACCGCCGCGCGGCGGACCTCCCCGTTCAAACGGATGGCGATTTCCCGGATCATTGCGCGTCCTCCTCCATGACGTTGATGCCGTAGTCCGGGCCGCGGCCGGCAAGGCGCGCGGCGGCCAGCTTGACGGCGCGCTTGAGCATGACGCCGACCATCAGGCGGCGGTAGACGTCGGAACTGCGGATATCGGTGATGGGCGCCACTTCGGCCTCGGCGAGGGCGGCGGCCTTCTTGAGCAGCGCGGCGTCGGGCTTCTTGACGCCCTTGAGCAGGCGTTCGACCTTGGGGCCGCGGATGGGCGTGGGGGCGACGGAGCCGTAGGCCACGCGCCAAGCGCCCTTGGCGTCCACGCGCACGGCCACGCTGGCCTGCGCGAGATCCTCGCCGCGGTAGCGCTTGAGCTTGGCGAACGCGGCGGCGTGCCTGGCCAGCGGCAGGCTGAAGCCCAGGACGATGCCGCCCTTGGCCAGCGCCGTGCGGCGCGGGCCGAGGAACCACTTTTTCATGGGAATGCGCTTCGTGCCGCGCGGCGTCGCCACGTGGACGGTCGCTTCGTGGACGAGCAAGGTCGGGCCGCTGTCGCAGCACGGCACGGCGGAGCAGACGTTGCCGCCGATCGTGGCGCGGTTGCGCACGCCGACGGAGGCGACCATGCCCGACGACTCGACAAGCACGGGCGCGTGTTTCTTCACCAAGGGCGATTCGATGATCTCCGCGAAGGGCACCGCCGCGCCGATCCACAGCTTGCCGCCCTGGAGGCGGATGCCGCGCAGTTCGGCGAGGCCTTTGACGTCCACCAGGCGGCCGGGACGGACCGCGCCGTCGCGCAGCCACGCGACGAGGTCGGTGCCGCCGGCCAGCGGCACGCTGCCGCCCGCGAGGGCGGCGGCGGCGCGGGGCGCGGGCCGGGCCAGCAGGGCCAGCGCCTCTTTCAGGCGGGCCGGCTTGGCGTAATCGAATTCATGGGCGATGCTCATGGGGTTCCTCCGTTGGGTTGGGAAGCCGTCTCCGGCGCATCCGCGGCGGCCAGCAGTTCCTCGAGCTTGTCGGCTTGCGGCAGGAAGCTGTCGTCTTCGTGGCGCAGGCCGACCAGGATCGTCTTGAAGGTGCGCAGCAGGATCGAGACGTCCAGCAGGAAGCTCATGTTCTTGATGTAGTACAGGTCGAACTGGAGCTTGCGGGCGGCGGCTTCGAAGCTGGCGGCGTAGGGATAGCGGACCTGGGCCCAGCCGGTCAGGCCGGGCTGCACGAGGTGGCGCTCGTCGTAGAACGGAATGAAAGCGGCAAGCTTGGCGGTGAATTCGGGGCGCTCGGGCCGGGGGCCGACGAGGCTCATTTCCCCTTTCAGCACGTTGAACAGCTGGGGGATTTCATCGATGCGCCATTTGCGCAGGTAGTAGCCGACGCGGGTCACGCGGGCGTCCTGCTTGCAGGCCCAGACGGCGCCGGCGGCCTCGGCGTCGGTGCGCATGGAGCGCAGCTTGTAGAGGACGTAGGGTTCGCCGCCCATGCCCACGCGCGTCTGGCGGTAGACGACCGGACCGGGCGAGGTCAGCTTGATCAGCAGGGCCGACAGCAGCAGCAGCGGCGCGCCGAGCACGAGGCCGACCGCCGCGACGACGATGTCCGTGGCGCGCTTGACCTTGCGGATCTGCACCACGGAACTGTTCAGCGCGACGGTCATGAGCCATTCGTCGTTGATGTGCGCGAGCGGGATTTCCTGCGCCAGTTCTTCCGAGAGGGAGACGTAGTCCATGATTTCCACGCCCGCGTAGCGCAGCGGGCGCAGGCGCGAGAGCAGCTCGTGGCTGCGCATGGGCGAGACGGACAGCAGCAGGACGGACACGTCCTGCGCCTCGACCAGGCGGACCAGGTCGTCGGCGTTGCCCAGCACGGGCGGCGCATCGACGTAGGCCGACGCCGGCACGGCGCCGCAGATCGCCAGCCCGGCGACGCTGTAGAGCGAGGAAGGATTGTCCTTCAGCAGGCGCAGCAGATCCGCCGCGCGGTCGGGATGGTCGCACAACACCAGCGCCCGCTTGAGGAACAGCCCGCGGCGGACCATCGCCATGAACAGCCGGCGCAAGCCGTAGGCCGAGGCCAGGATCAGGAGGGTGGAAATGGCCCAGATGCCGCGGCCGATGGTCATCTGGGGCCGCGCGTAGAGCACGAGGCCCGTGATGCCGGCGGCGATGGCGGTGACGATCAGCGGCAGGAAGTCGAAATCCACGCGGCGGCGGCGGGTGGGCGGCTCGTACATGCCGCCGGCGTAGAACACCAGGCCGTAGATCAGCACCGCGCCGATCAGCGAGCCCCAGTTGTCCCGCAGGTATTCGTGGCCGATCTCGAATCCCAGGCGGAGGTAGACCGCGCCCAGCTGGGCCAGCACGATGATCAGCCAGTCGCCGATCGTGAGGAACAGGTGGCGGCTGGAGACCCGCATGCCGCGATGGAAAATGACGACCATGCCGCGTTGCTTCCGCGCCTCAACCCGCCGACGGGGTCGTGCCCGCCGGAGCCGGCCCCACGTCTTCCTCGTAGCGGTAGTCGTAGCCGTAGTAGTGGTAGTAGCCGGAGGCCCCGTAGGTGCCCATGCGGGCCAGATCGAGGTTGTTGATCACGAAGCCGAGGAGATTGGCGCCGCGCGCCAGCAGCTGGCGCACCGAGGCCGCCACGAGCTTGCGCGACGTCCGGCCGCCCCAGATGACCAGCAGGACGCCGTCGACCAGGGAGGCGATCACCGCGGACTCCGACACCGCCAGGGTCGGCGGCGCGTCCAGGACCACCAGATCGTAGCGTTCGGCGGCCAACGACATGAATTCCTTCATTTCGCGCCGCAGCACCAGTTCCGCGGGATTTTCCGGGAACGCGCCGGTGCCGACCACGTCGAGCCCCGCCACCGCCGTGCGCTGCACGACCTGGTCCATCGTCGCGCGACCCGTCAGGATCTCGGACAGTCCCCGGCCGGCCTGCAGTCCGAAGAAGCGGTGGGCGCCGCCGCGGTGCAGATCGGCATCCACCAGCAGCACCTTGTGGCCCGTCTGCGCGAAACTGGTGGCGAGGTTGGCGCTGGTCGTCGTCTTGCCTTCCTTCGGCACCGCCGAAATGACCGCCAACGTCCGGAACGGCTTGCCGGACGGATTCAGCAGCAAGGCGGAACGGATGTTGCGGTAGGCCTCGGCGAAGCCGCTGGACGGATCCACGTTGCCCAGCCAGTAGGAGGCGTCGTCCGCCTGCTTCCAATGCGCCGTCGGCACCAGCCCGAGGAACGGCATGCCCAGGCTGCGCACGACGTCTTCCGGGAACCGGATGGAATCGTCCATGAATTCCAAGGCGAAGATCAGGCCGATGCCGATCGCCAGACCGATCAGCGCCGCCAGGAACAGGCTTTGCAAATTGCGCGGCTTGAGCGGCGCGCCCGGCGCGACGGCCCGCTCCAGGATCCGGACGGACTCCGTCTGGATGCCGGCGGAAATGTCGACTTCCTGCAGCCGGTTGAAAATCAAATCATAGAGTCCCTGCAAGCGGGCCAGGTTGCGTTGGAGGCCTTCGTACTCCTTCTGTTTGCGGTCGATTTCCAGCGCCTGTTCTTCCCATTCCTGCTCCACCTGGCGGGCGGCCTTTTCCTTGATGTTCAGGGCTTCCAGCTGGGAATAGTACTGCTTGAGCGCAAACTGGATCTCGACCTTGAGCGCGTCCTCGTTCTGCCGCAGCTTCTGCTGGGTTTCCTGGATCAGAGGGTGTTCGTCCTTGTACTTCTTGCGATAGGCGAGCAACTGGGCCTCGAGAAAAGCGTTTTCGCGCTTGAGGGAATCCCAATGCGGCGGCGAAACGACTCCGTGCTCGAGCAGGCTTTCCGCCTCCGTGGAAGCCGTTTCCTCGCCGCGGCCGCCGCCGGCGGCCGCCGCCGGCGCGGGCGCCGGCAGCCCGTATTCGAGCGTGGCCAGCACGACCTCGTCCGGCGCCTGCGTCAGCAGGGGCTGCTGGGCTTCCAACAACATGCGCTGCGTGCGGTATTCGGCGGACTGCTTGGACAAACTGGCCAGCAGGCTTGCCGCCACGTTGCCGCGTTCCTGGATGCCGACCACGCTGTTCTGGCGCACGAAGGCCAAGAGGTCTTCTTCCATCTTCGCGATCTTGTCCGCCAGATCGCCGGCCTGGCGCGAGAGGTTGTCGACGGTGCTCTGGGAACTGCCGGTGCGCTCGGCCGCCTTGTAGTCCATGTAGGCGTCGGCGACCGCATTGGCGAAATCCGCGGCAAACGCGGGATCCAGGCCCGTCACGCTGATGGCCAGGATGGCGGTCTGCCAAACGGGATTGACCGATATTTCGCGGTATTTCTCCCCGAATTCCTGGGGCGTCAGGCCCAGTTTGTCGCGGGCGCGCTGCATCACCTCGCGGCTCAGGATGATGCTGCGCTGGGTCTGGGCGTAGTCGCCCATGATCGCTTCGAAATCCTTTTGCTGCAGGTTGGCCGGCAGACCGACCGAGCGGGTCAGATGCAGTTTGGCGGTCGCCTGGTACTCCGGCACCTGCCGCGCCATCATGACCAGCATGATCACGATGGACGTCATGAAACACAGCAGCAACAGCCAGAGCCGCTTGGCGATCATGTAGAAATACTTGCGGACGTCCACGCCCTTGGCGCCGCCCAGCGCGTTTTCGGGGTCCAGCGCCCGCGGCGCTTCCATCGCATCCGGTCGTTGGATCATCTCGCGCATGTCACAGCCCCAATAGCCCTTTCTCCGGCACGATCACCACGTCGCCTTCCTGCAGGGGCACGTCTTCCTCGAACGAGCCCTCCTTCAGGATACGGCCCACGTCGACGACCAAGGCCTTCTTGCTGCCGTCCGGCGCGGTCCGCTGGATCTGGACCTTGCCCAGATTGGCGAACTGGGTCGCGCCGCCCTGATCCAGGATCAGCCGCGCCACGGTCGCGCCCGGCCCGGCCGACAGCGAGACCGCCCCCGGGCGGTTCACTTCGCCCAGCAGATAGACCTGGGCGCGCACCAGATTGCGGACGGAGGGCACGAAAAAGATGTCGCCTTTCTGCAGCGGCAGGTTCATGGCCATGTCGGCCGCGCTGAACAGCCGGTTCAGATCCAGCGGGACGATGGCGTACTCGCCGCTGGGCTTGGGCCGCAGGATGCGTGCGCCGCTCCAATCCGCGAACTCGCCGAGGCCGCCGACCAGGGTAACGGTCTTGACGACGTCCAAGCCCTCGGAATAGGGATGAAAGCCGGGAGAGCGCACTTCGCCCAAGGCGAGGAATTCGTTGCGCCCTTCCTCCGCCCCGCGGGACGGCACGATGATGATGTCCCGCGGCCGGAGATATTGGTCCTTCGAGAAATCCATGGTATCCAGCATGCCCTGGACGTCGACTTCGATGCTTTGCCGTTCCATGCTGCCGCCCGGAGTCCAGCGCAAGATGCGCACCCGATCGCCCGCCGCGTTTTCCGCCAGCCCGCCGCTGCGCGAAATCGCCTCCACCAGCGTCAGGATGGAATCGCCGCGGAAGGGCAGGCTGCCGGGATTCCGCACGGCGCCGGTCACCAGCACGTCGCCCTCGACGAAGTTGGCGATGGAAATGGAAACGTTCGCTTCCTTGAAGTACTTCTCCTCCAGGACGGATTCCAGCTTGCGCGCCGCTTCGTCGGAGGTGAGTTCGGCGATCACCACCCGGCCGGCAAAGGCGAAGTCGATGGAACCGTCGCCGGCCACCGCGTAGGTCTTGTTCATGTCCGGCTGTTCGCGGACGGAAATGTTGAGCCGGTCGCCGGCCAGGATGCGGCGCGCCGCGGAATCCATGCGGGCCGGCGCCTGGCCCGCCGCCGAAACCGCCACGCCGCAAACCGCCGCGAAAACCGCCGCCCGGCGGCCCCAAGCCGCCCGTGAAAACTTGCCGCCATTCATGCGGGCAATCTACCCGACATCCTCCGGCAAGACAATGGCGGATTTGGCGCCGCGGCGGAATTGGCGCGGCCGGCGCCTAGAAGGCGTAGGTGAACGAGTATGTCGCCAAGTGCTTCTCGTTCGCGCCCTCATCGTGGAAATTGGAGTTTTCCCACTTGTATTCGTAGGCCAGCACCCGGCTCAGACGGCGGGACAACTGGCGCACGTGGTTCATCCCGGCCGTCAGCGTGGTGGTCTTTTCGGTCTCGGCCTCCTCGTCGCCCAACGGGGTTTCCAGCTCGTACAGGGCGGAGGCATAGAAGTTGAGACCGTACACCAGCACGTCCCGCCAGGCGAAATCGTAGGCGAATTTCGTCGATTCCGTTTCGGAATTCGATCCGAACGTGGATTCCGGTTCCTGGGAAAACGTCAGCGAGTGTTCCGCCCGTGCGCCCAGCTTGTGGGTCAACCGCACGTTGTACTCGAACGTGACCTCGTCGTTTTCCTCGCCCCGTTTTTCCCCGGGCAGGAAGAATTCGGGCGCGTCGTTTTCCCAACTGTCTTCCCACAACGCCGAGTACTTCAGGTTCAGGCTCTTGGACAGCTCGTACTCGTCCGAAACGCCGATCGTGTGGGTTGGTTTCCAGGTGGGCTCTTCTTCGCCCTCGGTCGCGTCGGTCTGTTCGTCCTCGTAGGAGAATCCGAACGAATAGGTGATCTTGGGCCGGCGCAGCAGGCTCACGGGAACGGCTCCGTCGATGCCGAAGGTGTGGGTCGTTTCGTCCGTCTCTTCTTCCGATTGGAGCAGGGTCGTGACGCTCTTCTCCCACTTGTAGTACAGGCTGCCCCAGGAAAACGCATCCCAGTACGCCGCGGCGGTGAGCGTCGTTTCGTCGTTGTCGCCCGCCTGGTATTCTTCCTTCTCGTGCAATTCTTCGGTGTACTCCGCCTTGGCCTCCAGACGGACCTTGCGGTAGTTCCAGTTGGCGAAAACGTTGCCTTCCGTGGTCAACACGGGATCCCGGCTGGCCGAGCCCGGCACGTACTCGTCTTCGATCCCCTCGACCTCGTTGGCGATGCGCCCCATGCCGCCGAGGGTGAGCCGGGGATGGACGGTCTGCAAATTCAGGACGAGGTCGTACAGTTCCGTATCGAGGTCGTTCCGATCGAAATAATCCTCATAGGCGACTTGCGCACCGAGGTTGTAGGTGGTTCCCGGCCGCAGCGGCACCGGCCGCGACTGGAGCGACAGTTTTGGCACCCAATAGAAGTCGTCTTTCTTCCGGCCGGGCTCTTCGTCTTCCGGATAGACGTCGTCCACGTTGCTGTCGTAGGCCAGCGTGGCCGTGGCCATCAGGTCGAAGTCCACTCCGCCCATCCGGAACGTCTGCGCGGAAGCGGTTTCCGCCCTCGCGAACCACAGCGCGGCGGCGCACAGCCCGCCCGCCCAAAGCCGGCCCCCGGCCCAGGGGAACCGACGGCTCCGCCCGGTCGGGGGATGCAACAACCCGGCAGTCTGGGTCAACGCGCGCATGCAGCCCATCGCCGCGGCCCGAAGCCGCGCGGCATGGAAGTCCTACCGGATGCTCTTGTTGGGATTGTATTCCTTGACCGCGGCGGCCGTGGAACCCGAGAAATCGCCCGGTTCGCCCCACTGCACGACCTTGCCGTTCTCGAAATACACCCAGTAGGTTTTCGGGGTCCAGGTGAACGCCGGCGGCAGGTATTCCCAAACCTCGGCGAATTCGTCGCCTTCGTAGAGCTTGGCCGCGCGGATCTGGAACGGCTTGCCGATGGCTTCCCGCACCGCTTCCGGTTCCATGCCGAGTTGCAGCCGGCCCACGTCGACGTTCCAGTTCGCGCACGCGCCCAGCCCCAAAACCAACGCCAATCCCGCCAATATCCTGCTCGCCGTTCGCATCATCGGTGTTCTCCGGTTGTGGAAGTGTTGCCTGCCTCCAAATATGGACAAGCATTCTGCCATGGAACGACCTGCGCTGGCAAGCCCAACGAGGAAAAAACTCCGGAAGATCGGCCGGAGGTGAATTGACAATGTAAATGCGCCCCCCTGCCGTTGGCAAAGGCGCGCCTGG
>DAOTNL010000119.1:0-8387 GCA_035450765.1 Kiritimatiellia bacterium | reverse complement strand
CGCGGTGGATCAGCCCGAATTTCTCGAGAAACACCTTCAAGCCGTCCACCGGCTTGTCGATCAGGATGAAGTCCCGCAGCTGCGCTTCCGGCGCATCGGCCGGCTGCAAGCCGTCCGCCAATACCCATTCCTTCATCGTGGCGTAGCGCAGCGCGCCTTCGACGTGCCGGTGCAGTTCGACCTTGGGAAGCGTCTCGACGTTCATGAAACCGGTTTAGGCCAACGCCCCGGCCCTGTCAAAGCGGAAGTGCCGCCGCGGGCCGTTTTCCGCCCAAATCCGGCCGTTTTCGGCCGTTTTCGGCGCCCGCGCGGCGCCGCGGGGGCTTCCGCCGCGCGCCGCCGCTTGATTTCCGGCGGAAACCGCCTAGTATTCCGGTTTTCGCGTCCTTCGGGCGCAGCAAAGGAACCATCCAGATGAAAATCGTATTGGCATATTCGGGCGGCTTGGACACCTCGGTCATTTTGAAGTGGCTCAAGGAGAACTACCAGGCCGAGATCATCGCGTTCGCGGCCGACGTCGGCCAGGCGGAAGAACTCAAGGGCCTGAAGAAGAAAGCGCTGGCCACCGGCGCGAGCAAGATCTACGTCGACGATCTCCAGGCCGAGTTCGCCAAGGACTTCATCTTCCCGATGATGCGCGCCAACGCCATCTACGAAGGCCAGTACTTCCTCGGCACGTCCATCGCCCGCCCGCTCATCGCCAAGCGCATGGTCGAGATCGCGCGGAAGGAAGGCGCGGCCGCCATCGCCCACGGCGCCACCGGCAAGGGCAACGACCAGGTCCGCTTCGAGCTGGCCGCCGCCGCCCTCGCCCCCGACCTGCAGGTCATCGCTCCCTGGCGCATCGAGGCCTACCGCAACCAATTCCCCGGCCGCGCCGAAATGATCGCCTACTGCGCCAAGCACAAGATCAACGTGCAGGCCTCCGCCAAGAAGCCCTATTCCATGGATCGCAACTTGCTCCACATCTCCTACGAGGCCGGCATCCTCGAGGATCCGTGGCTGGACGCTTTCGCGCCGAAAAACAAGGACATGTTCCGCCTCTCCGTCGCCCCCGAGGACGCTCCGGACCGCCCCGAGTACGTCGAACTCGAATTCAAGCGCGGCGATTGCGTCGCCGTCAACGGCCAGAAGCTGACGCCCCTCGAGGTCATGCGCAAGCTCAACGCCCTCGGCGGCAAGCACGGCGTCGGCCGCGTGGACATGGTCGAAAACCGATTCGTCGGCATGAAGAGCCGCGGCGTCTACGAAACCCCCGGTGGCGCGATCCTCCAGTTTGCCCACCGCCAGATCGAATCGCTGACGATGGACCGCGACGTGATGCACCTGCGCGACGGCCTCATCCCCCGCTACGCCGAGATGGTCTACAACGGCTTCTGGTTTGCCCCCGAACGCCGCGCGCTGCAGGCGCTCATCGACGACACCCAGAAGAACGTGACCGGCACTGTCCGGGTCAAGCTCTACAAGGGCGGACTCTACGTCGCCGGCCGCAAGAGCCGCGTCAGCCTCTACAACCCGCAGATCGCCACCATGGACGCCGACCCGACCAAGGCCTACAACCAGGACGACGCCACCGGCTTCATCCGGCTGAACGCCCTGCGCCTGAAAGTCGCCGCCAAGGTCCACGGCCAGGCCTGATCGTCCCCCCCCACCGCGCTGGAAAGAACATCCGTGAAAAAAATCCCCCGCCTCTTCGTGCTCCTCGCCGTCCTCGCCGGCGGTTTCGCCGCGCCGGTTTCGGCCGCGCTGACCGATCCCGCCCAGATCCAGACCGAGGCCTACGTCAACCTCGTCCAGGCCGACCAGAGCCTCGACGCCGGTCGCCTGGACGAAGCGCTGGCGCAGTACAAAGCGGCGCGGGACTACTACCTCCAGCTCGCCAAGGACTTCCCCGGCTGGGAACCGAAAATCATCCAGTATCGCAAGACCTATTGCGACAACCAGATCATCGACGTCGAACGCCGCCTCGCCGGCGGCGGCGCCGAGGAGCTGCCCGAGCTGGAAGCCCCGCCTCCCGCCGTCGCCGCCGCGATGGAGCCCGAAGAGGAAGAAGCGGAGCCGGCGCCCAGCCAATCCGTCGAACTCGATTACCTCAAGAGCCGCGTGGCTCGCCTCGAAAACGAACTGGCCGCGCTCGACACCGACAACCTGCGCCTGCGCGAGGAACTGAAGTCCGCTTCCAAGGCCAAAGCCGATCTCGACGCCCTCCGCGCCGATCTGGACCGGAAGAACGAGCGCATCCAGGCCCTCGAAAAGGAGCTGGAAGCCAAGCAACAGCTCGACCAGGCCCTCAACGACATGGAGGCGAGCGCCAACGACCTGCGCGCCGAAAACGCGCGCCTCAAGGATGAGCTGAAGAAACTCGATGCGGAACTCGACGACGCCGAAGTCCGCGCCGACCAGGCCGAGCTGAAAGCCAAGCAGGCCGAGGACAAGCTGAAGGACGCCGAGAAAGCCGCCCAGAAGGCCGAGAAGGAAATCGAAAAGGCCGAAAAGGAAGCCCAGAGGGCCCGCGACCAGCAAGCCGAAGCCGAAGCGCGCCTGGCCGACGCCAAGAAGAAAACCGATACCGAGAAGCCCAAGGCCGAAGCCGAAAAGGCCAAGGCCGAAGCCCCGGCTGAGAAAAAAGTCGAAGCCGCCAAGACCGAGCCCCCGCGCGAAGCCGCCGCCTCTCTCGTCGCGGCCACCGTTCCGCCCCGCGCCGTGCCGAAAGGCATGTCCGCCGCCGATTTCGTCCGCCAGCTCCTGCAGGAAGGCGAGAACGACGCCGCGCTGGCCACCGTCCAGGAAGCGCGCAAGACCCGGCCGACGGACATGAATCTCGTGCTGATCGAAAGCATCGCCCTCATCCGCCTGCAGCAGTACCGCGAGGCCGCCGCCATGCTCGTCGATCTCGCCAAGAACAACCCGCGCAACGCCGAAATCCACGCCACCCTCGGCGCCGCCATGATGGGAGCCGGCTTCTACGAAGAAGCCCGCGAAACCCTGCTCATGGCCGTCAAGTTCGACCGGAACCTGCCCGAGTGCCATTTCAACCTGGCCCAGCTCTACGCCTTGGTCGATCCCAAGGACCTCAAGCAGGCCCGCAAGCATTACAAGCAGGCGCTCGAACTCGGCATTCCCCCCGATGCCCAGCTCGACAAGATCCTGAAGTAGCCGTCGATCGGCGCTATTTCGCGCCGATCAGCACGACGGACAGTAGCGCCAGCGCCAGCGCCGCCCAGCGCAGCGGCGTCAGCTTCTCGCCGTAGAACCACCGCGTCAGCAGGATCGGCACCACGATCGAGCTGCTGAAAATCGCCTGCGAAAGCGAAATCGGCCCGCTTCCGAACGCCTGCAAGACCAGGAAATATCCCGCGTAGTTCAGCGCGCCGATCGCGATGCCGAAGCCCGCCATTTCCAGGCTGAAGCGCCGCCGGGGCCGGCCGCTCCGGCGGCGGCGCACCGCCTCCCGCGTCCCCGTGAACAGCCATACCAGCGCGTAGGATGCCGCGATGTAGGCGATCCGGTTGCCCGGCGTCTCCGCCATCAGCTTGCCCACCGTCATCGACAGCGCCGTGAACAGCGCGCTGCCCAACGCCAGCAGGATCCCCGCCGCCATCGCCGAGCCGCGCGCGAACCGGACGTGTTCCCTTTGCTCGACGGCTACGACCGCCAGCACCCCCAGCCCCGCCGCGATCCCCAGCACCTGCACCGGCCGCGGCGTCTCCCCGAAGAACGCGAACCCGATCGCCACCACTCCCAGCGTGTTCAGCCGGTTCAGCGTGAACACGATCGCCGCCGGCGCCCGTTTCAGCGCGCCGTATTTCGTCAGGCTGCCCAGGGCGAAAAACAACCCGTTGAAGAACGCGAATCCCAGCACCGGTCCCGTAAAAGCCGCCCACGGCCGCGCCGCCGTGAACGGCAGCGTCGCGAGCGCCATGACCGCCACCGCCAGCCCCACGACGCTCACCAGCCCGTCCGTGTCGTGGCCACGCTCCGCCGCCGCCTTGAACAGGAAATTCAGCACGCCGTAGAGCAGCGTGGCGCCAACGGTATAGACGACCCAAGGTTCCATCCCGCTTCGTCTACCATTCCGCGCCGGCGGCGGCCAGCGCGGAAATCGCGCCGCAGCCGCCGGTTGTGGCGCCGGCGCGCGCATGGTAGGATTTCTCCGCCATGAGAATCGCCACCTTCAATTGCAACTCCGTACGCTCCCGCCTCGATGTCGTGCTCGGCTGGCTGGCCGACTACGCCCCCGACGTCCTCTGCCTCCAGGAAACCAAGGTGCAGGACTCCGAATTCCCGGCCGACGCCTTCCGGCTGGCCGGCTGGCACGTCGCCTTCCAGGGCGAAAAATCCTACAACGGCGTGGCTCTCGTCTCGAAGACCGCCCCCGATGCCGTCTCCTTCGGCCTCGATTCGGCCCCCGCCGATCCCACCCGGCTCGTCCATGCCCGCTTCGGCCAGCTACACGTCGTGAACACCTACGTCCCCCAGGGCCGCGAAATCGACCACGCCATGTACGCCTACAAGCTCGCGTGGCTCGCGCGCCTGAAAAAGTATTTCCAAAAGCAGATCGGCGCGGACGCGCCGCTGCTCTGGTGCGGCGACCTCAACGTCGCGCGCCACCCCATCGACGTCACGAATCCCGAGACCAAGAAGGACCACGTCTGCTACCACCAGGCCGTCCGCGACGCCTTCGAGGACGTCCTCGCGTTCGGATTCACGGACCTTTTCCGCAAGCACAACCCGGATCTGGTTGACTACTCGTTCTACGACTACCGCGCGCCGTTCAACCCCGACCAGAAGCGCGGCTGGCGCATCGACTACGTCCTCGCCACCGCCCCCCTCGCCGGGAAATCCGTCGCCGCCGCCATCGATATCGTACCCCGCACCCGTCCCAAGCCCTCCGACCACTGTCCCCTGTATGCGGACTTGAAGGATTGAACGCCTCCATTCCAGCCGCGCCGCTTGAGATTCTCCGCATCCTGCGGGAGAATGGCCACGAGGCATTTCTCGTCGGCGGCTGCGTCCGCGACCTGCTTCTCGGCCGCGCGCCCAAGGACTGGGATATCGCCACCGACGCCCTCCCCGACCGCATCGAGGCGCTGTTCCCCAAGACCGTCGCCGTCGGCAAGGCGTTCGGCATCATCGCCGTCGTGTGCGACGACGGCTCCACCGTCGAAGTGGCCACCTACCGCGCCGACGCCCCCTACGCCGATGGCCGCCATCCCGGCGCCATCGCCTTCACGAACGCCCGCGAAGACGCCCTCCGCCGCGACTTCACCGTCAACGCCCTCTTCCTCGATCCGACCACCGGCGACATCCGCGATTTCGTCGGCGGCCGCGCCGATCTCGACGCGCGCGTCATCCGCGCCATCGGCGATCCCGAAACGCGCTTTTCCGAAGACCACCTGCGCCTGCTGCGCGCGGTGCGCTTCGCCGCCGTACTGGGTTTTGCCATCGACCCCGCCACCTTCGCCGCCATCCGGAAACTCGCGCCCCACATCCGCCGCATCAGCGCCGAGCGCATCCGCGACGAACTGTTTCGGCTGCTGACCGAAGCGCCCCGGGCCGGCCAGGCCCTGCAGCTCCTGCGCGACGCCGGATTGCTCAAGGAAATCCTGCCCGAGGTCGAAGCGCTCGTCGGAGTGGAACAGCCCCCCGAATTCCACCCCGAAGGCGACGTCTTCACGCATACGAAGCTCATGCTCGACGCCCTGCCGGAAAAACCCTCCCTGCGCCTCGCGCTGGCCGTCCTCCTGCACGACGTCGGCAAACCGCCCACCGCGAATTTCGCCACGCTGCCCGACGGCACCCAGCGCTGGCGCTTCGAAAACCACGCTCCCGTCGGTGCGGACATGGCCCGCGCCATCCTGGAGCGCCTGCGCGCGCCCAACGCCCTCGTCGACGACGTTTGCGCGATCGTCGCCGGCCACATGCGCATCGCCGACGCCGACAAGATGCGCCCGCCCAAGCTCCGCCGCCTGATCGGCGCCCCCACGTTCGCAGACGAGCTCGAACTGCACCGCCTCGATTGCGTTTCCTCCCACGCCATCCTCGACGTCTACGATTTCCTGAAAGCGAAACAAGCCGAATTCGCCGCCGAACCCGTCCTGCCCCCGCCGCTCGTCACTGGCCGCGACCTCATCGCGCTCGGCCACGCCCCCGGCCCTCAGTTCGCGCAGCTCCTGCGCGACGCCTATGACCGCCAGCTCGAAGGCGAGACCGACAAAGCCGCCCTCCTCGCCGCCGTGCCCCCGCCGGCGCGCTGAGGCTCAGGCGTCTTCCAGCGCGCGCAGGTCGTCGTCGGACTGCACGGTAAGGCCCATGTCGCGCAGCAACCCGTCGGAAATCCGGTAGATCCAGCCGTGGATCGCCAGCGGCTGGCCGCGGCTCCAGGCATCTTGCACGGGCGTGGAGCGCCCGACGTTCAGCACCTGCTCAGCCACGTTCATCTCGCATAGCCGATCGAACCGCGCGTCGTCGTCCGGCAGCGCGTCGAGCTCGGTGCGCCGGCGGCGCGCCAGGTCGCGCACGTGCCCGAGCCAGTTGTCCACCAGCCCGTGGGGACAGCGGTCCATCGCCGCTCGCACCCCGCCGCAGCCGTAGTGGCCGCAGACGATGACATGCCGGATCTTCAAGGCTTCGACCGCGTACTGGATCGTCGCCAGGCAGTTCATGTCCGAATGCACCACCAGATTCGCCACGTTGCGGTGCACGAACAGCTCGCCCGGCAGCAGGCCGACGATTTCGTTCGCGGGCACGCGGCTGTCCGCGCAGCCGATCCACAGGAACTGCGGGGCCTGCTGCGCGGCCAACCGGCGGAAAAAGTCCGGATCGGCCTTCAGCAGCCCGGCCGCCCAGCGGCGGTTGTTGTCGAACAAATGCGGCAGCGTTTTCATCGTCGGCCTCCTCGTTTCGTCGGTCGCCTCAGTAGTAGAACGAAGCGCCGAATTCAACCATGTCTTCCTTGGAATCGCGCGGATGCTCGTCCACGGCGTGCCAGCCGGCGTAGATCGACGAACCGTAGCCCCGGCTGGCGAAGGCCACTTCCAGCTGCAGCTGCTCGCGGGCATAGAATTCGTCCGCGCCGTCCAGCAGCACGTGCGTCAGGCTGGTCGCGAAGAGAGCCCATTTCGCGCCGGCCAACAGCCGGAGCTTCAGGTCGGCCTTCGCGTCGGCCACCCAATCGTTGGAGCCATAGAGCGAATCGTCGTCCATGCCCGGGAACGATTGCAGATATCCGCCGATTTCCGCGTACCACAACAACCGAGGCGGCGCGGTCCCGAACGTGGTTTCCCGGAAAACCTCCGGCCGGACCTCGGCCCGGCCCGCGCCCAGGAACAGCCGGTTCCAGTAGACGTCCGGCGGAACGGCGTTGCTGCCGGCCGTCACGTACCACGGCTCCTCGTGGTCCTTGTAGATCAAGTGCTGGCACACGTGGTTCCAGCCGAGCCTCGCCAGATGCGTTCCGCGCCGGTATTCGACGAACGGACTGATTTCGTAGGCCATTTCCTTGGGCGAAAACGGCAGGTTGTCGGCCACCGATTTGCCCAGGTCGACGACCAGCCCGAAGCGCGACCACAGCGACCACCGCTCGCCCACCGACAGCAGGTCGAAGTCGAGCAACACCGTGCCTTCCGAGACGTAGCGGTCTTCCTGGAAGCCGTCGTCGTGGTTGGAGAAAAACCCGAGCCGGCCCATGGCGCTGAAGTCGTCCAGCAGTCGGACGTCGTCCGCCGCCGTCGCGGTCCAACAAACGGCGCACCATGCGACCACCGAGCGAAACAAGGTTTTCATAGGCTCCTTTTCAGTCCGACGTGGAACACGACGTCCGGCGCGGTGTTGACGGCGACGTCTTCCGCCACGGCGAGATCGAGCGCGAACCGTCCCGGCAGGAGTACCGTCGCGCCGCACACGAGTTCCGCTGCCCAATTGTCGAGCGGCGCCTGTCCCGTATCCGCGAAAAACGGGCTGTGGAAATCCACCTGCACGCGCGGCACCAGCCAGCTGGCCAGCCGCCAGCCGACCGCCAGATCCCCGTAGACCGCGACCGGCTCCTGGAAATCCGCCAGCACGTCGCCCTCCGTCATCGCCAACACCCCGGCGCCGCCGTGGAGTTCGAGGTTCCACCGCGCCAGCGTCGCGAAATCGGCCGCGGCCAGGCCGAGCGAGAAATCCCAGCTGCCGCTGCCGAGGAGGCGATCGGCATCGCCCGTGGGCAATTCCACGCCCGCCACGACATCCAGCGCGCGCAAGCCGGCGGCGTCGCGCGCCAATGGCGCCGCCACGGCCAGAAACACGTCGCCCGCCCCCTTCGTGGAATCGGTCTGGTTGAAATGGATTTCGCTGCCGCGCCGATATCGGTATTCCAGCCGGTTCGCCGGCCGCCGCTTGCGGTT
>DAOTNL010000118.1:0-8590 GCA_035450765.1 Kiritimatiellia bacterium | reverse complement strand
AAGGTCGTGGCCTGGTACGACAACGAGTGGGGCTATTCCAACAAGATGTTGGAAATGATCCGCGTGATGGCCAAGTAGGCCGGAGCCGGTTCCATTCCATTCCGCCGGGGCGCGCGCCCCGGCGGAATGTTTCGCAATCGCACCCAACCGCACAAAGGACGACGGACATGGACAAGAAGACCTTGAAAGACGTGGACTTGAAGGGCAAGCGCGTGGTCATGCGCGTGGATTTCAACGTGCCGATCAAGGAGGGCAAGATCAGCGACGACACCCGCGTGACCGCGGCGCTGCCGTCGATCCGCTACGTCCTCGATCAGGGCGCCAGCCTCGTGCTGATGAGCCACCTGGGCCGTCCGAAAGGCAAGGGCTACGAAGCCGAATTCAGCCTCAAGCCCGTGGCCGACCACCTGGCCAAGCTGCTCGGCCAGCCCGTCGCGTTCGCGGCGGATTGCCAGGCCGCCGACGCCGAGGTCGCCGCCCTCAAGCCGGGGCAGGTCCTCGTGCTCGAAAACACGCGCTTCTACAAAGAGGAAGAAGCCAAGGTCAAGAAGACCGACGACATGACCGACGACGAGCTCAAGGCCAAGAAGGCCGAGCTGAAGGAAAAACAGAAGGCCATGGCCAAGAAGCTCGCGTCCTACGGCGAGATCTTCGTCAACGACGCCTTCGGCGCCGCGCACCGCGCGCACGCCTCGACCGCCGTCATCTGCAAATACATCGGCACCAGCGTGGCCGGCTTCCTGATGGAAAAGGAACTCCGGTATCTGGGCGGCGCGGTGAACAGCCCCGTCCGTCCGTTCGTGGCGATTTTGGGCGGCGCGAAGGTCAGCGACAAGCTGGCCGTCGTGAACAACCTCCTCGACAAGGTGGATACGCTCATCGTCGGCGGCGGCATGGCCTACACCTTCCTCAAGGCGCAGGGCCACGACGTCGGCAACTCGCTGTGCGAACTCGACCAGCTCGACTACGCCCGCCAGATGCTCGACAAGGCCAAGGCCAACGGCAAGAAGTTCCTCTTGCCGGTGGACAACGTCGCGGCGGACAAGTTCGACGCGGCGGCCCAGACCCAGGTCGTCGGCAACGACATTCCGGCCGGCTGGATGGCGCTGGACATCGGCCCCAAGACGATCGCGCTCTACGCGGCGGCGATCCAGGGCGCCAAGACGGTGGTCTGGAACGGCCCGATGGGCTGCTTCGAGATGAAGCCGTTCGCGGCGGGCACCTTCGGCGTCTGCGAAGCGGTGGCCGCCAGCGGCGCCACCAGCGTCATCGGCGGCGGCGACAGCGTCAGCGCCGTGAACAAGAGCGGCCTGGCCGCCAAGATGACCCACATCAGCACCGGCGGCGGCGCCAGCCTCGAATTCCTCGAAGGCAAGGAACTGCCCGGCGTGGCCGCCCTGAACGACAAGTAGACGTTTTCCCGAACAACCCGAAGAACGAAAAGGATCGAACATGCGCAAGAAAATCGTGGCCGGCAACTGGAAGATGAACATGACCACCGCGGAAGCGGCGGCCCTCGTGAACGCCCTGAAGGCGGATCTGGCGAATTTCCGCGAAGTGGAAGTCGTCGTGTGCCCGCCGTTCACCGCGCTTTCGACGGTGAGCCAGCTGGTCCAGGGCACGCACATCGACCTGGGCGCCCAGAACATGCACTGGGAGAAGGGCGGGGCCTTCACCGGCGAAATCTGCGCGGGCATGCTGCGCGAGCTGTATTGCCACTACGTCATCCTCGGCCACAGCGAGCGCCGGCAGTACTTCGGCGAGACCGACGCGATCGTCAACCGCAAGACCAAGGCCGCGCTGGCCTCGAGCCTGCACCCGATCGTCTGCGTGGGCGAAACCCTCCAGGAACGCGAAGCGGGCAAGGTGGAAGAAGTCATCACGACCCAGGTCAAGGGCAGCCTCGCCGGCCTCTCGGCCAAGGAAGTGCTCGATTCCGTGATCGCCTACGAGCCCGTCTGGGCCATCGGCACCGGCAAGACCGCCACCAGCCAGCAGGCGCAGGACGTGCACGCCCTGATCCGCCAGGTGCTCACGGGCCTGTTCGACGCCACCGTCGCCCAGGGCGTCCGCATCCAGTACGGCGGCAGCGTCAAGGCCTCCAACGCCAAGGAACTCTTCGGCATGCCGGACATCGACGGCGGCCTGATCGGCGGCGCCGCCCTCGACGCCAAGTCGTTCATTGACATTGTCCGCGCGGCGGTCTAAAAGAGACGTCCTTTCAATCGTTAGGAGTCCCCGATGGCCATTCTCACCAGTCTGCTGTTGATCGTCGAAGTCCTGTCCGCGTTCCTGCTGATCGTGGTCATCCTGGCCCAGAAGTCGAAAGACCAGGGCCTCGGCATGGCGTTCGGCAGCGGCATGGGCGAGAGCCTGTTCGGCAGCCGCGCCGGCAACGTGCTGACGCGCATGACCATCACGCTCGCGGCGGTCTTCATGCTGACGACGATCGTGCTGGGCATCCTGTTCGCCAAGGGCAAGGGCGGTTCCTCCGGATCCGTGATGGATCGGGCCGGCGCCGAAGCGCCCGTCGCGCCCATCGCGGCGCCCGCGGCCCCGCTCTCCGCGCCGGTCGCCGAACTGCCCGCTCTGCCGGAAGAAACTCCCGCCGCCGTTCCTTCCGCGCCCATGGCGCTGCAGATGGGCGAGGACGGCGAACTGGCTCCGGTCGAAGCGCCGGCGGCGGAAGCTCCGGCCGCCGCAGAAGCCCCCGCGGCCGAACCGGCGGCGGAAGAAAGCGCGCCCGCTCCGCAGGAGTGATGAACCCCTTCGGGTCGAACGTCTCCCCGCGCAGGCTCTGCGCGGGGTTTTTGTTGGCCGCGTGGACGCTGGCCTCGGCCGGCTGCGGCCCCGCGCCGGAGGCCGTTCCCGACGCCGTCCCGACCCTGCGCCTGACCACCGCGCGCCTGCGCGGCTTCGATCCGGCCCACGCCGCCGACGAAGCCTCGCTGATCGCCGTCGGCCGCCTGTACGAAGGCCTGCTGCAATACGCCTACTGGGACCGCCCGTACCGCGTGGAACCGCTGCTGGCGGCCGCCATGCCCGAAGTCTCGCCCGACGGCCTTGTCTGGCGCATCCGGCTGCGCCCGGGCATCCGGTTTTCCGACGATCCGTGTTTCGCCGCCGCGGGCGGGCGGGGCCGCGAACTCGTCGCGCAGGATTTCGTCTATTCCATCCTGCGCATCGCCGACGTCAAGGTCGGTTCCGGCGGCTACTGGGTCTATCGCGGCAAGATCGAGGGGCTCGACGAATTCCGCGAGGCCAGCCGGAGCCCGGAACCGACCGACTACGACCGGCCCGTGGCCGGCCTGCGCGCCCTTGGCCCGCACGAGCTGGAGATCCGCCTGACGCAGCCCTATCCGCAGTTGCCGTGGGTGCTGGCCATGCCCTACGCCTTCGCCGTTCCGCGCGAGGCCGTCGAGTTTTACGGCGCCGGGTTCGTCAACCATCCCGTCGGCACCGGGCCCTATGTCCTGGCCTCCGCCCGCCAGAACTACCGCTACGAATATCGCGCCAATCCCCAGTGGCGAGCCACGGGACGGACCGACGCCATGCCCGCGGACGCCCCGACGCCCGACGCGGGCAAGCCGTTGCCGCTCACGCCGCGCATCGTGGATTCCGTCGTCGGCGATCCGTCCACCGCCTGGCTGATGTTCATGGCCGGCGGCCTCGACATGGTCGCCGTCGGCCGCGAAGACTGGGACAGCATCATCACGCCCGCCAAGGAACTGCGGCCCGAGCTGGCCGCGCGGGGCATCGCGCTGAGCAAGTCGCCGCAGCTCAACGTGACCTATCTGGCCTTCAACATGGACGATCCCGTCGTGGGCCCGAACAAGAAACTCCGCCAGGCCCTGTCCTGCGCGTTCGATGCCGCCGCCTGGATGGAATTCCAGAACGGCCGCATCGTTGCCCCCCGCGGTCCGGTGCCGCCCGGCGTGGCCGGCGCGCGGGAAGCGGAATTGCCCTACGGCTACGATCTGGAACGCGCCCGGCGCCTGCTGGCCGAAGCCGGCTATCCCGGCGGCCAGGATCCCGCCACCGGCCGGCGCCTCAAGCTGACCCTGGAACTGGGTCAGGCCGACAATCCCGAAGCGCGGCAAGGCGCGGAAGTCGTGGCGAGCTTCTTCGAGCGCATCGGCGTCGTGCTCGAACCCAGTTACAACAACTGGCCCGCCTTCCTGAAGAAAATCGAGCAGCGCCAGGCGCAGACCTTCACCGTGACGTGGGTGGGGGATTATCCCGACGCCCAGAACTTCCTGCAGCTGTTCGCCAGCGAAAACGCCTCGCCCGGCCCCAACCGCTGCAACTACCGCAGCGCCGAATTCGATCGGCTTTACCGCGAATTGATCGCCTTGCCCGAATCGCCCGAACGCGAAGCCCTCTGTCGCGCCGCGGCCGACGTCGTCCTCGAGGATTGCCCCTGGATCCTCATGGCCCACCCGATGGCCTTCAGCGTCCGCCACGACCGCCTGCGGAACTACCGCCGCCACGATTTCCCCTGGGGCATGGAAAAATACTGGCGCATCGAGCCTTAGCGCTCCCCTTTGGCTGTTCGGTTCGATTGTAGCCGGCCTCGTTGAGGCCGGTGTTTTCTTTTCATGGCCGGCCCCAGCGGGGCCAGCTACAATGAATCCGAAATCGCCTACGCGAATCCGCTTCCGCACTCGAAACAAACCGGCGATTCGGCGTCGCCCAGGGATTTCAGCGCGGCGTAGCGCGGGCCGCCGCAATCCGGGCACGGCCCATTGGCCGAGGCCCAGACCGCGAAAACCGCGCCCTCCGGGCCGGCGAGGGCGGCCAAATCCGTTCCCCGGAACGTCGGCCGTTGCGAGGCGAAGAGCACGGTCTGAGCTTCTTCCTCCCGCACGGCCGCGATTCCGCAGCGGGCGCGGTAGGCGCGCTCCACCACGTGCCAGCGGCTCGTGCCGCGCCGCACGGTCTGGAACTTGATCCGGTCGGCCTTGAGCTGCCGCTCGATGGCCCGCGCCGCGGCCGGGCCGGGCCAGCGGATACCGAACAGAAGGTCGCCGTCCGGGATCGCGGGCGGCGCGGCCTTTTCCAGCGCCGCGTTTTTTGCGGGCGGCCGCGCGCCGCAGCGGAATTCCGCCGAGACCCGGACGAGTCCGGCAACGCCCGGCGGACGCAGCAGCCGGGGTTCGCCCAGATAGGCCGCCGCGCCGGCTTTCCAGCCTGCGAACAAGCGGCGGAACAGGCTGCGGGCGACGACGTGGTCCGGCTGTCCGGCTTGCCCTGGCGTCGCTTCGGCCCAGAAATAGAGGCGCTCGGGCGCTTCCGGCGCGGCTTCCGCCGGCGGCGCGGCCAACCGCGGCGCCGGGCCGGCGGCGAGCGGCTTTTCGGCGCCGGATTGGAAGTCCTGGCGGGCCTTTTCGTACGAGCGCCATAAGGCGCCGGAATTCGCGGCTTGCAGGTCGCTCCACGGGAAAACGGCGTCGCCGGATTTTTCCGCGTCGTCGGCGGGCACGGCGCGCGCCAGCTCGCGGATCAGGCCGGAGTCGAGGCGCTGGTCGTAGCGCAGGCCGCGGCGGAGAGAGAAATCGACCAAGGCGGGCGTAGCGGCGCGGCCCGCGCGGCATAGGCGGTTCATCAGCGCGATTTCGTCGGGATAGGCGCTCCAGCGGAATTCCGCGCCGGCGTGCTGGACCCGCGCGGCCAAGGCGGCCGCCGTTTCCGCGGAAATGGCGTGGATGGCCGCGAACTGCAGCGGGGTGAACGGCGCATGGAACAGCGGCATGAAGCTGGCGATGATCCGGCAGGCCGGCACCGCCGCCCGCAGGCTTTTCAGCAGCGCGTCCAGCTCCGCGAAATCGCGCTCCTCCTCGAGGCCGGTCGCGATGAAAAACAGCTTGAGCTGCCGCAGGCCGCCCGAGGCGAGGCTCCCGGCGATCCGCACCAGGTCGGCGGCGGTGGCGGGCTTGCCCAAATACGCCCGCAGGCGTGCGCTGACGCCCTCCACGCCGAAGGTGAATTCGTGCTTGGCCAGTTTGCGCAGCAGACGGATGGATCCCGGCTGCCGTACCAGGCTCGAGACGGAAAGACTCTTGACCGACACGCGCCGGAACAGGGGGGCCAGATCGTCCACGATGGCTTCGAGGCCCGGCACGCTGCACGCGTCCGACGCCAGCAAATTCAGGTCGGCGTTCGCCATGGCGGCCTTGAAGCGCAGCGCGGCCTTTTTCAGGTCCGTCCGCGCCGCCGCCGAAAACTCGCGGCGCATCCAGCCCGTCTGGCAGAACCGGCAGCGGTAGGCGCAGCCGGCCGACAGCGGCAAGGTCTCTTCCGCTTCCTCCGCCGCGAGCGGGATGTAGGCGCCGTCGTAATCCTCCAACCAGGTTTCCAACGGATCCTGGCGGAACTCGACGGGCAGGGGCAGGTTGGGAAAGCGCGGTTCGATGGCCGCCAACCGGCCGTCGCGCACCTCGTGTCGGTAGAACGCGGGCACGTACGTGCCGGGCACCTCCCGCGCCAGCGTTTGCAGGAAATCCTGTTTTGAGCCGTCTGCGACCTTGTGCGCGTCCAACCGGCGCAGGAAATCCCGCAGCCAGGCGACGCCGTCGCCGAGGCACACCGCGTCCACTAGGCCGCCAGAACCCGGCCCCGCGGCATCGCCGTGGATGAACGGCACCGACGCCGCGCCATGGCCGCCCAGAATCACCAGCGGATGACGCGCCGCGGCCATGCGCCCCCCGAAATCCAGCGTCAGCCCGGAGTCGCGCAGCGCCACGGGCAGGTTCGCCGCTTCCTGCTGTACGGACAGGCTCACGGCCACCACGTCGAAATCGCTGGGCGCGCGCTTGCAGCCGGTGGCCAGCCAGAGCGGCACGCCGTCCTTCTTCATCCGTGCGGCGTCGGCCGGGGACGGAAAGAAGGCCAGATCGGCATAGACGCCCGGTACGGCCTGCGCGACGGCCAGCAGGAGGCGGTGGGTGATGGACGCCTCGACGTCGTCGTAGCTCGACAGGCGGCAGATCAATATCCGCAGGCGCGCGCTTTCGAAGCCGGCGGGATCGGGCCGGCCGGGCTCGTCGCCCGCCAGCCACAGGCCGCCGCGCGACAGCCCCGCCCGCCGCGCCGCGAACCATGCCGCATAGGATGCAAAACCCGTCTCCATGGCCGGCTAAAATCCGGCAGAACCCCCGCCAAAGCAAGAAAGAAGGGTTTGGCCGAGGTCGGAAGTCCGAGGTCAGAGGTCCGATATCGGAAATCCAAGGTCGGAAGTCGTCGGTGTAGGCCGGGGTTGCATCCCCGGTGGGATACGGTGCGGGAACATCCTGAAGAAGATTCCCTCTCGCCAAGGACGCGGAGGGCGCAAAGGCAGAGCAGGACAGAGCAGGGCAGGGCGGGGAGCGGGAATCCGTTCGCGCGCGGAGACGCGGAGGGCGCGGAGAATGTTATGCCAGGATCGGGTCCGTGGCGCGGACGGACGATCGAAAGGGGGCGAGTATCAATTTATGAAACTGACCCTGCGGAGACTTAATATCGGACCCAAACGGTGAATTTTTAGCCTGGGCAACCGAAATCGCTTCTCACGGAGACACGAAGTCACGGAGGGGAGGAAGGGTGGGCGGGCCGGAACTTTGTGCCGTTGTGACGCGATGTGAGGCGGATCGGGGGCCGATCAGAGCAGCAAGCCGGCGGCGAGCGGTTGCTCGGCGGGCACCGGGGCAGTCAGGATGGCTTGTCGAGCTGCCGGCGGAGTTCGTCGGGTAGGCGTTCCCAAAGTTCGGGATGGGCTTCGACGAGGCGGGCGATGTCGCCGAGATCCTTGAGGCGCTTGCTTTGGCGGCGCTGGGGAACGCGCCAGGCGGCGATTTTGCCGGCCAAGGTGTCGGCCAGCGAAGCCACGCGCATCAAAATACCGTGGACGTCGGCCGGGACGGAACGGCTCGGGAAATCGCGGTAGAATTCCTCGGTGCTGAGCTGGATGCTGACCTGCGACCGGCCGGTGAAGTTGATGGACCACTCGTGGGTTTCGACTTTGAAGCCCGCGTCGGCGAGCAAGGCTTTGGCCCGCTCGACGTCGGCCGCGGCGACGACCAGATCGACGTCGCGCGTGACCATGGTTTCCTTGGCCCAATGGTTGACGGCGACACCGCCGATGGCGCACCAGGCCACCTCGGCGCGCTCCAGGGCTTCGACGAGGCGCAACACGTCGCCGGCGCCGCCGGCCGTTTGCCAATCATAGAATTGCCGTCCAGTCATGCGGGCAATATAGCCGATGGGCCGAGACGTGCGAATCAATAATATCGACCGCAAATGGACGCGAATGGACGCAAATGGGGGATCAGGCGGGGAATTTCAGCAGGAAAACAGGAAATTTACAGGAAAACAGGAGATGGATGGGGCTGGTCACTTTTCGACTTTTCGTATCCATCAACCACCAACCACAAGCCACCGGCCACATCAAAGCAGGAGGCCGAGGGCGAGCCAGAGGACGAGTCCTGCCGTCGCGAGGACTTTGAGGAGAAGGACGGAGATGCCGGCGAGGACGGCGCCGCGGGCGACGTGGGCGGCGTGGTCGGCGCGCTGGAGGCGGCGGCGTTCGGTCACGTAAACCAGGGCGAAGCTGCCG
>DAOTNL010000117.1:0-8712 GCA_035450765.1 Kiritimatiellia bacterium | reverse complement strand
GTAGAGCTGCTGTTTCTTGCGCTGGAGGGCCAGGACGCGTTCTTCGATGGAGTCCTGGGCGATGAGCTTGACGCTGTAGACGGTGCGCTTCTGGCCGATGCGGTAGGCGCGGTCGGTGGCCTGGTTTTCGACGGCGGGGTTCCACCAGGGGTCGTAGTGGATGACCATGTCGGCGCCGGTCAGGTTCAGGCCCGTGCCGCCGGCCTTGAGGCTGATGAGGAACAGCGGGATGGACGGGTTCCGGTTGAATTCCTGCACGATCTTGAGGCGCTCCTGGGTGGCGCCGTCGAGATAGCAGTAGCGCAGGCCGCGGCGGTCGAGATCGCGCCGCAGGATCGTGAGCATGGAGACGAACTGGCTGAAGACCAGCACGCGGTGGCCGGCGTCCATCGCTTCGTCGAGCAGTTCGAAGAACAGCTCCATCTTCGCGGAGGGTTCCTTGAACTCGAGGTCGGGCAACTTGAGCAGGTCGAGGTGGCAGCAGGCCTGGCGCAGGCGCAGGAGGGTGTTGAGGATCTCGAACTTGGAGCGCTGGAAACCCTGCGCGGCGACGAGCTCGGCGATCTTGCGGCGGGAATCCTCGAGCAGGGCGACGTAGACTTTCTTCTGGTCGGCGCTGAGGGCGCAGCCGGCGATGCGCTCGATCTTGGGCGGCAGTTCCTTGGCGACGTCGCGCTTCATGCGGCGCAGGAGGAACGGCCGCAACTTGCGGCGCAGTTTCCACTGGGCCAGTTCGCCCTCGGGCCCGCCCTGCGCGATGGGCTGCTCGATGTTGGTCCGGAAGGCGTCGTGCCGGCCGAGGTAGCCCGGCATGAGGAAATCCATGATGCTCCACAGGTCGGAGACGCCGTTTTCGATGGGCGTGCCGGTGAGGACGAAGCGGTGTTCGGCCCGCAGCCGCTTGGCGGCCTGGGCGTTCTGGGTGGACTGGTTCTTGATGTGCTGGGCTTCGTCGAGCACGACGGAGAGGAATTCGATGGCTTCGTACTGGTCGACGTCGCGCCGCATGAGGGCGTAGGAGGTGACGACGACGTCGAGCTGGGCCAGGTCTTTCCAGCGCGCGTGGCGGTCGGCGCCGGTCATGGCGCCGATCTTGAGCCACGGCGTGAAGCGGGCGGCTTCGGCCACCCAGTTGTCGACGAGGCTGGTGGGACAGACGATGAGCGAAGGCTTGCGGTCGGCGCCGGTGCGCTCGGCGGCGGCCATGGTGAGCCAGACGAGGGTCTGGAGAGTCTTGCCGAGGCCCATTTCGTCGGCCAGGATCCCGCCGAACCGGTTGCGCTGCAGGAAGCGCAGCCAGCGCACGCCGTCCTTCTGGTACGGGCGCAGGAGGCGCTCGAAAGCGGGATCGAGCGGCTCGGCCTGCATCGGTTCGAGGCGGTTTTTCTGGGCGGCGCCCTGGAGCCAGGCGGGCGGGGCTTCGACGTCCACGCCGTCGAGCGCCTGCAGGGCGCTGGCGGCATAGGCGGCGTAGACGGGGGCAAGGCGGAAGCTGCCCGGCCGGCGCCCCTCGCCCGAGGCGCAATCGGCGAACACGCTTTGCAGGGCGCGGATGGCGTCGGCGTCGAGCAAAACGACGCGGCCGTCGCGCTCGACGAAGGCGTCGCCCTTGAGCAGGGCGCGCTGCACGTCGGCTCCGGTCACGCCGGCGCCTTCGCCGGCGTCGTATTCGAAGCGGACGTCGAACCAGCCGTCGGGGCCGTTTTCGGGCTCGATGCGCACGACGGGGGTGGCGAAAACGGCGTTTTCCATCGTGGTGCGGATGCGGCCGTCCCAGGCGATGCGCCAGCCCTTGCGGCGCAGCGCGGGCACGGCGCTGCCGAGGAAATTGAGGACTTCGCGCGTGCCGACGATGGGATTCAGGTCGCCGCCGTGGCGCCCGGACAGGCCGTAGCGCGCGAGGGCGGCCAGCGCCTGCGCTTCCGCGGGCGGGTTGCGCACGGTGTAGCGCAGGATGTCTTCGGGATCGGGATGGGCGAACGAGCCGCGGGCGGAAGCCTGGGCGGCGGCGAGTTCGACGTCGCCGTAGACGGCCACGAGCTTCGCGGCGAGGCTGGCGGGGCTGCCGCGCACTTCCAGGCGCATCTCGGGCGTTTCGGGCTCGAAGCCGAAGACGTCGGGTTCCACTTCGGCTTCCACGCGCACGAGGCTTTCGAGCCGGGGCAATTCCTCGCGCAGGAACCGGGGCACGTCGGCGCGCGGCACGACGACCTGGCGGCGGTAGATCTCCCAGAGGGGTTCGGGCAGCAGCTTGTCCAGCGGCCAGAAGTGGCCGCCGCCGAAGACCCAGCCGTGCTTGCCCGCCACGAGATAGGTCGGGAATTCCGCGCCGCGCATGAAGGGCAGTTCGGTGTGCGCCACCAGCAGCAGCTCGCCGTTCTCGTGGTCGAGATCCACGCGCAGCGCGCTGGTCACGCGGGTGGCGTTGACGGGCAGCTCGCGGCCGCCCTCCTCCTCCAGCGTCCGGCCCTGCTGCAGGGCCAGCAGGTTGATGAAGTCGGCGACGCCGAAGAGCATTTCGTCGGGCACGGTCCCGCCGGCGATTTCCTCGAGCACGAAGAGGACGGATTCGTCGTGGGAGACCAGGCCCAGCACGACGTCGTGCGGCACGGAGCCGATGGGATGGCGGGCGCCGCGGAATTCGAGCTCGATGCGCACGGGCACCTGGCCGGTCAAGGCCCGCTCGCGCCAGCCGGCGGGCAGGACGAGATGCAGCGCGCAGTTGAGCGCGCCGGGCGTGCCCGGTTCCGCGCGCTTGAAGAAGGCCTGCGCGGCGACCTGGCGCAGGTGGCGCGCGCGGCGTTCTTCTTCCTGGATCTTGCGCTCGCGCTCGGGATCGTCGTGGCGCGCCAGCAGCGCCAGGCCCAGGGCGATGACGTGGGAACAGATGATGCCGCGCTCCACGTTGTCGCGGCACGGGCAAAGGTTTTCGCAGGAATGGTCGGGCAGAATCCGGGCGGCGGTCTTGATGGAGCGGCTGCCCCAGGAAATGGTGCCCTGCATGCGTTCGCCGTCGGCCTCGGCGTCCAGGACCAGGCCGCGTTCGAACAGCGTGCGGCCGTCCCGGAAGGTGACGGCGCCCCCCCAGTCCTGCAGCATCTTGGTTGTAAACGGCAATTTCACGTGCGGCCGCCCCCGCGATTCCGAAGGCAAACAAAAGGGAGAAGATAACGATTCGCCGGCAAAAAGCAACACTTCAAAAGGGTGAAACGGTTTATCCCGCGTTCCGCCGCCCGAATTTCCCGCTTGCCCGGCGGGAGGCCGGCCCGTATTCTCCTGCCCCAACGTGCTCCGTCCGGGCCGGCCCGGGCGGATCCGCGTTTTCCGTTTGCGCACAATAGGGAAAGAGAGACCGCGATGGCCATGATGATTTCGAAGTTCCACAAGCTGATCCAGTCCCGCCTGCTCTGGGGGGCGTTCCTGGTGATCATCGTCTTTTCGTTCGTCATCTGGGGCATGGTGTGGCCCTCGGACCTCAAAAAGGCCGAGCAGGCCAACGCGGCCGGCAGCCTCGACGGCGAACCGGTGAGCCACGGCGAATTCCGCTCGGCCTACCTGAACACCTATCTGGCCCGCGCCCTGGCGCTGGGCCGCGACGTCCAGTCCACGCCCGAGAGCGACGCCATCCTGCGCCGGCTGTCCTGGCAGCGCCTGGCCACCCTGCGCGAAGCCAACCGGATGGGCCTCGTCGCCACCGACGACGAACTCCGCGCCGCCATCCGCTCCAACTTCGCCGAAACCAACGGCGGCTTCGATCCGGCCCGTTACCAGGCCTTCCTGCAGAACTTCATCCGTCCGCTCGGCTTCAGCACGCCCCAGTTCGAGCAGCACCTGCGCGAGGAAATCCAGATCCAGAAGCTGGGGAACCTGATCGGCCGCCAGGCCACGGTCACCCCGCTCGAAATCCGCCGGACCTTCGACACGCTGCTGGACACTTTCACCGTCGAGTACGTCTTCGCCGGTCCCGCCGACGTCGAAAAGGACGTGAAGGTTTCGGACGACGACGTCCGCAAGCTCTTCGACGAAAATCCCGCCGCCTTCACCATCCCCGAGCAGCGCGAAGTGTCCTATGCCGCCTTCCCGGTGGCCGACTACTTCGAGGCCGACCTCGAGATTTCCGACGACGACGTGCAGGACTACTACGAGCTGCACGTCGCGGACTACACGACGAAGGAAACCGACACCAACGGCCAGCCGCGCGAAGTCGTGGCCGACCTCGACGACGTGCGCGACGGCATCGTGGCCGCGCTGCGCCGCCAGGCGGCGTTCGAGAAGGCCGACGCGGCCGCCGCGGAACTGGCCTACCGCGCCTTGCCCGACCGCGACGGCACGGTGCCGGAGTTCGCCGACGCCGCCGAAAAGGCCGGCCGCAAAGCGCAGAAACTCGCGCCGTTCTCGCGCTTCTCCGTCCCGCTGGAAGACGGCGGCGCCGCCTTGGCGGCCGCGGCGTTCGAACTGGCGCCCAATTCCTACGACCGCGTGAGCTCGACCATCCCGGGAACGGACAACGTCTACGTGCTCTATCTGGAAAAAGTCCTGGAACCGCGCGTGCCGGCCTTCGAGGAAGTCCAGGACCAGGTCCGGGAAGTCGCCCGGCAGAAAGCCCTGGCCGCCGCTCTGGCCGCCAAGGGCCAGGCGATCCAGAAAGCCGCCGTCGCGGGTCTCGCCGCCGGCCAGTCGTTCGCGGACGCCGTCGCCGGCGCGGGCGTCCAGGCGCAGGCCGCCGAACCCTTCACGGGCATGTCCGGATCCACCTCCACCAACGAGATCGTCCAGACGCTCGTGCAGGCCGTGGTGAGCTACAACCAAGGCGAAGTCACCGATCCCGTGCCGCACGCCGACGGCCTGGTCGTGGCCTACCTGAAGGCCCGCACCCCGGCCGATCCGGCCACCTTCGATTCCTACCAATCTGAAATCGCCTCCGCCATCCGCGCCCGCCGCGGCCAGGGCCTGTTCCGCGACTGGCAGGCCGCGCTGCTCGCGCCGGGGCGCTTCGCGGACTTCCAGCGCACCGCCGACGACCAGGCCGAAGGCGAAGACGCCGAAGAAGAAACCGCGGACGACGCGGAAGAAACGCTGTAGAAAAGACCCACCCCCAGGAGCCCCAACCATGATCGTCACCACCAAGGAACTATTCGCCCACGCCTACGGCAAATACGCCATCGGCGCCTACAACATCAACAACCTCGAGCAGACCATGGGCCTGTTCAAGGGCAACGTGGAAAGCAAGGCGCCGTTCATCGTCCAGCTCTCCAAGGGCGCGCGGAGCTACACCCACAAGCTCATGCTCGAAGCCATGATGAAGACCGCCAACGAGATCTTCCCCGAGGCCGTCTTCGCCATCCACCTCGACCACGGCGACGAAGCCACCTGCATGGACTGCATCAACTCCGGCTACTCGTCCGTCATGATCGACCACTCCCACGCCTCCTTCGAGGAAAACGTGGCCGTCACCAAGCGCGTCGTCGAAGCCGCCCACGCCAAGGGCGTCGTCGTCGAAGCCGAAATCGGCCAGCTCAAAGGCGTCGAGGAAGACGTCGTCGCCGCCGAGCACGTCTACACCAAGCCCGAAGAAGCCGAAGCCTTCGTCAAGGCCACGGGCTGCGACAGCCTCGCCTGCGCGATCGGCACCTCCCACGGCGCCTTCAAGTTCAAGGGCGACCAGAAGCTGCGCTTCGACATCCTCGCGGAAATCCAGAAGCGCCTGCCCGGCTTCCCGCTCGTCATGCACGGTTCCTCCTCGGTGCCGCAGGACGAAGTGGCCCGCATCAACGCCGCCGGCGGCAACCTCAAGGGCGCCTCGGGCGTCGATGCCTCCCAGTTCCTCGGCGCGGCCAAGCTCGGCGTGACGAAGATCAACATCGACACCGACGGCCGCCTGGTCTGGTGCCGCGTGCACCGCGAATTCTTCCGGGACCACCCCGAGAAGTTCGACCTGCGCGACCCCGGCAAAGTGTTCATGCCCGAGTACGCGAAGTTCATCGCGGCCAAGAACGTGCTGCTCGGCAGCGCCGGCCAGGTGGACGACGCCCGCGCCTTCATCCAGGCCCACAAGAAGTAAACCGGCATCCGCCGCTGCGGCCGGGAGGGATTCCTCCCGGCCTTTTTCGTGCCCCGACAACCCAATCCTCTTTCTGGGATTGCCGGCGGCCCGGTCCCGCGCTATTTTCTCCGGATATTTTTGTCTAAAGGAGCGTCATGAGCAAATCCCTTTCGACCCTGAAGACTTTCGAACACGCCGGCAAGACCGTGGCCTACCACGAGTTGGCCGCGCTGGAAGCCCTGCGCGGCGCGCCGCTGGCGCAACTGCCCTACGTCGTGCGCATCCTGCTCGAATCCGCCGTGCGCAACCAGGCCCACCCCGCCTACCGGTGGGAGCACGTCGAAGCCCTCGCCCGCTGGCAACCCGGTGCGGACGGTGCGGCGGAAATCCCCTACCTGCCCGCGCGCGTGCTGCTCCAGGACCTGACCGGCGTGCCGTGCGTCGTGGATCTGGCCATGCTGCGCTCGGAAGTCGTCCGCCGCGGCGGCGATCCCGGCCTGATCGAGCCGCTCGTGCCCGTGGACCTCGTCGTGGACCATTCCGTGCAGATCGACTGCTCGGCGTCTTTCGACGCCCTGCTCAAGAACATGGAGATCGAATTCGGCCGGAACCACGAGCGCTACGAGTTCCTGCGCTGGGGCCAGCAGACGTTCAAGAAACTGCGCATCGTGCCGCCCGGCGTCGGCATCTGCCACCAGGTCAATCTCGAGTTCCTCGCCGACGGCGTCCATGCGGAACCGCAGGCCGACGGCTCGGTGCTGGCCTATCCCGACACGCTGGTGGGCACGGACTCGCACACGACGATGGTCAACGGCCTCGGCGTGCTCGGCTGGGGCGTGGGCGGCATCGAGGCCGAAGCGGCGATGCTCGGCCAGCCCATCGCGCTGCTGACGCCCGTGGTGACGGGCGTGCGCCTGACCGGCGCGCTGCGCCCGGGCGTGACCGCCACGGATCTCGCGCTGGTGGTCACCCAGCTCCTGCGCCAGCACAACGTCGTGGGCCAGTTCGTGGAATATTTCGGCCCCGGCCTCGCCGGTCTCTCGCTGGCCGACCGCGCGGTGCTCGCCAACATGGCGCCCGAATACGGCGCGACGACGGGGTTCTTCCCCATCGACGCCGAAACCATCGCCTACCTGCGCATGACGGGCCGCACAGCCGAGCATTGCGCGCTGGTCGAGCAATATGCCCGCCGGCAGGGCCTGTTCCTCGAAGCGGGCTCGCCGGAACCGACCTACTCGCGCACGATCGAGCTGGACCTGTCCAGCGTCGTGTCCGCCATCGCCGGACCCAAGAAGCCCCACGACCACCAGCCCGTCGGCGAAATCAAGAAGCGCTTCCTCGCCGCGCTGTCCGCCCCGCACGACAAAGGCGGCTTCGGCGTCGCCGCCGACCGCCTCGGCGCGGCGGCCCGGCTGCCCGACGGCTCGGAAATGCGCCACGGGTCCATCGCCATCGCTTCGATCACCTCCTGCACGAACACGTCGAACCCCGTCCTGCTGCTGGCGGCGGGCCTGATCGCGAAGAAAGCCGTCGCCCGCGGCCTGAAGGTGCCGCCGTACGTGAAGACGTCGCTGATCCCCGGCTCGCGCGTGGCGACGGCCTATCTGGCGAACAACGGCCTGCTGGCCGAACTGGAAAAGATCGGCTTCGGCGTGGCGGCCTACGGCTGCGGCACCTGCATCGGCAACAGCGGCCCGCTGCGCGAAGACGTCGCCGCCGCGATCCGCGAGCAGGATCTCGTCGCCGCCGCGGTGCTTTCCGGCAACCGCAATTTCGAAGGCCGCGTGCATCCGCAATGCAAGGCCAACTACCTGTGCTCGCCGCCGCTGGTCGTCGCCTTCGCCCTCGCCGGCCGCGTGGACGTCGATCTCGATTCCGAGCCCATCGGCGCGGGCACAGACGGAAAGCCCGTCTTCTTGCGCGACCTGTGGCCCGCCGCGGCCGAGATCAACGCCCTGCTCGCGCAGGCGAACGATCCGAAGCTCTACGCCGAGACCTACCGCGACGTGAACCAGTACACGCCCGAGTGGAACCGGATCGAAGTCGCGCACCAGCCCACGTTCGCCTGGCACGCCGATTCGACCTATGTCCGCGAGCCGCCGTTCCTGGCCGCCGCGAAGCCCTCGCCGGAGATTTCCGGCGCGCGCATCCTCGGGCTGTTCGGCGATTTCATCACCACCGACCACATTTCGCCGGCCGGCACGATCGCCAAGGATTCCCCCGCGGCGCGCTATCTGGTCGAGCGCGGGATCGAACCGAAGAACTTCAACTCCTACGGCTCGCGGCGAGGCAACCACGAAGTCATGATGCGCGGCACGTTCGCCAACGTGCGCCTGCGCAACCGCATGGCCTCGCGCGAAGGCGGCTGGACGAAGCTCCAGCCGTCCGGCGAAGAGACAAGCATCTTCGACGCCGCGATGGCCTACCGGCAGGCAGGCACGCCCGTGATCGTCGTCGCCGGCAAGCTTTACGGCGCCGGCAGTTCGCGCGACTGGGCGGCCAAAGGCCCGATGCTCCTCGGCGTCCGCGCGGTCATCGCCGAAAGTTTCGAGCGCATCCACCGCTCGAACCTCGTCGAGATGGGCGTGATGCCCTTCGAGTTCATCGACGGCCAAACCGCCGAAACGCTCGGTCTCGACGGCACCGAGACGGTGTCCATCCGCGGCATG
>DAOTNL010000116.1:0-8765 GCA_035450765.1 Kiritimatiellia bacterium | reverse complement strand
GTCCGGCGACTTCCATCTCCAGAGCCGGGCCGGATACTGGAGCAACGGGGTCTGGGCGGTGTCGACCAACACGTCCTGGGCCATCGACGCGGGCAATCCCGCGGCCGCCGCCACCAATGAACCCGCCCCCAACGGCAACCGGCTCAATCTCGGCGCCTATGGCAATACCCCGCAGGCCTCGCTTAGCGACACCAATTCGCCGGCATTGCTGCCGATCACCTTGCGCGACGGTGGCACCTCCGTCAACGGGCAGGAGATGTATTGGTTGTATCGAGGCCTTAGCCCCACCAACACCATCCGCATAGAATACTCGCCTGACGCCGGAGCCACTTGGCTGCTGGCGGCCGGCACGGCCGACGGGCTGGGCATCGATTCCTCCCCATATGCCTGGTTCAGCGAGGCGGAACCTTCACCCGAAGCGTATTGGCGCATCGTGCTGCTAGGCGACACCAATGTCGTCGGAACCACCTCGGTGCCTTTCACGTTCCGGCCGCGGTCCCTGATCTACTACGTGAACGACGACAACGACCTCGGCGACGTCTACACGACGGGACTTGGCGCGATTACCAATCGCGGCTATGTCTCCAATAGTCCCCTGCCGTCCATCCAGGCCGTTTTGAACCGATATCCGCTGGCGGCCGGCGACGAGATCCGCGTGGATACGGGAACCTACGTTTTGTCCAACGGCGTCGTGTTCTCGGTGCTCCACAGCGGCAATTCCACTAACCGGGTCGTCGTCCGGGGCAGTCCCAACCATGCCGCGGGCGGCTCTGTGCTGATTCCGAGCGTTCCCGGAGAAGAAACGGCCATCACGTTCTACGGGGTCACGGACATGGATCTGGCCGACTTCCGCCTGGTCGGTTTTTCCAACGGCGTGGCCTTCGTGGAGAGCGCAACTCGCTGCCGGGCGCTGGATCTGGACGTTCAATCGTCGAGTTATGCCGGCATCCGCATGAACATGGCCGGACGCATTGAACTCGAGCGCGTTTGCGTTCGCGAAGGCGGCACCAACGGCATCGCGGTCGCCCAAAGCCAACCGGTTTCGCTGGACGGTTGCGTCGTCTGGTCCAATCGCGGTTCCGCCATCGTCTTCGGGGACAGCGTCGTCGCCGAAATCACCAATACTGTGCTGGAAGCCTCCGGGCCGGGCCGGTTCTGCTACGAATCCTTTACCAACGTCATCCTGCGGGCGGACTACAACGATCTGGTCGTTTCCGCCACGGCGCAAGTGGCTTCGATCAACGGCATCGAGTATCCTTCGCTGCCGCAATGGGTCGCGAGCAAGGAGCAAGACCGGTATTCGCTCAGCGCAGACCCGCTCTTCCACGATCCCGCCAATGGGGATTTCCACCCGCGCAGCGCCGCCGGCCGCTACCAGGTCGGGGTTGGCTGGACCAACGATGCCTCGCATCCGGCGTTGCCTGACTTCTCGCCGCTGATCGACATGGGCAAACCCCAGTCCGCTTGGAGCAACGAGCCGATGCCGAGCGGCAACCGCCGCAACATCGGGCTGCACGGCAATACGCCCGAGGCCAGCAAGAGCAACACCAACCGGTGGTTGCTGGCGGTAACCGGCATGGGCGGGGGCATCATGAGCGATACCATCAACCTGGTGTGGGGCTATGGCGGCGCCATCGAAAGCAACGAACTTGTTCGGCTCGAGTATTCCAGCCGCAACGGCGAGCCGCCGTGGATCATCATCGGCGAAAACATTGCCGTCGGGGCGGGCCAATTCCCGTGGAACAGCAAGTGGGCCCTGTTCGGCGTCGACGTCTACAAGTCCAGTTCGCGGGCCCGCTGGCGCGTTTCGCTCATGAGCGATCCGGACGTGCAGGACGACGCCGGACCGTTCGGTCTGCGCAACAAGCCCTTCAAGTATTACGTCAACGACGGATCGACGACGGACGACGTCTACACCACGGCGCCCGGCAACGACGAAAACTACGGCGACGACGTCGATATTCCCAAGCTGACCTTGATCGACTTGCTCGGCAACATCGACCTGGAACCGACCGACCAGGTTTTCATCGACACCGGCATCTACGTCATGGAAGATACCAACCAGCCCATCGTGTGGGCCTCCGGCGACGCCGGGTTGCCCGGCCAGGCCGTGGAGGTGTACGGCAGCACCCATGCTTCGGGCTCGTGGTTCGTCGCGCCGAACGAATTCGTTCCGGTGGGGCCCGACCGGGCGATGCTGTTCATGAACGCCAGCCACGTGAGTATGCGGGGCCTGCGTTTCGGCGGCGAGTCGCTGATCTTCAATGGTCATGGGCTAGTGGTCAGCAATCTGGTCTTGACCAATCGGGCGGGGGAAGGGGCGGTGGCCATGCGGCTTAGGGGCAACGACGCGCGCTTTGCGGGCCTGCAATTGGCGCACGCGAATCTGCTGGTTTCCGGCGCGAGCAACCGCGTCGAGCGCATGCGCCAACGCTGGGGCGAGACCGAACTGTTCGGTACCAACGCCATGCTCGTGAACTCCGTCGTCTTGACGACCAACGCCAGCCGGACCGGCGTCGTGGTCAATGCGGCCTATACGGTGATTTCGAATTGCACCGTGCTTTCCAGCCGCGGCACGGCCGTCGGCAAACTGGGCGCCTATTCCTTGCGCCTGGGCCACAGCATTCTCGTGGCCGGCGGCGGGGACGACCATGCCGCCATCGCCTGGACGGACGGCGATTTGTTCTCGGATTGGAACGACTTGGTGGCGCGGAATTCTTCCTGGGTCGGCATCCGGAACGGACGCTGGGAAACGCTGGCCTATTGGCAGGCGGCATCCGGCCAGGACGCCAACAGCGTGTCCTTCGAACCGCGGTTCGCCAATGAACTGACCGGCGATCTACACCTGCAATCCGCCGCCGGACGCTGGAGCCAGTTCTTCTTCGATCTGGGCATGGATCCTTGGGATTACGGCGATGCCGACACGTCGCCGCTGATCGATCTGGGCAGCCGGTGGATCGGGGCCGGAGCAGAGGCCTCGCTGCCGTGGGGTTATCGCCTCAACCTGGGCGCCTATGCCGGAACCGATCAAGCCAGCAAGAGCCCGACGAACTTCTGGCTGACCGCCTTGTCGTACAACGACGGGGGCGTCGTGAAGGGGTCCAACGTGGTCCTGCGCTGGGAGTCCGGCAACGTGTCGACCCAGACGACTGTCGCCTTGCAGTACTCCACGAACGGTACCGATTGGATCGCCCTCGCGACCGGACAGCCGACGACGGCTGGTTCCTACGTATGGGATTCGGCCGGGCTGGACGGGTTCAACGTCTGGTGGCGCGTCGTGGCGGAAGACGGTTCCGGCGTCGCCGATGCGACCGACCGGTCGTTCGCCGTGCGCAATACTCCCCAGAACTTCTACGTGGGCGACGACGACATCTTCGACAACGTGTTTTGCTTCGAACCGGGGTCCGCCGCGTTCGACGGGCTGACGCCCAACACTCCGAAAGCTTCCCTGCAGCAAATCCTGGATCAATACGATCTGGAGGGCGGCGACGTGGTCTACGTCGATACCGGCACGTATTCCGCGACCGCCGACGTCCGGGTCATTTGGTCCCGCAGCGGCAGCCCCGATGCCGACGTGGTCGTCCAAGGCAATCCCAACAGTCCATACGCCACGGCGCTGGTTCGTTCGGGCCCGACGAATTTCCCGGCGATCGGCATCGACGTCAAGGCGTCCTACTTCCAGCTGCGAGATTTGAGCGTGCGCGGCATCGATCGGGCCGTCCGGCTGGAGTCCAACCGCAACGCGACCGTGCAGGGCGTTTTGCTGAGCGATGCGGCCATGGCGCTGGACGTGCAGGGGGCGACCGGAACGGATATCCGCAATTCGGGTTTCTGGAAGACCGGCGTCGGCATAAATCTGCAGAACACGCGCACCTCCGTGCTGGAAAACCTGACGTTCGCCCGGTCGTCCATCGCCGGCATCCAGCTGCAAAACACGGCCGTGGACGTCTTGCAGAACAACGTCTTCATCCCCGGACCCGAGGCTTTCGCCTATTCCATCGGCGGGGCGACATCGCTGCTGGCCCAGGCGGAAATGGATTACAACCTGTACGATTTCAGCGCCTCCGGCTCCGGATTCTATGCGGGGGCCTCCAACATATTTTCCATTCCGCCGATCGATCCGCTGCGTCCTTGGCAACTGGGCATGAAGCGCGATTATCGCAGCTATTGCGGTCCCGCCGGCTTGGCGGATGCGGAGTCCACCGGCGACTTCCATCCCCTGTCCGCCAACGGCCGTTGGGTGGCGACGGCCGGCGGAGGCGATTGGACGTATGCGGATACCGGCGTTTCCTGGGCGGTCGATCACGGCAATCCCGAAAGCGACTTCTCCCTCGAACCCGACGCAAACGGCGGCCGCATCAACGTCGGCATGTACGGCAATACCGCCCAGGCCAGCCGCGGCAACACCAACGTATATTTCGAGATCCGTTCGCTCGACGCCGAGGGCCTCTTGCTCCAAGGCGTGGATCGGGAATGGCCCATGATTTGGTCTGCCCATCTGGTCGATGGCGCCGAATGGGTTCGGGTTGAATTTTCCGGAGATGGCGGAACGAATTGGTCGCTCCTGGCCATCGTGCCGGCTTATCAGGAGTACTACCTCTGGACCGCGGGCGTTGAGTCCCAGACGGACAATGGCCGCTGGCGCGTCATCGGCAACGTGGTGGATCCCGATCTCTCGGCGGCTAGTTCGAACAGCTTCAGCTTCATTCCCATCCCGTTCGGCATTCGGCGCAGTCCGTACAATGCGGGCGGCCTCATGCGTTTCGATTGGCAGGGCGGACTTCCCGGCAAGCGCTACCAGATTCGCTACTCGGACGATTTCGGCAAGACCTGGAACCTCTGGGAGGCGAAGTACAACGGTCCGGCTCCCATCAACATGAGCGATTTCTCGATTACGACGACCTCGACGAATTATGTTTTCGAAGACCGGACGTCGTATCTGCAGCGCCAGCGGTGGTATCGGATCGATCCCTACGTGGAGCCGGAAGGGGAACCCTAGAACAGATGGCGCTTCGCGGTCGACCGCGGTGGACGACGGCGCTGGGATGTGCCGTCGCCCTGTTGTTGCTGCTGGCGCCCGCGCATTTTGAAGCGCTTGGATTTATTGGCCGGGCGCTAGGCGGTTCCGGGCATGTCTTGCTGTGGGCCGGATTGGCTTGGTTGTTCGGGCGGGAACTGCCGGCAAGCCGTCGCGGCTGGCCGCTGTGGTTGGGTCTGGCGGGGTTCGCCGGTTTGGCGGAAGTGCTGCAATCCTACGTTGTCCGTACGCCGGAGTGGTCGGATTGGCTCTACGGAACGGGCGGGGCGGCTCTCGTCTGCGCCACGTGGAGCCGCCGGGGATTCCTGCGCTGGGGCGGTGTTATCGCTTTGGCGGCAATCCCGCTTGCCTGGGAATCCGGTCTGCAATGGGGTGAAGTCCGCGCATTTCCGGTTTTGGCTCGGCCGGGGAGCCTCTGGGCCGCGCGGGGATGGGAACTCAACGGCGTGGAATTGGACATCGAGGTTGGCCGAGGGTTCGTGGCGACACCGAAGCCGGACGGGGTACCGACCGCCTATCCCGGTTTCTTTCGTGCGCCCGCCCGTCGGGATTGGCGCGGGACGCAAAGACTGGAAACGGCCATCTTCTGGCCGCAGGCCGATCCGGCGACGTTCGCCGTGCGCATCGACGACAAGCCCGGCAATCCGCCCTATGGCGATCGTTTCCAGCGGGAATTCATCGTCACGCAGGGCTGGAACGCCGTCGAGATCCCCGTCGCAGAACTGGCGCGCACGTCTGGCGGACGGCCGTTGCGGCTGGACGAGGTCCGGCAATGGGGGGTTTTCCTTGTCTCGAGCGTGCCCTTCGACTACTTTTGCCTCGGTCCCGTAAGCCTAGAACTGCAAGAGGAACGGCCGTGAAACTATCCATCGTGATTCCCGTCTACAACGAAGCCGCGACGATCTCCAAGATCGTCGATCTCGTGCGCTCGGTCGACGTGGGCATGGAGAAGGAAATCCTGCTCGTGGACGACTGCTCCCGCGACGGCACACGGGAAGTGCTGGAAAAACTGGGTCAGGCGAACGCCGACCTGAAGGTGCTCTTCCACGAGGTGAACCGAGGCAAGGGCGCGGCGCTGCGCACGGGTTTCGCCGCCGCCACGGGCGATGTCGTTCTGATCCAGGATGCCGACCTGGAGTACGATCCCAAGGAATATCCGCGGTTGCTCCAGCCCATCTTGGACGGGCATGCCGACGTCGTGTACGGTTCGCGCTTCCTCGGCGGCGGGGCCCATCGCGTGGTGTTCTACTGGCACTATCTGGGGAACAAGCTTCTCACCACGCTTTCCAACATGACCACGAACCTGAACCTCACGGACATGGAAGTCTGCTACAAGGTGTTCAAGCGCGAGGTCATCCAGAGCATCCCGCTCAAGGAAAACCGGTTTGGCTTCGAGGTGGAAATCACGGCCAAGATCGCCCGGCGCAAGCTGAAGATATACGAAGTGCCGATTTCCTACTACGGCCGCGACTATTCCGAAGGCAAGAAGATCGGCTGGAAGGACGGATTCAGCGCCCTGCGCTGCATCGTGAAGTACGCCTTCGCGGATTGATCAGGCCAGGAAGCCGGCGTCGCGCAGCTTGTCCCAGGTGACTGCCGGCGCCGCGCCGGACGCATTCGCCGCCTGTTGGCGAACGTATTTGCCGATCAGGTCGGTTTCCAAGTTGACGCGCGCTCCCGGCGCCAGAACGGACAGCGCCGTGTGGTTCCAGGTGTGAGGGATGACGTGCACCGAGAACGTCCCTTCCGCGGGGACCACGTCCACGACCGTCAAGCTGATGCCGTCGATGGCGATGGAACCCTTGGGCACGATTTCGGCGATCAAGACCGGCGCGGCGACGACCAGCACCTTGTCCCGGCCGGCGGATTCGATGCGCCGCACTCCGCCGGTGCCGTCCACGTGGCCGCTGACGAGATGGCCGCCGAGGGAATCGCCGAGGCGCAGGGACCGTTCGAGATTCAGCGGCGCGCCGGGGGCTTTATCGCGAAGCGCGGTTTTGTCGAAGGTCTCCCGCAGCACGTCGAAAACGAGGGTTTCCCCGAGCTGCTCGACCAGCGTGAGGCACGCGCCGTTGACGGCGACGCTCTCGCCGATCTGGAGCGGGGCGTCGAAACGGGCGGAAAGCTTCAGCCGGCCGGCCTCGCCTTGGAAGGAAATCCGTTCCAGCCGTCCGACCTGTTGAACCAGTCCGGTGAACATCTCAGCTCTCCTTGTCCGCGGGGACCAGACGCAGGAACCAATCTGAACCGACGGGCTTGGATTCGACGCGGCGGAAACGGGGGGCTTGCGGCAAGCGCCAGGCCGCCGCGCCGACGGCGCCGACCGGGCCGCCGATCAGCATGGGCGCCAGAAAAATGCAAAGTTCATCGACCAAGCCAGCCTGGATCAGTTCGCCGGCCAGGAGGCCGCCGCCTTCGCAGAAGACGCGCAGGATGCCGAGTTGGCCCAATTCTTTAGCCAACGCCGGCAGGAAGCCGTTTTTCGGCAATTCGAGGACGGTGGCGCCGGCTTTGCGGATCTTGCGGGCGCAAGCCGGCTGCCAGCCTTTGGGTGCCGCGACGATCGTGCGCGCGGTGTGCTCGTCCGTGAATGTCTGTGCGGTGAGGGGGAGCGGCCCGTTCCGAACGACGATGATTCGCCACGGATTGCGCTTTCCGTCCGGCCGGGGCCACAGGGAAGGATTGTCGTGCCGGACCGTGCCGGCGCCGACCAGGATCGCGTCGGCTGCGCGCCGCATGGCCTGGACCATGTCCCGCGCATCCGGTCCCGTGATCCAGCGCGAGGAATGGGTGCGGTCGGCGATGCGGCCATCGAGCGACAGCCCGAGCTTGAGGGTGAAAAACGGGCGTTGGCGCAACATGCGGCAAGCGAACGGCGCGAGGAGCGCGGCGGCTTCCGCGCCGCATGCGCCCACCTCGACCCGAACGCCCGCCTTGCGCAGCAGGCGCAGGCCACGGCCGGCGTGCTTGGGATTGGGGTCGGCCATGGCGACGACGACCCGCGCGATGCCGGCGCGGAGAACGGCATCGGTGCAGGGCGGGGTGCGGCCGAACGTGGAACAGGGTTCCAGCGTGACGTAGAGCGTGGCGCCGCGCGCGGCCGCGCCGGCTTGCCGCAACGCGAAGACTTCGGCGTGGGGCCCGCCCGCTTTCTTGTGCCAGCCTTGGCCGATCTTGCGGCCGTTTTTCACGACGACCGCGCCCACGGGCGGATTGGGGCGCGTGAGGCCCTCGCCGCGGCGGGCGAGTTCCAGCGCCAGGCGCATCCATTTGAGATCGGATTCCGCAAACGACTTCATTTCGATTCGTCCAGATCGAGCAAAGCATCGACGAACGTCGCGGGGGCGAACGGCACGAGGTCGTCGGCGCCCTCGCCGAGGCCGGCATAGAGGATGGGCAAATCCAGTTCCTGGCGCACGGCGAAGAGGAAGCCGGCCTTGGAACTGCCGTCGAGCTTGGTGACGATGGCACCGGTGAGGGGCGTCATTTCGTGGAACTGGCGGGCCTGGATCACGGCGTTCTGGCCGAGCATGGCGTCCAGCACTACCCAGGTATGGTGCGGGGCGCCGGGCAGGCGCTTGTCCATCGCCGCGCGCACCTTCTGGAGTTCGCGCATCAGCGGTTCCTTGGTGTGCATGCGGCCGGCGGTGTCCACGAGGACGACGTCGCACTGGCGGGCCAGGGCGGCGTCGATGGCGTCGTAGGCGACCGCGGCCGCGTCGCCGCC
>DAOTNL010000115.1:0-8784 GCA_035450765.1 Kiritimatiellia bacterium | reverse complement strand
GAAGACGAGGAACAGGACGCCGCCGACGCCGTGGATGAGGCGCTCGGAGACCATTTTGGAGATCAGTCCGCCCAGATAGACGCCCAGCAGCGTGGAGAGCACCAGCGCGAGGCTGGCGGCGAGGAACACGACCCACCGGCCGTGCACCGCGCTCTGGAGCATCACCGCCAACTGGGTCTTGTCGCCCAGCTCGGCGAGGAACACCAGCCAAAACGTCGCCATGAAAATCTTCCAGCTCATCCGCGCGCCTCCGTGGGGGAATCTGCTTCGCATCCTGACACAAGCGCCCCCGCCCGGCAAGCGGCCCGGCGCTTTCGGCGAAAGCGCCCTACCCATCGATCTGGAAGGTAGGACGCGCTGGCTTGTCCTCCGAAGCCTTGGCGCAGGTGGGCCCAGTGCGCCGTGTCCCTGACCTTATAGCCGCCCCCACTTGATGATTGGATATTGGACATTGGATATTGAGGTTTCTCTTCCCGGCGCGAGGGCGCGCCGTGTCCCCTGTCTCCTGCCGCCCTCGGACTTCGAACCACGGTCCTCGGTCTCCCCTGGCCCCTGCCTCCTGTCCCCTGGTCCCGCCCCCCACCCCCCCTCACTCTTTTTCTTCCCTTCCGCGGCCCCCCTGACGTATCTTTCCGAATCCGGAGATCGATCCATGGCAAACTGGTACTACGTGGTTCCCAAGACCCGCGAAAAGAGCGGCCCGCACGAGGAGTCGTTCGTCCGCTCCAAGTTCATCGCCGGCGAGATCGCGCCGGCGACGCTGGTGTGGCACGACGGCCTCGCCAACTGGATTCCGGCCAGCCAGGCCTTCGCCGCGCTGCAGGCGCCGGCGGGCACGGAAGGCAAGGTGCCGCTCCCCGACGGCCTGCGCGGCTGGATGACCTTCATCGGCGTGGCGACGATCCTGGGCGCGCTGCTGCCCTCCGTGGCGCTGATCGGCCTGCCGCTGCTGCTGGCGGGACTGGCGTTGCTGGGCGCCCGGGCGGCGCTCGACCGCGCGCCGTTCATCACGCCCGATCTCGTGCCGTTCTTCACCAAGCTGCGCACCTTCTTCTGCTGCTGGGGCTGGGGCTACATCCTCGGCCTGTTCCTGATCGTGCTCGTCCTGCTGGCCTATTCGGGCATCGCGCTGTGGGCGCTGTCCACGGGCCAGGTCGCCCCGCATTCCTTTTTCGCGCCCTGATCCGACCATGCGGTTCACCCCGGAAGAACGCCAGCGCTACGCCCGCCACCTCGACCTGCCGGGGTTCGGCGCGCCCGCGCAGGAACGCCTGCGCGCGGGCCGCGTGCTGGTCGTCGGCTGCGGCGGCCTCGGCTCCCCCGCGCTCTACTACCTGGCCGCCGCCGGCGTGGGCCGCCTCGGCCTCGTGGATCCCGACCGCGTCGAGATTTCCAACCTCCAGCGCCAGATCCTGCACGCCACGCCCGACATCGGCCGGCCGAAGGTGGATTCCGCCGTCGGCCGCCTGCGCGCGCTCAATCCCCACGTGCGCTTCGTCCCGCATCAGGACCGGCTCGACGCGGAAAACGCGCGCGACCTGTTCGCGCCCTACGACGTGATCCTGGACTGCACCGACAACTTCGCCGCCAAGTACCTCATCAACGACGTCTGCGTCGCGATGAAGAAACCCTTCGTCCACGCGGGCATCTCCGGCTTCTGCGGGCAGCTCATGGCCGTGCTGCCGGGCCAGAGCGCCTGCCTGCGCTGCCTGTTTCCCGCCCCGCCGCCGCTGGCCGCCCCCGAAACCGCCCCCACCGCCGGCCCGCTCGGCGCCATCCCCGGCGTCGTCGGCTCCTTGCAAGCCGTCGAGGCCATCAAGTTCCTTTCCGGCGTCGGCGCGCTGCTCACGGACGTCCTGCTGACCTACGACGGGCTCGAAGTCGAGTTCCGTCCCCTTCACGCCAAACGCGATCCCGCCTGTCCCGCCTGCGGGGCCGGCGCCAAACCCCAGGAGTAATCCCATGGCCGAACTCGTCCAATTCACCCTCAACGGCGCGCCCCAGGCCGTCGCCATCGAACCCGCGGACAAGATCATCGACGTGCTCCGCGAACACCTCAACCTGACCGGCACCAAGCGCGGGTGCGACGACGGCACCTGCGGCGCCTGCACGATCGTCCTCGACGGCGAGGCCAAGCGCGCCTGCCTCCTGCCCGCGTCCAAGCTCGCCGGCGCGACCGTCCTGACCATCGAAGGCGTCAACCGCGGCGACGAAATCCACCCCATCCAGAAGGCTCTGATCGAAGCCGGCGCCGTCCAGTGCGGCTACTGCATCCCCGGCATCGTCCTCGAGCTCTACGCGCTGTTCACCAAGAACGTGAACGCCAGCGACGACGAGATCAAGACCGCCCTCTCCCGCCACTTCTGCCGCTGCACCGGCTACGAAGCCATCTGGGAAGGCGCCAAGCTCGCCCAGAAATATCTCCAAGCCAAGACCTGAACCCGGAGCCAACTACGAATGGAACGAATGGCGCGAATGGAACCCCGTACCTCTACCCCTTGCCCCTCGCGACCCTCGCCCCCCGACCCTCCGACCTCTTTCGAAAACCTGCAACCTGTAACCTTGCACCCGCAACCGTAGAAAGGCCCCCCCATGTACGACATCCTCATCAAGAACGCGCAGCTCCGCCGCAAGGCCGGACTTTGGAACGTCGCCATCGAAAAGGGCGTCGTCCAGAAGATCACCAAACAACCCATCCGCGCCAAGGCCGGCAAGGTCATCGACGCCGGCGGCAACCTCGTCACCGAGTCCTACGTCAACACCCACCTGCACCTGTGCAAGGTGTACACGCTGGAAATGATGGACTCCCTCGCCCTGCGCGCCTACCACGGCGCCGACATGGGCGGCGCCATGACCGCCATCGAGCTCGCCGCGCGCGTCAAGGCCAACTACAACGAGAAATGGATCCTCCCCAACGTCCGCAAGGCCCTCAAGCTGGCCGCCCTCAACGGCAACCTGCACATCCGCGCCTTCGCCGACGTCGATTCCAAGGCCAAGCTGATCGGCCTGAAGGCCCTGCTCAAGGCCCGCGACGAATTCAAGGGCATCGTCGACGTCCAGGTCGTCGCCTTCCCGCAGGACGGCGTCGTCCGCGAACCCGGCACGGTGGACCTGATGAAGCAGGCCATGGACCTCGGCGCCGACGTCGTTGGCGGCATTCCGTGGATCGAATTCACGGAGAAGGACGAGCAGACCCACATCGACGAGATGATGAAGCTGGCCGTCGGCTACGACAAGGACATTTCCATGCTGGTGGACGACGCCGGCGACGCCACCTTGAAGACGCTCGAAATGCTCGCCGTCCGCACGCTCGAGGAAGGCCGCATCGGCCGCTCCCTGGCGCACCACGCGCGCGCGATGTGCCTGTATCCCACGCCCTACTTCAAGAAGATCGCCGCCCTGCTGCGCCAGGCCGGCATGGGCGTCGTGAGCGATCCGCACACCGGCCCGCTCCACGCCCGCGTGCAGGAACTGCTCGCCGAAGGCAACCTCGTCTGCCTCGGGCAGGACGACATCTCCGACGCCTACTATCCCTATGGCCAGAACAACATGCTCGAGGTCGCGTTCCTCGCCTCCCACCTGCTCTGGATGACCACCTATCCCGAGATGGAGACGCTCTACGACCTGATCACCGTCAATCCGGCCAAGTGCATCAACCTGCCGAAGTTCGAGCTGAAGGAGAAGGCCAACGCCAACCTCGTCGTGCTCGACGCCAAGAGCGTCTGCGAAGCCTTCCGCTACCACAAGGCCCCGCTGCACGTCATTTCCCACGGCAAGCTGCTCAAGCCCGCCGACCTCCGCGGCTAACCCCCGCCACCCCCGCGCGGACCGGCAGGTTGCCTGCCGGTCCGCTTTTTTGTTCTCACCCCCGTCACGCCGGGCGGCTGCTCGAACGATCAACCCGGAAAGCATGCTGGGCAAGGCCATGAGAATCCTTTCCCGCTTGTTATTCCGCGCATTCGCGCGAACACGGATTTCCGCTCTCCGCCACGCGCCACCGTTGGACATTGGACGCCGGATCTTAGTTGGCATATCGAGCTTCCCTGCATTAAAACGCTTCGTCCCGGAGGCCGCGGCGGGGTGCTTTCGGGTTTGCTTCGGGCGGCTGGCTGGCATATGATTTTTCGTTGCACATGCGCAGGAGCGAACGATGACGAAACGCACATCCAAACCCGTCCGGTGGGTCGGCCAAGGCATGCCCCGCGTGGATGCCGACGGCAAGGTCCGCGGCACCACCCGCTACGTGAACGACGTCGACTACAAAGGCGTCCTGCACGGCGTGGTCGTGCGCTCGCCCGTCGCGCGCGGCATCCTCAAGGCCCTCGTGCCCGATCCGGCCTTCGATTGGTCGCCCATCGTCCTCGCCACGGCGAAGGACGTCCCCGGCGAGAACGTCGTGGTCATGCACGACCGCACCATGCCGCTGGTGGCCGAAATCGGCGCCGAAATCCGCTACCGCGGCGAGCCGGTGGCCGTCGTGGCGGCCAAGACGCCCGAACTGGCCGCCGAGGCCGCCCGGCGCATCCGCGTGGAGGTCGAGGAACTGCCCCCGCTGCTGACGCTGCAGGAGGCCATCGCGATCTTCAAGTCCGCGCCCGAGAAGCTGGAATCGATGAAGAGCCAGGACATCGTCAAGGGCGACGTCGCAACGGGCTTCGCCGCGGCGGACGAGATCGTCGAGGCGGAATACTGGGCCGGGCACCAGGAGCAGCTCTATCTGGAAAACCAAGGGCTGGTGGTGTTCCCGCAGAAGGACGGCTCGATCCTGGCGGAAGGCTCGATCCAGTGCCCGTATTTCCCGGTGCACGAGCTGAACGACTGCCTCAAGCTGCCGCCCGAGAAGATCCGCGTGCGCCAGACGCCCATCGGCGGCGCGTTCGGCGGCAAGGAAGAATATCCGACCATGCTGATCGGCTACGCGGCGCTGCCGGCGCTGAAGTCCGGCAAACCGGTCAAGATCGCCTACGAGCGCAACGAGGACATCCTCTACACGACCAAGCGCCATCCGGTCTGGGTGCGCTACAAGACCGGCTTCAAGAAAGACGGCACGCTGACGGCGATCGAGTGCGACTTCATCCTCGACGGCGGCGGCTACCTGACGATTTCGGACGTCGTGATGTTCCGCGGCATCCTGCACTGCGCGGTGGCGTACCGCTGCGAGAACGTGACGATCCGCGGCAAGGTCGCGCGCACGAATTCGTTCCCCTGCGGGGCCTTCCGCGGCTTCGGCGCGCCGCAGGCCATCTGGGGCATCGAATCGCATATCGACGCCATCGCCGCGCGGCTCGGCCGCGCGCCGCACGAATACCGCCGGCAGATCCACGCGCGCCCGGGCGACGTGACCCCCACCGGCCAGGTGCTTTCCAAGGAAAACGGCTCGACGGCCTGCCTCGAGCTGGCGCTGAAGCGGTCGGACTTCGCCAAGAAACTCAAGCTGTCCTCCCGCGGCCGGCTCCGCAAGGGCCAGCGGAAACTCTACGGCGTCGGACTGGCGTTCTTCGCCCACGGATCCGCGTTCACGGGCGACGGCGAGGCCAAGTTCAAGGCCAAGGGCCGCGTGGAACTCACGCGCCTCGACGGCGGCAAGCCCGTCGTGGACATCCGCGTATCCTCCACGGAAATGGGCCAGGGCGTGCACACCATCTTCACGCAGATCGCGGCGGACGCGCTCTCGCTCGATCCCGCGCACGTCCGCTTCCCGATGGCGGACACGGGGCTCGCGCCCAACTCGGGCCCGACGGTCGCCTCGCGCACCACGATGGTCGTCGGCAACGTCGTGCACCGCGCGGCGCAGGACCTGAAGCGCCAGATCGAGGCCTTCGCCTCGCTGCGCTTCTTCAAGGGGGCGCCGGCGGAGCTGCGCGACTCGCAACTGGCGGCCAAGGGCGCCAAGCCGGTGCCGTTCGCGAAGGTCGCCCAGGCGCTGCTGGCGGAAATCGGCCCGGCCAGCGGTTTCTTCCAGTTCCAGTTGCCGCCGGAGATCCGCTGGGACCAGACCACGTTCAAGGGCGACTCCTATCCCGGCTATTCGTGGTCGGCGAACGTGGCGGAAGTGGAGATCGATCCGCTCACGTGCGAGATCGAAGTCAAGCGCGTCACGGCGGTCATCGATGTCGGCCGGGTCATCAATCCCGTGCTGGCGACGGGCCAGGTGGAAGGCGGCCTGACGCAGGCGCTGGGCTACGCCATCATGGAGAAGATCGGCACCGGGAAGAACGGGCTCTACGACGCGGCGCGGCTCCAGACCTACATCATTCCCACCGCGCTCGACGTGCCCGAGTACGACGTGAAGTTCGTGGAGTATCCGTATTCCTTCGCGCCGCCCGGCGGCAAGGGTCTCGGCGAACTGCCGATGGACGGCCTGGCGCCGGCCATCGCCAACGCCGTCGAAGCCGCCACCGGCCGCCGGCTGCGCCAGATCCCCATCACGCCCGAAAGCATTTTCGCGGCGCTGCACGCGCCCCAAGGAGGTACCCCGTGAGCACCGTCCAACGCACCTGGAAAGTCAACGGCCGGACCGTCCGCGTCCGCGCCCCCGCCGGGCGCCGCCTGCTGGATTACCTGCGCGAGGATCTCGGCCTGATCGGCTCCAAGGAAAGCTGCGGCGAGGGCGAATGCGGCGCCTGCACGGTCATCGTGGACGACGAGCCCGTCGTGTCCTGCATCCTGCCCGTCGGCCAGCTGGCCGACGGCACGGAAATCCTGACGGTCGAAGGCATCGAAAAGAAACGCATCGGCCGGCTGGTCCAGCAGGCGTTCGTCGAAGTCGGCGCGGTCCAGTGCGGGTTCTGCATCCCGGGCATGATCGTCAGCAGCTACGCCCTGCTGGCGAAGAACCCGAAGCCTTCTACCCGGGCGATCCGCGAGGCGCTGGCCGGCAACCTCTGCCGCTGTACCGGCTATGCCAAGATCATCGCCGCGGTGAAGCTCGCCGCCGCCCGGATCCCCGCCGCGAAACGGAAATGAGCGAGGCCCGTCCATGAAAATCACCGAGACCATCGACATCCGCTTCCCGAAGACCCTGGCCGAGGCCGTGCGCCTGCAGGCCGACGAAAAAACGCGCGGCAAGCTGCTGGCCGGCGGCACCGACCTCATGGTGCAGTGGGCCGCCGGCGTTCCGACGCCCGCGCGCGCGACGTCCGTCTGGAACCTGCCGGAGCTGTGCGCCATCGAGGTCTTCCCCGACCGCATCGAAATCGGCGCGGGCGTGACGCACGCGTTCCTGGGCGACGCCGTGCAGATCCACCGCCACGTGCCGGCGCTGATCGCCGCGGCGGCCACCGTCGGCGCCAAGCAGATCCAGGCGCGCGGCACGCTCGGCGGCAACGCCGCCAACGCGTCGCCGGCCGGCGATACCGCCCCCGCCCTGCTCGTCACCGGCGGCTCCGTGCTCCTGGCCTCCGTTTCCGGCGTGCGCGAGGTGCCCCTGAGCCGGTTTTGGATCGCTTACCGCAAGATCGACGCCCACCCCGACGAAATCATCCTGGCCTTCCGCCTGCCCAAGAAGGGCAAGGCCAAGGAACGCTTTCGCAAGATCGGCACCCGCCAGGCCCAGGCCATCAGCAAGGTCATGGCGGCCTCCCGCATCCTCGTGGAAAAGGGCACGATCCGTTCCGCCGCCATCGCCTTGGGCTCCGTCGCCCCCACGCCCGTGCGGCTGGCCGAAGTCGAGGCGTTCCTCGTCGGCAAGAAGCTCTCGCCCAAGCTGATCGACGAGGCCGAAGCGCTGGCCCAGGCCACCGTAAAACCCATCGACGACATCCGGTCCACCGCGGAATACCGCCGCTGGGCCTCCGGCCGGCTGGTCCGCGACGCCCTGGAAAACCTGTAAGCGTTTTACGATCCCGGCCATTAATCGATTGCGCCCGGCCGCCTGGTTGGGCTATGTTGCGCACCGATTGCTAACGCAAAAAGGAGTCGGAATATGTCGCGCTGGATGATGGTTTCGCTGTGCTCGCTCGCCCTCGCGTTCCCCGCTTTGGCCCAGGACGATCTGGATGCGCTTCTGGCCGGTCTCGGCGACGAACCGGCCGTTTCGGAAGCCGCCGCAACCGCCGCGCCGGCGGAAGAGGCCGTCGAAGCCCTGCCGACGGAAGAAGCCCTCCCCGTCGCGGCCGAAGCCGCCCCGGCCGAAGACCCCTTCGCCGATCTGCTGGCCGCCGAACCCGCCGTGGAAGCCCCCGTCGCCGAAGAAGCGCCGGTCGCCGCCGAAGAAGCCGTGGCCGATCCCTTCGCGGATCTGCTCGCCGCCGAACCCGCCGCGGCAGAAGCCGCCGTCGAAGCCCCGGCCGCTGAAGCCGCGCCGGCTGCGGCCGAAGAGCCCGTGGATGATCCGTTTGCCGACCTGCTGGCCGCTGAACCTGTCGCGCAAGAAGCCGCCGTCGAAGCCCCGGCCGCCGAAGAAATTCCCGCTGCCGTTGAGGTGGCTCCGGCAGCGGAAGAAGCCGCTCTGGTTGCCGAAGATCCGTTTGCGGATCTTCTCGCGGCCGAACCCGAAGCCCCCGCGGCCGAAGCGGCGCCGGCTTCCGAAGAAGCGCCTGTCGCCGTCGAGGAAGCCGTTGCCGATCCATTCGCGGACTTGCTCGCCGCCGAACCCGTCGCCGAAGAAGCCGCCGTCGAAGCCCCGGTCGCCGAAGAAGCGATGGAAGAAGCTCCCGCGGCCGAAGAAGCCGTTGCCGAGGAAGTCGCGGAAGAAGCCGCTCCGGCGGCCATCGATGAGCCGGCGACGGTCGACGAAGTCGATGCCGCCCTCGATGTGCTCGAAGGCAAGGCCGAATATGAAGC
>DAOTNL010000114.1:1443-8785 GCA_035450765.1 Kiritimatiellia bacterium | reverse complement strand
TTCTGGTGGAAGAACTTGATCTTGGCCAGTCGTCCTTGGTGGTATTCGCCGATGCTGATCAGGTTGGCGTTGCGGAAGTTCTCCAGCGCGTGGTACAGGCCGAATCCTCCTGACCCGCCGAATCCATCCCAAATGGTGCGGACGGCGTCGCGTTCGGCCTGCGACATGGTGCTGCGGATCGCCTTGGTCGTGCGCCCGCTCATGGCGCGCTTGGCGCCTTGGAACAAAGGTATGGACTTGCTCCACTCTGTCAACTGTTCCTTGACTTTGGTGATGATCTTCTTCCATCCTTTTCCGATTTCGCCGAACGGTACTTGGCCGGGCTGGATGGTCACATTGGACGGTGGAGGAATCTGGTCTACGGTGCCGGACTCGTCGGCTACGGGCGGCTGGTCCTTCTTGTCCTTCGCCTTGTCCGCCTGCGTCGTGGGCGGCGGCGCGGGCGGTTCCTCGGCCTTATCGCCTTCAACATCGTCGTCGTCTTTTTTGCCTGGAACGTATTCCGGCTTGGTGTTTTCGATGGCGCGCGCCATAAGTTCTTCTTTGGTCGAGTCCGGGACGTCGAACATGGTTCCGCTTGACGTTTCTACCTTGCGAGCCAGGGATGCGTATTCGGTGAAAATCGCCTGGATGTCGTCGCGGCGCTTGCGGCGTTCCCACATGGCGCGCATCAGCATGTCGACGATGGCCGGCCTGTCTAGCGCCATTTGGTATGGCGACGATCCTTCGGCCTTCATTTCAAGCAGGGCGCGCAGGGTGTCGGCTATTTCGGTCGACAGCGAATACTGCGGCCTGTCTTTTTCGATGTCGACTACTACCGGAGACGCCCGCAGAATGGCATTTACTTCTCGTTCGATCCCTTCCGGGTTTTCGATCAGAGCCCTGACGTTTTCCTTCGCGTTTTCTCCGTTCCCGACCAACAGGGCCAGCATGGCTCGGCGGACGCGTTCTTTCGCGTTGACGTTCGGGTTTCCCTTGGAGTCCATCAAGCCTGTCGCTCCGGTTGCCCTGACGAACGAAGCCATGAACGGGTGGTTCTGGACGGCAAGAAGATTTCCGTTTGGCCCAGGGTTGAAAATCTTGAGCAGATCCTTGTCCATGATGATTACGGCGTCTGCCTGCGCGACTTCGGCGTCGCTCATTTGGAGTTTGTCCTCGACGTTGGACAGCTCCGCAACCTTCTTCAGGGTATATCCGGGCGTTACGATCCGGTCTATGCGCCGCACGAGAACAGGGTGTTTTATTGCGTCTGGGATGGCGATGCCGATTTCTGCGGCCCGTTGACGAACGGACGCTTCGTAGGCATCCCACTTCCCGGTGTTTTTTTCGATGGCCCTTCTCATGGCGAGAATGCGCCCGTTTCCAGATAGAACAGATCCTTGCGGGATAATAATCGGAGCCCCCGTGTCGGTCATATTCGAGTCCGACACCTTTGAAAAGTTGAGCTTTTCCGATATCTTGATGATCTGCAGGCGGCTCATCAGCGTCGTTCGGTCGCGTCCCTGCAAGTCCTGGTCGGCGTATCCTTCGTCTTGGCTGGTTATGATGCCGTTGTACAGGTCGCGGACTTCCCATTCGCCTTCTACGACAACGTCCTCTTGGGGGGTTGTAGCCCGCCATTCTCCCTTGCCGATGGGTGCCGGTGCCTCTGATATCGATTTCTTGCCTTTGGCCGCCTCAACGGCTGCCGCGGCTGCCTTTTCCTCGTCGGAAGGCTCCTTGGCGGCTACGGGCTCGCCAGAGGGTGGCTTCTCGTCCGGGGTTGTCTCGGGCGGCTTTTCGGCCTTGGACGGCTCCTGGGCCTGCTGTGCCTTCTGCGCGGGCCGTTTCCTGGCGGATTCGGCCTTTTTGGCGGCGTTGGCCTGCCGTTGGGCCTCGGTGATGGTGCCGACCGGGATTCCGGTGTAGGTTCCGGCGGCCAGTTGCTGGAACAGGGTTTCCCGGACGGTGCGGACCTGCTCGCGGCGCCGGAACAGGCTGCCGAAGCGGTCCAGAACGTCCCACAGGCTGTCCCACGCCTTCTCGAGGGCGGTGGACTGGACCATCTGGACCTTGCCGGCGGCGTAGCTGCGGAACGCCTCGGCGGCGGATTCCTCGTTGAAGTCCTCGTTGACGCCGGGTCGCGGGGCTCCGAATTCCTCCCGGAGCCGGGCGACGTCGGCGTCGGTGAAGGTCTTTGCGGCGCGCAGGTACCGGACGAAGGCGTGGAACGCTTCGTGGAACACGGCGGCCGGGCGGGCGGCGGCGTTCAGGTCGATCTGGCCGGACAGGGCGGAAAGCTGCTGGCCGGTGACTTCGGCAGGTTCGCCTTCGGTTTCGGAGGTCGGCTCGGCCGTCAGCTTGAACTGGCCTTCCTGGCGCAGGTTGTAGTCCGTGATCATACCGCGGCGCTCGGATTCGGCCATGTTCAGCCATTCCTCTGGGCTGATCTTGAATCCGGCGGCCGTGAGCGCCTCCGAAATCGACGCCGCGGCCTCCGGGCTGGCGACGTCCAGCTTGGCCATGTCTCCGACCTGGACGCGGGTGGTGGTGCGGACGCCGTTGAGGTCGCGCCGGACGGAGAGCGATCCGTCCGAGTTCTCGCCGACCGTGGCGTCGGGCATAAGCTGCTGGAGGATGCCGGAGAGCGTGGCGTCCTTGCCGACGAGGGCTTCCTTCTGGTCCGCGGTCAGGCTGGCGTCGCCCATGACGGAGGTGTATTCCCACTCGAAGAAGCGGGAGAGGGCGTCGGCGGCGCGGGGATCTACGCCGCGGGAGGTGAACATCCTCACGGCGTTCTCGTGGGTTCCGGCCGCCCGCCATGCCCGCTGCATGGAGCCGAGCGTGGCGCGGTGCTTGGCGACGGCCTCTTTGTCGTTGGCGGCCGTGGCTTCGATCAGGCGGCTGGCGTGGTACTGGCCGGCGGCGATCTCGGAGAGCGTGTGGTTCTTGCTGACGTTGGCGTGGATGGACTTCCCGCCGGCGCCGGCCAGCGAGGTCAGGAACATGGTCCCGGCGGTGTCCTTGATCTCCTGCACGGTCCCGGCGGCGGCGGCGGCGGCCACGTCTTTCCCGAGCCCCCACGCGACGAATCCGTCCTCGATGCCCTTCTGGATGCCTTCCTGGGCGGTTTCGAAGGCGGTGTCTCCGGCCAAGATGCGGGCGGCGATGGGGGCGTTGGCGCGGCGCCAGAACTGGCAGAGCGCCTGGCGCTTTTCGAGGTCGGTCAGCGGCTTGGCGATGCGGTTAGCCTGCAACTTTTCGACGGATGCGTAGGCCACGGCCATCGCCCACTTTGCGCCTTGGAACTTGGCGCTGGTCACGTCGCCGCCTTCCGCGGCCACGCGCTGTTCGAAGTCGTAGGCGGCCTGTCCGGCGATCATGGCGGTACCGGCGTATGGGATCATGGCCGCGGCCATGTACGGGATCGTACCGGCAAAGCCGATGACCGACTGGCCGACGTAGCCGTATTCGGCCATGCGCGGCGCTTCCATCTGCGCGAGGGTGGCGCGGGTTTCGGCGAACCGCTGGTATTCCTCGTCGTCCATGAAGGCGCGGCGGGCGGCGTCGACGACGTAGGACTGCGCGGCCTTGACCGGCATGTCGACGGCCATCTGCACGAACGTGCGGCCGGCGTCGTAGGCCAGCCGGCGTTCGCCCTGATGCTTGGCGGAATGGACGAGGCCGGCAACGAGGCGCTGCTGGTCGCCGGGAAGCGTCTTGAACTTCTCGACCATGCCGGGGGTCAGGCGGTTCATGGCGAAGGCTTCGCGGACGACGTCGTCGGCGTCCTTCGTCAGACTGGCGCGGACGACGTCGTATTGGAGCCAGGCGTTTTGCGCGTACAGCTTCGCGCGGTACTCGGAGATGGTGTTCTTCTTCTGGAGCTGCTCGCGGTAGGCGGCGACCGTTTCGGCGGCCTTCCGGTATTCGGGGGTGCCGGTTTCGACGGGCGGGTTGGCCGGACGGTCGGGGCGGCGCGGGTCGTAGGCGGACAAGATCGCGTTGGCGGCGCGCACGTTCTCCGGGGCTCCGGCTTCTTCGGCCTGGGCCAGCGGTGCGAAGTCGCTCGTGGCCAGATCGGCGACGCCTTCCCTGAACCGGCGGAACGGTCCGAGCTTCTTTTGCGCCGCTTTGAACCGAGCCTCGTCGTCCGGGAGGGCTTCGAAGTCTGCGAGATCCTTGAGATTGGGCGGTTGGGCCACGCCGCGGACGAAGTCGCGCATCATGGACAGGTATTCGGCCGGCTTGAGCGGCTTCCCGCCGGTCCAGATGCTGCCGTCGTAGTTCTCCTGTCCGAAGTAGACGCGGCTGATGGTTCCGGCGGCATGGGCCTTCGCGTCGTCGCTGGCGTCGTCCGGCAGCGTGAACGCCTCCTGCAACGCGGACAGGTCGTCGGAGGTGACCTGGCGCTGTTGGGTTGCGGCGCGGGTGCGGGCCTGTTCGACGACGTCCACGTCGCCGGCTCCGGCTTGCTGCAGGGCGAAGTCGAGTTCGTTCATGGGGCTATTCCTTGTCTGCGAAGGCGTCGAATTCCTGGGACTTGAGCCATTGTTCCATCGCAATGGTCGTCGAGCGCATGCGGATGGCGTTCAGGCGCACGTCGGCCTCGGTCCAGCGCCGGGCGGCTTCGTTGTCCTCCGGGCGCAGGCTTTTCTTCACGAAGTCGGCCACGGACATGGGCGGGGGACGGTTGCCTTTCTCGTCCGGTCTGCCGGACGCCGGGATCTGGCGGGCGTATTCGAGCGCGTTCTGCGCCACGATGCGGACCAGTTCGGCGCGGGCGTCGACCTCGTTGCGCCACGCTTCGCCTTCCGCGTCGCTTCCGGCGAATTCCACGTCTCCTAGGTCGTCGTTCGGGCGCAGTTTTCGGCCTTTTGGGCTGACGTTTCCGAATTCAACCATGCCGTCCTTGAACGCGAAATGCTCGGCCACGCGGTCGTTGCCAATTTCGGCGCCGATGGTCTGCCAGATGGTCTTGAGGTGTTCGTCGTCGGTCGGGCGCCGCTTGGCGATCTTCGCCTTCAGCGCGAAGTATTCCTTGGGCTGTAGCGATCCGGTTTTCCCGAGGGCGATCAGGGTGTCGATTTGCTGCGCTTCGCTCATGGTGCGCCAGGTTCCGTCCGGGGCGAGAGCGCCGCCGTTCTCGACGATCAGGGCGGCGTTGCTGGCTGTTCTGGCCTCGGCCTGCGCCTGGGCCGACTTGGCGTCGTTCGATTGGCCTTCCGCCCATTTGCGGTCGGCTTCGCGGAGCAGGTTGAGCGCCGTGGCGCGGGCGACAGGAGAGCGCATGGATGCGATCTGGACGGCGATGCGGTCCTTGGCGGTGTCGCCCGGCACCTGCAAGACGTTGCGCTGCGATTCGTAGATTTCGAGCTGGCCGCGGAAGGCGGACACTTCGTCTGCCGTCTGCGCGTCGGCGGCTTTCTGCTCGAGGCGGGCGAACTCGGCCGGAGGGATCGCGGCCTTGAGCTGGTTGAGGCGTTCCGGGTCGGTCTTGCGTCCTGAATACAGGTGGCCGAATTCGGCCTCGGCTTCCTTGATGGCGGCGCCGATGGCCGCGGCGCGCTGCTGCTGGACGCCGATCCTCACGTTTTCCGCTTCCAGCTTGGCCTTCTGGAAGGCTTCTTCCGAGAGAACGCGCTTTCCGGCGTATTCCATGCCGGCCGTGCCGACCGCTGTGGCGAGAAAGGCTTCGCGGCGGGCGTCGTCCGGCTCGTTGCGGGCGGCCAGCAGGAGGGCTTCGACGCGGTCGGCCGTGAAGATTTCCATGACCTGCGCCGCGGCATGGTTGGCGTAGGACTCAACGTCGGGGCGCAACCATTTCGCATTGGCGAGGGTGCCGTTGGAGGGGTCTTTCTGGTAGAGTCCGACTTCCCGCATGACCTGGGCGTCGCGGGCGGCCATCATGTCGATCATCCATTGTTCGTTGCCGGCCGGCGACACGTCGACGCCGAGGCTGGCGACGTGCTTCCGGTCGGCCTCGAACGCCGCCTTGTCGTTCGCCTGCCTGAACGCCTGCATCTGGTCGTATTCCTGGCGCATGGCGCGGTCCATCACCGACTGCGTGATGCGCGCGGCGCGCCGGTCGAATTCCTCTTTGGCGCGCGGCGACAGCTTGGCGTAGGTGCCGTCCTCCTTTTCCATCCATTCCTTCACGGCTTTGGCGGTGGCGATGGACGGCCCCGTGGGCTCGTCCTGGTCGTTGCCGGGCGAGTAGGGGGTTTCGAGAGTCCCGGGAACCCGCCGGCCTGTGGATGGCTCGTCGAAGCCGTTGGAAGCCCGCGTCATGTAGTCGGTGTACTCGGTCAACGCGTTGTCGGCCTGTTCCCGCGAGCGGCGCTCGTAGATCCGGTCGATGGAATCACCTATTTGGACCAGCGTTGAGCCAATGCTTGAAATGGCATTTGCTTTTGCCATTTCTCCTTTGTACTTGGCTCCAGAGATGGCCGACTGTCGCTCGTAGTTCCGTTCGAGAACTCCGACCATATCACCAGCCGCAGAAGCAAGGCGTCCGATTGAGGCTGCGCGACCGCCCAAGGCTCCGGCTACTGATCCCATCGCTTCGGCGATGCGCGGTTTGGCCATGCCGACCTGCGGAAGGCGCTGGACTTGCGGTTCGCTGATCGTGTTCCTGGGGACGACTGGCATGGCGTTCTCCTATGCGTTGAGAGGGGAATTTGCGAATCGGGCGGAAGCGTCGTTGTTGGGCTGGTATGCCGATCCGGTCCTCGCGGTCGGACTGGCGCTTCTGGAATAGGCAACGGTCCCAATCGTAGCCGCCGATCCGCCAATGGACGAGTACATGTTCCACCGCGCGGCATCGACGTTCGCGTTTCCGGCGGCCCTGACTCCGAGCCAGTTCGTTCCGGCCATTTGGGCTTCCAGCAGCGCGATGCGGCTTTGGGCCATTGCCGACGATGCGTTGATTCTGGCGTTTCCGGCCTCGATCATGGACGCATCGCCCTGCAGTTTCAGCGCCTGGGCATCGAACAGTCCCTGCAAGCGGGCCTGGTTGCCGTTCCACACGTAGCCCCACACCTCGTTGTCGCGTTTCTCCTTGATTCCCATCAGCTCGAAAGCGAGGTCCGCGGTTTCGTCTTGCTCCCACATGGCGACGGCGGATTGCGGGCGCGACTCCAGCAGGACGCCGTTGGCGGCAAATTGCGTTTTTGCGCCTCCGATCAACTGGCGGCGCAGTTCGGCCGCGCGGCGCGACTGTTCTTCCGCTTCTTTTTCGGCTTGCGATGCCCGCACCATTTCGTTGGCTTGCAGGATCTGGCCGGTTCTGGCGGCGATCTGCGCCTGGGCGACGAATGCGTTGGCCTGTTTGACGAATGCTCCGCTTTGCGCCATGTAGGCG
>DAOTNL010000114.1:0-1343 GCA_035450765.1 Kiritimatiellia bacterium | reverse complement strand
TGTTCCGACAACGGCCAATGCGGCTCCCATGATCAGGCTCCTTTTCTTGTGATGGCGAATCTGCGGAACATGGCTCCGGTTCTGGACGGAAACGCCTCGTCGTCGAACACGGCTCCGGCCCGTTTCTCCAGCCATTTGCGATACGTGGCGTACGTGTCCGGCAGGTAATTCACGAACGTTGAAACCATCGGCGCCGAATCCATGCACAGTCGGAGCATGTGCGGAGTGGACCGCAGGAACGCCTTTGCGTTCCGGCGCACCTTGGACGTTCCGATTTCCCAAATAAGCGCGACGTCGCCTTGGGGCTGAAACACCCCGAACAGGCAAAGCAGGTCGTTTCCGGTCCTGGACGAGTACGACGCGATTCCTCCATCGACGCTGAAGCGGATCGCTTCTTCAACCGAACACATGCCGGCCATGAGTATTTCGTCGGCGTCCTCTGGACGAACGTCGGATACAAGCTCGTCGACGTCGGCAGGGGTGGCGACGGAAAAACGGATTGGAGCGCCACGCGTCATGGAATGTCCATCGTGTAGACCACCGAAAGGATTTCGCACGGCAGGTTGTCGGTGCTTTCGATCTGGAGCTGGCCGTCTCCGTTGATGTAGCCGCGCGGCATGATCTTGACGTCGCCGGAGAACAGCGCGGTTGTGTCGGTCGCGTCGTCCACGACGGCCTTGCTTACCGCAACGGCAGGAAGGGTTGGCTGGTACGGCTTCACCTGGACCATGCCGGCCCGGCGCAGGCGCAGGCAGACGTCGACAACACGCTTCGGGATGCCCTGGGTGTTGATCTCCGGGCTTTCCGGGCGCAAGGTCACCAGCTTGGCAGACACGGCAGACGGATTGTCGCCGCCAACGTGGTCGATGCACAGGTGATGGCCGGAATCGCCGGATGCGACCACGTCGGCGCAGGCGTTGGGCCGAAGGCGCTCGACGATGGTCTTGGCGCCGCCCGTCGTCGATTCGTAGACGAGCAGGACGTCGGACGTCGTTTCGACGCCGTCGCCGGTCACGATGGAGCCGATTTCCATCAGATCCACGATCTTCATCCCGGCCTCCGGCGCCGGCACGGCGTGGTGGCTCCACGCGTAGACCTCGTGTTCGGGCATGTAGGTCATGGACGCGAGCGAGCCGTCGTCGAGCAGGAACCAGACGACGCTGTCCGGGTACCGCTGGAAGGCGATCTTGCGGATTTGAGCGGTTTCGGTCAGATGGTAGGCCAGCACGGAGCGGTCGGACGGGCGGATCGCGTCCTCCATCAGGTCGTACTTCAGCTCGAAAACGGTGCGGCCGTCCTCGCCGACGAAGATCGTTTTGCCGTCGATCTGGATGGGCTCGACG
>DAOTNL010000113.1:0-8788 GCA_035450765.1 Kiritimatiellia bacterium | reverse complement strand
CGAGGGCGTCGCTGGCGGTCTTGGCGTCCTTGGCGCGGACGACGATCAGCAGGTCCTGGTCGCCGCACTTCTTGAATTCGGGCAGCAGCAGGTCCGACATGGCGAGGATGGACTTGTTGGCCTCGGTGGCCATGACGACGGAGGCTTCGGCGACGCCGGGCAGCCCGGACAATTCGCGCCCGACGCGCATGAGGGTGACGGAATCGAAGTAGAAGCCTTGCTTGACGCGGCCGGCGGTATTCATCTTGGGTGCATCTCCTGAACGGCGGCGGCATCGTCCGCCCGCCGAACTTCCATTTTTAGCGCACCGGAGCGGCTTGAAGCGAGAAAAAACCGGACTGAGGCCGCCGACCGCGACGAAACGCTTTAATAGGGCGCGGTGTTTGCCAAAGCGGGCCCCACGGCCTTGCGCCGTGGGGGAGCCAACTTTGCCTCCCACGGCACAAGGCCGTGGGGGGGCTCGAGCCCGGGAGTCAAGCGCAACGCGCGCTAGAACGCAAGTTTCAGGCCGACGTTGGCGGCGAAGCCGTCGAGGGAGTTCTTCTGCTCGACGTCGCTGCCCTGCCAGCGCCATTCGTCGTCGTTCTGGACGACGTTGTATTTGGCTTCGCCGAAGAGCACGACGTTGCCGAGCACGACGTTGAGGCCGGCCAGGGCGAAGTAGCCGACGCTGTCCTTGTCGTCGGCCTCGTCGATCACGTCGTCGGCCTTCCAGTCGACGTTCTTGAGGTAGTAGCCCGCGCCCGCGCCGACGTAGGGCTTGAGGGCGTCGCTGACGTCGAGCGTCCAGGTCACGGCGGCTTCGAGGGGCACGAGTTCCAGTTCCGTCGAGACGTTGCGGCCTTCGACGACCGCGTCCCGGTCTTCGGAGACGAGGTAGGAGGCGCGGGCTTCGAGGGCGAGGCCGCTGAAGATTTCGGCGCCGAAACGCACGCCGCCGCCGTAGAGGGCGCCGTAGTCCTTGCTGTCCCACCAGGAACCGAAAACGCCCAGACCGCCGGCGCCGTCGCCGGCCGCGAAGGCCAGAGGCGCGAGGACGAGAACCAGCAGAATCCCAATGATCGATTTTTTCATGGTGCGCTCCTTTGGTTGTGGAAAACCCAGTCCAAGGATGGGCCGGGGCGACCGGGGAGGCAAGCCGGAAAATAGGGAATCAGAACCCGAGCTTGAACCCGGCGGAGAAGGAGAAGCCGTCGAGGGAGTTCTTCGCGTCGACGTCGTCGCCGCGCCATTCGAGGTCGTCGTCGGTGCCGACCAGGTTGTACTTGGCCTCGGCGAAGAGGGAGAACGCGCCGAGGTAGAGGTTCAGGCCGGCGAGGCCGAAATAGCCGGCGACTTCCTCCGACGATTCCCAGGTGTCCGTGTCGTCTTCGTATTCGGCGTCCTTGAAATAGTAGCCCGCGCCGCCGCCGACGTAGGGCACGAAATGGCGGTGGAACGGCAGGCGCAGGACGAGGGCGGCCTCGAGGGGCAGCAGGGTGGTCTCGATCTCGTCGTCCTTGGATTCGTAGTAGGACGCGCGAGCTTCGAGGCCGAGATGCTCGATCACGTTCCAGCCGAGCCGGACGCCGTAGCCGGTCAGCGTGCCGTAGTCCTGGCTGTCCCAGCGGGAGGCGAAGACGCCGAGCCCGGCGTAGGGAACGTTGACGAAGCCGCTGGCGGCGCGCGCGCCGAGGGTCGAGGCGGCGGTGGCCGCCAGCACGCCGCCGTCGGCCCGCGCGCCGGACGCGGCGGCCAGGACGAACACTGCTGCGAGAGCGAGGCGTTTCATGCGGTCAGCGGACGGGGCAGGCCCCGCCGGCGCATTCGTTGCCCATGTCCACGGCGTCCTCGGACTGCGCCTGGACCTTTTCGAGGTCGATGGGCTTGAGGCTGGCGACGTAGGCGTCGTATTCGGCCTTGGAGACCGGCTGCTGCGGCAAGTAGGGGAAGCCGAGATCCGCGGCGGTCTTGAGCGGATCGGCGCGCAGCAGGAACGACACGCCGACGTAGTGGTCCCAGTACTGCAGCAGCCACTCCACGATGGCGTCCACTTCGGAGGGGTCGTAGCTGACGGTGATCGAGCAGTTCTGCTCGACGTAGTTGTCCATCAGCAGCTTGTACCGCTCGAGCTGGTCGATGGCGGATTCCTCGTTCACTTCGAGGTCGCCGACCTTCTCGAAATCCACGTCGTCCCACGCCACGGGCAGCGTGATGACCCAGTCGCCGGTGCCGTTGGGATGCGGGATGATCCGGTAGCCGGCCTCGCGCAGGACGGGCACGAGCGGGTCGTGCTTCACGAAGGTGACGTTGTTGAAAATATAGCGCGCGAGCGGCTTGTGGGCGCCTTCCGTCGTGTCGTAGCACTTGGAGATGGTGCCTTCGGGCTTGAGGGTGGTGACGTTCTTGGGGCGCGGCAGGCCGAGTTCGTCGGCCATGGAATAGGCGCCCATGATGGCCGCGTTGCGCAGCAGGCGCAGCTCGTAGGGGCCGAGGTCGGGCCGGCGGACGACGCCGGTGAGGGAGACGCCGCAGAGGTGCAGGAAGTCGTTGTTCTCGTGCCAGGAGTGCTGGAGGATGCCGTCCTTGAGGTTGACGCAGGTCTGGCGGTAGTTCGCGCGCGCGATGACGTAGATGGCGCGGTGCATGCCGCTGGGGTTGTCCTTGAACTTGGCGAGATCGATCGTCGTCAGGTTGCAGAAGGCGCGGTTGCCCAGCAGGATTTCGGCGCAGGGATTCACGCCGGAGAACCAGGGCGCGCGGTTGAGCGCGGCGGCGCCGTTGATGAAGCCGGGCTCCGAGCCGCCGGCGGCGAGCATCAGGTCGAAAATGCCGCGCAATTCGGCGCGCGTGGGTTTGTCGTAGAAGACGAGCGAGTTGTTGGACATGCCGCGCTGGGGCTGGCCCTTGCTCCAGTAGTCCTTCTTGCAGACGGCGAACTCCTGCCATTCGGGGGAGCCGTATTCGAACAGGCTGATTTCCGCCGAGCGGCGCGTGCTGAGGATCGTGCCCAGCCAGTTGCAGACGTCGTGGATGTCCATCTTGCGCAGGAGCTGGCCCGCGCGGCGGTTCATGATCTCGGCGATGGCGCGATAGGCCACGGAAATCGTCTCGTCGCCCTGGCCGATCCAGCCGTAGCCCGTCAGGCGCGTGCCGGCGGGGCGGATTTCCGAGAAATCGAGCACGAGCTTTTCGGCGGCGTACTTGCCGGCGAGCAGCTTGCCGACGGATTTGGCCCAGGCTTCGGCGGAATCGCCGACGCTGATGGTCCAGACCTTGGTTTCGGGATCCCAGGTTTCGAGGTTGGTTTCGCGGCCGTTCTTGTCCTGGCGCGTGGAGCGGATGATCTGGATGTCGAGGATGGGCTGGGTGAAACCGCTGATACCGCCGGATTTCGGCGTGACGCCCACGCCGCAGCCCTGCAGCAGCAGCCAGAGGGCGTCCACCATGTCGTCGACGGTCTGGATTTCCAGGTGGGCGCAGTTGAACTGGCAGGCTTCGCGGACCTTCGAGATTTCGGTGCCGCCGAGCCACAGCGTGCGGCCGGCCACGCCGACCTTGCGGGCGAGCAGCAGGCCGCGGAGCTCTTCGAGTTCGGTTTCCTGCGTCTTGTTGAGCGCGCGGCGCATCTGGCGCTTCCACAGCCAGCGCTGGTGCTCGATGACGCGGTCCACGGTCTGCGCCCAGGTCTCGAAAACGGTGCCCTTGTCGTCGAGCACGCGGTTGTAGGTACGGCGGGTGAGGATCTGGGCGCGCAACGACGGCTGGTAGGTTTCGGGCATGGTCTTCTCCGGAAAAACGCGGTGCAAAATTCGGGCGGATTCTAGGGCAAAAGGAGGGGGGAGGAAAGCGGAAGTTTGGCCCGATTGGATCTTAGCCCCCCCCATGGGCTTGTCCCGTGGGAGGCAAAGTTTGCTCCCCCACGGCACAAGGCCGTGGGGCCCGCTCGAAAGCCACTTGTCAAGCCGGCGGGATGAATCTCGCGATGTGCTCGTTGGCGAGCATCTTGCGATACTGCCGCCAGCCGCGGAAATTGCCGTGCTGGGCCGGGAACTGCCACGATTCGGGGTCGGCGGGGTCGCGCAGGCGGTCGGGCGTGGCCTGGTGTTCCATCGGCGAGGCGTGCAGCGGGTGCGGCGGGCCGTTGGGATCGCCGGCCAGCTTGGCGAACGTGTCGAGGTCCTTGGCGACGTTGGGCGTGGTGCCGTCGTGGTTGAGGTAGGACACGCGCGCGCAGCGCGCGGCCGAGCAGCGCCGGGCGACGTCGAGGCCGAGGGCTTTTTCCTCGTCGGCGGAAACGTACGGCAGATGCCACTGGTCCGGTTCCAGGGGGCGGGGGGTGCCCGACTGCAGAGCGGCGAACATCTGCCGGGCCAGTTCCTGGATTTCCGGCTGCGCGTCGGGATGCCAGCGCACGCCGAAGAAATTGTCGAACGAGGTGGCCGAGACGAGCACGGAGATGGACGTGAACCATTCCAGCGGGCGGTTGGCCCACTGCTTGTGCAGGCCCAGTTCGGCGAGTTCGGCGACTCCTTCGATGCAGGCGTCGGCCATGCGGTCCCAGATGGCCTTGGCCTTGGTGCCCTGTTCGTCGGACAGCTTGCCGCCGGCCTGCATGCCGGGGATGTTGGCGCCCCACCAAAGGGGATACTCGCGCTCCAGCGCGCGCAGCCGCTTCGACGGTACCGCGCGCGAGCTGCTCGCGTTGCGCGAAAACAGGCGGTGGGTCATGAATTCCGCGTGGATCCAGCGGGGATATTTCAGGGACAGCGTGGAGAGCCGGATGCCCTGCGGCGAAATGCTGTCGGCGACGATCTGGGCGGTGATGCTCATGGGATGGAATCATCCAATATTCAATGTCCCCTATTCAATCTTCAATGTTCAGAAGAGGGCTGTTCACTTGATGATTGGATATTGAATATTGGTTATTGAAAATTGGGATCGGGAGCCGCCGGTCTTCAATATCCAATGTCCAACACCCAATATCCAATTTTCAAGGGAGGGGCCGGGTGATGCCTTGGCGCAGGGCGGGGAGGGTTTCGTCGCGGAGGGTGCCGGAGAGGTCGAAGAGCAGGAAGCCGGGGCAGCCGGCCTGGCGCAGCAGCGCGATCTGGCGCGCGACCTGCGCCGGATCGAGGCGGGATTCGTCGGCCGTGACGCCGATGCCGGGGTAGATGCGGCCCGCGGCGCCGGGATAGGCGACCTGCGTGCGCACGAGGCGGGCGAATTCGGCGGACGATTCCGTGTAGTTCATGGGCGTCAGGAAATCGACGGTGCCGGCCTTGAGCCAGTCGGGCCAGTATTGCGCGATGTTGCCGCCGTCGGGCGCGGCGATGCCGAAGACCGCGGCCGACAGTTTGATCTTGGGATTCGCGCGGCGCAGCGTGGCGCGGATATCGGCCACGAGGCGGGTGATGTCGGCGGTGCGCCATTTGCGGAACTCGGCGTTGCGCTTGCCGCCGGCGAGGACGTCGGCCGGCCAGCGCGCGCACTTCTTGCGGGTGTCGGACTCGAACCGCGCGCGGGTGGAGGCGGAATAGCAGCTCAAGGAGTCGGGCAAGCGGATGTAATCGAGGTGGAGGCCGTCGATGCCCGGATAATTCCGCGCGATTTCCTCGACGACGGCCAGCAGCAGCGCGCGGTTGGCGTTGTGGTGGGGGCTGAGCCACGGGCGCACGACGCCGGCATCGGAGACTTGCAGACGGCCTTCTTTCTTCATGCGCTCGACGAATTCGGGCGGCGCGCCGTCGAGTTTGCCCAGCACCATCCAGACGTGGTACTCGAGGCCTTTGGCGTGGGCGGCGGCGAGGCCGGCGGCGATCTGGTCGCCGTAGAGCCGCAGGGTGGCGGATGCGGGCAGGAACTTGGACGGATAGTGCGCGCATCCGCCCCAGACGACGTTGGCGAAAACGGCGGTGACGCCGTGGGCCGCGAGCAGGTTCGCGGTGAAAGCCCAGTCGCCGGGGACGTAGCCGGTGCCGTCGTGGTCCCACACGCCGACGAATTCGCCGGGGCGGGGCGGCTGGACGGCGGCGTCGGCGCGCAGCAGGAGCTGGCGCTGGCGCCGGGCCAGCAGCAGGGCTTTTTGGGCCTGGCCGCCGGCGAGGGCGGTCTGGATCTGCGCGGAGAGCACGGCGGCCTGGTCGAGCAGGGCGCGGACGTCGCCGGGCCGCGCGGCGAACGGCAGCTGGCGGGCGATGCCCGCCAGCGCGCTGGCGATGCCGGCGTAATCGTTGATGCGGCCGGCATCCTGCATGGCGCGGAGGGCGGCCGGCGTCCAGAGCGCGGGATCGAGCCGCGCGCACAAGGCCACGAGCAGTTCTTTTTTCGAGGGCTGGTCGTCGCTCAAGAGGATATGCGACATCCAGAAGCCGCGCGGCGAGGCGACGAGCGCGGGTTCGGGCTGGCGCGCGTCGCGGGCGTCGTGCCAATAGGCGACGACCTGCGCGCCGGGACCGGCGGGGAACGCGGGCATGAGGTTGGAGGAATCCTGCCAGATGCGCGGCGGCACCAGTCCGCCCATGGGGTCGGCGAAGACGATGGAACGCCAGCGGCCGGGGCGGTCGGACTTGATATAGGGCCCGAGCCGGAAGCCCAGCGCGGCGGCCAGCGCGGGCGACGAGCCGTAGAACACGCCCAGCTTGCCGCCGCGGGCGACGAAATCGGTCAGCGCCTTGAGCTGGGCGGGCGCGGGATTGGGATTGTAGGGCAAGAGCGCCAGGCGGGCATCTTTCAGCGCGCCCTTGGGCAGGTCGTCGTCGGTCACGAGGACATGGCCGAGGCCGGCTTCGATCAGCAGGCCGCTGACGCGCGCGGCGGTTTTTTCGGCGACGGCGCGCGCGCCGGCGTCGGGGCACGACGTCGTGCCGCGCACGACGACGAGCGCCGAGCCTTCGACCGTGGCGAGGCGGCGGAAGACCAGCGCGGTATCCACCGGGTTCGCGCCTTTCCACGGCGAAAGCCGGATGCCGTCGATGCGGTTCCAGCCGGCGGGCTTCCCTTCGGTCGTGAAGTCGCTCTTGTTGAACACGAGGGTGTGGAGCGCGGGGCCGGCGAGGGGTTTGTTGGCGACGTACCAGCCCGCGCCGCTCTTGAAGTACAGCCCCAGCGCGCGCACGGCGTCGGGGGCGGGACAGGCGACGTCCAGCTCGAAGGCGACGGCGGCCGAAAGATCGAAGTTGACCGCCTTGTCCCACGCGGCGCGGTCGACGTCCTGCGAAAACGGCGCGGGGAACGCCAGGCCGTCGGCGGTGGCGACGACCGCGGGGGATTTCAGGTAGGGCGTCCACGCGCCGGCCGTGCCGGGCGCGAAATCCTCGACCAGCCGCGCGGCGGAGGCGGCAAGGGGCGCGGCGAGCAGCCCGGCGAGGGCCGCATAAAATAGAGACAGACCTCTTTTCGCCCCCCGCGACCTTGTGTCGCGGGTGAAGGAGGTCGGTCTTGCAGGAGGGGGGGCCTGATTCACCCACGGGGCAAGCCCGTGGGGGTCCCGATCCGCGGAGTTTTTACGTAGAACGTAAAAACTTTCGCGGAGTTTTACGTAGAACGTAAAAACTTTGGAACGGGGGGCCATGCCGCGGTTTCCGCGGGGCTAGACGTTGGCGTGCTGGTTGCGGCGGACGACCTGGTAGCCCTTGATGAGCTCGGCGATGGCGCGCTGGATCGAGATCTGGGGTTTGTAGCCGGTGGCTTCGATCTTGGCGTTGCTGACGACGTAGTTGCGCTGGTCGGGGTCCTTGCCGATCGGGGCTTCCATGACGGTGAAGTCGGGGATCTGCTTCTGGATTTCCTGGCAGAGCTCCATCTTGGACAGGTTGGCGTCGGAGAGGCCGACGTTGTAGGGCTGGCCTTGCATTTCGTCGAAGTGGTCCAGCGCGTGGCAGAAGGCGCGGGCGACGTCGCGGACGTGGATGTAGTTGCGCTTGAAGTGGGCTTCGAAGAGGACGACGAAGCGATCGACGACGGCGCGGTAGGTGAAGTCGTTGACGAGCAGGTCGAGGCGCATGCGGGGGCTGACGCCGCAGACGGTGGCCAGGCGCAGGGAGACCGCGCCGGCGGCGAGCAGGGCCTGTTCGAGTTCGACCTTGAGGACGCCGTAGAGGGAGATGGGGTTCATGGGCGTTTCTTCGGTGCAGAAGACGCCGGCCTGGCCGACGCCGTAGCCGGAGTTGGTCGTGGGCGAGATGAAGCGCTGGGCCTTCGAGGCGTTTTTCAGCAGCATGAGGATGGCGTCGAGGTTGATGGAGCGGGCCTCGATGGGCTTCTGGGCGCAGAGGGGCGCGCCGACGAGGCAGGCCAGCGGCATGACGACGTCGGCCTTCTTGAGCAGGGGCAGCATGAGGCGTTCGTCGCGGACGTCGCCGCGGACGATGGTGAAATTCTCGTAGGCGCAGCAGTCGAGGAGGGAAGTCTGGCCATACATGAAGTTGTCGACGGCGGTGACGGCGCAGCCGCGAGCGAGCAGGGTGGGCACGAGGATGGAACCGAGATAGCCGGCGCCGCCGGTGACGAGGACGTGGGGAGTGCTGTTCATGGTGGCCGAACCCTACCCGAAGGGGAGGGGAGGGTTCAACCCCGAAGAAACGCGCCGGCCCTATTCAGGCGTCGCTTCCGACATGGCGTAGAGGTAGCGCTTGATCTTGCCGGTGGAGGTCTTGTTGAACTCTTCCCAGCGGACCTGGACGCGGCGGGGATGCTTGTAGTCGGCCAGGGCGGCGACCTGTTTCTTGACCTCGGCGCGCAGGCGGGCCTCGATTTCCTGTTCGGTGAACTTCCGCTTTTCGGCGGCTTCGAGGGCGGCGATGCCTTC
>DAOTNL010000112.1:0-8806 GCA_035450765.1 Kiritimatiellia bacterium | reverse complement strand
CCGACCGGCGGCTTCAAGTGCTTCCGCCGCGAAGTGCTCGCCGCCATCGATCTCGACGGCATCCACTCCAACGGCTACTCGTTCCAGATCGAGATGACGCACACGGCGTGGCACCTGGGCTTCCGGATCGTCGAATCGCCGATCACGTTCGAGGAACGGCGCGAGGGGCAGTCGAAGATGAGCGGAGGCATCGTCAACGAGGCGCTCTGGATGGTCTGGAAGCTGCTCGCGCGCTGCGGCTACCGCCGCCGGCCGCGCGCCGTGCATCCGCAGAGCGTCGCGGCGGGGAAAGCCGCCGCGGGATGAAGACGTTCCTCATGCTGCTGCGCCTGCTGCGGGTCAAGCAATGGACGAAGAACGCCGTGGTGTTCGCGGCCTACGCTTTCGCCTTGGGCGACCGGCAGCAGGACCTGGCGGCGTGGGAACTGTGGAAAGTCGCCCTCGCGGCGCTGGCGTTTTCGCTCGTTTCGAGCGCGGTCTACGTCTTCAACGACCTGAAGGATGCGCCGCAGGACCGGCTGCATCCCATCAAGAAAAACCGGCCGATCGCGTCGGGGGAGGCGGGACCGGCGTTGGCTTGGGGCACGGGCCTGCTGCTGTTGGCGCTGGGATTGGGCGGAGCTTGGCGGTTGGGCTCCAACCTGCTGGCGGTGCTGGGCGCCTATCTGGCGCTGCAGATCGTGTACACGCTGGGGCTGAAGCGCCTGGCGCTGGTGGACGTGATCGTGATCGCGCTGGGATTCGTCCTGCGCGCGCTGGCGGGGGCGGTGGTGATCCACGTCAGGATCAGCCCGTGGCTGCTGATCTGCGCGATGATGCTGGCGCTGTTCCTGGGCCTGTGCAAGCGGCGGCACGAAAAGGTGAATCTGGCCGGTTTGGGAACCCGGGCCGCTCTGGACGGCTACGACGAACGGCTGCTCGACCTGCTGATCGCCATGACCGGCGCGGCTTCCCTGGTGTGCTATTCGATCTATACCCTTTGGCCCGAAACGGTCGCCAAGTTCGGCACGCCGTGGCTGGGGGCGACCATTCCCTTCGTCGTCTTCGGGTTGTTCCGCTACATGGATCTGGTGTACCGCCGGGACCAGGGAGACCGGCCCGAGCACATCCTGCTGACGGACGTGCCGCTGCTGGCCGACATGGCCCTCTACGGCCTGGCCGTGCTGGGCGTGCTCCTGCCGCGCTAAAGCGTTTTCCCGGCCGATGGCCATTTGGGTTGACGCCGCCCGGGCCGAAAAGCGATGATTTTCCGCGATTACGCACCCCCAGATCTCCACCGAACGAGGAGCCCTACATCATGAAAATCATTTCCAAGATCGACCACAACGTTCTCCGCCGGACCGTCCAGCGCGCCAAGGAACGGGGCATCGTCCTGCCGACCTTCGCCCAGCAGAAGAATCCCAAGCTGATCCCGCCGAAGATCCAGGACCAGCTCAAGAAGATCGACGACCAGGCGGTGAACCCGCTCAACCTGTTCCGCATTACCTGGAAGAACGATCCCAAGACCGGGGGTTTCGGCGAAGGCAACTGGCTGGAATTCCCGAAGGAAATCACGGGCGTGGATGCCCGGATCGTCGGCCTGATGGGCCGCTATTTCCCGACCGGCGCGCACAAGGTGGGCGCGGCCTATGGCTGCCTGGTGCCCCGCCTCGTCAGCGGCAACTTCGATCCGACGACGCAGAAGGCCGTCTGGCCCTCGACGGGCAACTACTGCCGCGGCGGCGCCTTCGACTGCGCCCTGCTGGCCTGCCCGGCCATCGCCATCCTGCCCGAAGGCATGAGCCAGGAACGCTTCCAGTGGCTCAAGAGCATCAAGACCGACGAGATCATCGCCACGCCCGGCACCGAGTCGAACGTGAAGGAAATCTACGACATGTGCTGGCAGCTGCGGCGCGAGCGCGGCGACAAGATCGTGATTTTCAACCAGTTCGAGGAGTTCGGCAACGCGATCTGGCACTACAACATGACCGGCGGGATCATCGAGGAGATCTACAACAACAACTTCAAGACGCACCACAGCCGTCTGGCGGGCTACGTCAGCGCGACGGGGTCGGCGGGCACGATCGCCGCGGGCGATTTCCTGCGCACGAAGCACCCGGCCATCCGCGTGGTGGCCAGCGAGGCCGCCCAATGCCCGACGCTCTACCAGTACGGCTTCGGCGCGCACCGCATCGAAGGCATCGGCGACAAGCACATCCCGTGGATCCACAACGTGCGCAACACGGACGCCATCGCGGCGGTGGACGACGAGCAGGTCATGCAGCTCCTGCGCCTGTTCAACGAGAAGGCCGGCCGCGACTACCTGAAGAAGCAGGGGGTCCGCGACGACGTGCTCGCCAAGCTGCCGGCCGCCGGCATTTCCGGCATCTGCAACCTGGTCAGCGCCATCTGGGCCGCGCGCTACTACGACATGGACGGCCGCGACGTCATCTTCCTGCCGCTGACCGATTCGATGGACCTCTACGCCTCGCGCGTCGCCGAAATGGCCGCGCAGCACGGGCCCTACAACGCCGACCTGGCCGCCCGCCACTACGGGCGCTTCCTCGAAGGCTGCAACCCGACGACCTTCCGCGAACTGTCCTACTTCGACCGCAAGGCGCTGCACAACTTCAAGTATTTCACCTGGGTCGAACAGCAGGGCAAGAGCAGCGAAGACCTGCGCGCCATGTGGGACGAAGATTTCTGGAAGAGCGTCTTCGATCCGGCCCAGGTCGCCGAATGGGATCGCCTGATCGACGACTTCAACGCCGCCACCGGCGTGCTGAAAGCCCTGTAACAACCAAGGAGAAGAAGAAAAATGAGTTCGAAACTGTACGCGGAAGCCAAGAAGCGCGAAGGCGAAATCGCGAATTTCCTCAAGGACGTCGCCAGCATCCCCTCCCTGAGCAGCCAGGAGGGCGACGTGGTCAAGTTCATGGCCGCGGCCATGAAGAAGATGGGCTACGACGAAGTCGTCATCGACGGCATGGGCAACCTGCTCGGCCGCATCGGCAACGGCCCGCGCGTGATCGCCTTCGACGGCCACTGCGACACCGTCGACGTGGGCGACGTCACCCTCTGGAACAAGGTCAAGCCCTATCCGTCCATCATCAAGGACGGCAAGGTCTACGGCCGCGGCGTGACCGACCAGAAGGGCGGGGTGATCACTTCCATCTACGCCATCGCCATGCTGAAGGAACTCGGGATGGTGCCCGAAAACCTGACCATCTGGGTGGTCGCCAGCGTGCAGGAAGAGGACTGCGACGGCCTGTGCTGGCAGTACATCGTCAAGGAAGGCAAGTTGCGCCCCGAAGTCGTCGTTTCGACCGAGCCGACCAGCCTGCAGATCTACCACGGCCACCGCGGCCGCATGGAAATCGAAATCGAGACCAAGGGCGTCTCTTGCCACGGCTCGGCCCCCGAACGCGGCGTCAACGCCGTCTACAAGATGGCCGACATCATCAAGGACGTCGAGAAGCTCAACGAAAGCCTGCCCGTGGTCCAGCCGCTGGGCAAGGGCACCGTCACCATCAGCCACATCCGTTCGACCTCGCCGAGCCTGTGCGCGGTGGCGGACAGCTGCACGATCCACCTCGACCGCCGCCTGACCCTGGGCGAGAACGAGGAGACCAGCGTCGCCGAACTGAAGGCCCTGCCGGGCGTGAAGAAGGCCGGCGCCGAAGTCCGCGTGCTGGAATACTCCGTGCCGAGCTGGACGGGCCTGGTGTATCCCACCAAGAAGTACTACCCCACTTGGCACATCCCCGAGGATACGCCCTACGTCCAGAGCGCCGTCGCCGGCTTCAAGGCCGCCCTGGGCGAGGAGCCCGTGGTGTCCTACTGGGTCTTCAGCACCAACGGCGTGTCCATCTGCGGCATGTTCGGCATTCCGGTCATCGGCTTCGGCCCGGGCCACGAGAAGTTCGCGCATTTCCCGAACGAGGAAATCGATATCGAGCACCTGACCCGCGCGACGGCGTTCTACGCCAGCTTCGCGATCGAATACGCGAAGACGCCCGTTCCCGCGAAGAAGTAATCCGCCCACGGCGGACGAGTCAGCGCAAGGGAGCTCCGGCTCCCTTGCGCTTTTTCATGGGCCGGGGCAGGGGGGCGGAACCGACAAAAACGTCGGGTTCGCCAACCAACGTCGTTCTTGACGCCGGGGCGGCCTTCTTGGCACGTTGTTCCTCCTTGAAAACGCGCCTTTTGGCCGGCCCCGACGGGCTCGCGCCTGTGCCGTCCGGAAGACGAATTCGCAACGACAAGGACGGAGGACCGCGCATGCTCGTCGAAAAGATCAACAACGAATACCGCTTCACCAGCCCCAGCGTCGATGGCGCTTTCGTGGTCAAGTTGACCCTCAAGGGCAAGGAGGAAAGCCTCAACACCATTTCCGTCGCCTTGTCCGCCTCCTTCCCGCAGCGGAAGCTCAAGCCGGGCACGATCCGCGCGGCGATCGGCGAAGAGCGCTGGAAGAATTTCATGCGCATGAAGAAGCTGAAACTGGCTTCCATGTTCATCGAGCCGCACGGCAAGAACTTCGTCCCGCACAATTTCTAGGATCCATTCCCGGATCCGGACCGTCAAAACACGAAACCCAAGGAACCCCCATGCTCTATCTGAACGAAAAAGACCTGCTGAAGATCGGCATCCGCTGGAACGAGACGATCGACAACCTCGAAAAGGCCGTCGCGTGCCTGGACAAGAAGGACTACGCCCAGCCGGTGAAGCCCTACCTGCGCTACCGCGACCTGACGAACCGCATCATCGCGATGCCGGCGTTCGTCGGCGGCGACATCAACCTCGCCGGCATCAAGTGGATCGCCAGTTTCCCGGCGAACATCGACCACGGCCTGCCGCGCGCGCACAGCGTCGTGGTGCTCAACCAGGCCGAGACGGGCGTGCCCGTCGCCATCATCAACACCGCGCTGCTGAGCGTCGTGCGCACCGCGTCCGTGTCGGGCATGATGATCCGGCACTTCCTCAAGGCCCGTCCGCTGCAGAAGGCGAACGTCGCCATCATGGGCTGGGGCCCGATCGGCCGCCGCCACTACGACATGGTTTCCGAGATCATGCAGGGCCAGATCGGCAAGATCTCCCTCTACGACATCCGCGGCATCGATCCGAAGACGATCGCCGGCCCGGCCAAGGACAAGACCGTCGTGGTCAATTCCTGGCAGGAAGCCTACGACGACGCGGACATCTTCATCACCTGCACGGTTTCGAAGGCCCCCTACGTCGACCGCAAGCCCAAGGCCGGCTCGCTGCAGCTCAACTGCTCCCTGCGCGACTACAAGACCAGCATCCTCGACCACACGAAGGCCATCATCGTGGACGACTGGGAGGAAGTCTGCCGCGAGAAGACCGACATCGAGATGATGCACAAGGAGCGCGGCCTGCAGGAGAAGGACACCAAGAACATCGCCGACGTGGTCTACCACGACGCGATGGCCGCCTGGCCGAAGGACATGCCGATCATGTTCAACCCGATGGGCATGGCCGTCTTCGACATCGCGACCGGCCGCTACTTCATCGAGAAGGCCAAGGCCCTGAAGGTCGGTCTGGAACTGGAATAAGGCGCGCATGGAACCGAGAAAGAAGATCTACGACAGCATGCTCGAACTCATCGGGAACACCCCGATGGTCCGGCTCAACAAGATCCCCGCGGGCACGGGCTCCGAGATCCTGGTCAAGCTGGAGTACATGAACCCGTCGGGCAGCCTGAAGGACCGCATCGCGCTGGAGATGATCCGGGGCGCGGCGGAACGGGGCGAACTCAAGCCCGGCGCCACCATCATCGAATCGAGCACCGGCAACACCGGCTTCGCGCTCTCCAGCGTCGGCCGCATGCTGGGCTACAACGTCACCATCTACGAAACCATGCCCGGCAAGGCCGGCGCGGAAAAATCGAAGATGATGAAGAACGTCGGCGCCGAAGTGCGCCTGATGGAGCCCGCGGACATCGAGCACCTGAAGGAGCGCAGCATCGCCGGCGCCGAAGTGGAACTGCCCGGCCGCCAGCTCTGCCTGGAGGACGAGACGAAAGCCCCCGGCAAGATCTGGTGGGCCCGCCAGTTCAGCAACGAGGACAACTGCAAGGCGCACTACGTCACCGCGCAGGAAATCCTCGAGCAGACCGACGGCAAGCTCGACGTCTTCGTCCAGTCCATCGGCACGGGCGGCAGCGTCGCCGGCATCGCGAAGGTCCTGAAGAAGGAAATTCCGAACCTGAAGGTCATCGGCATCCAGCCGGCGAGCTCCAAGGAACCGTGGCACGTCGGCATGGACTTCCCGTCCACGCCGATCAAGGGCGGCATCGTCTCGCAGATGCTCAAGGCCGACGGGCTGATCGACGAGCTGGTGATGGTGACCGACACCATCGCCCGCGAGATGACGCACCGCCTGTGGCTCGAGGAAGGCATCTACTGCGGCGTGTCCTCCGGAGCGAACGTGCATTTCGCCCTCGAAGAGATCAAGAAAGCCAAGGGCAAGAAGCTGCGCGCGGTCACGCTCATGTGCGACCACATGAACCGCTACCTGACCGAAGAGCGCTACGTGACCTAGGCCCCCGGCCAGCGTCCCCCGCGGCGGTCCGCCGCCCGGGGAAACGGAAGAAGGTTTTCCACGCCGTGGAAAACCTTCTTTCTTTTGCTCAATTCCCGGGACGGTGCTTGGCCGTGAAGAGCAGCACGGTGGTGCTGCCAGGTGGGAACCCCGGATCGGCGGCGTAGCGGCGCAGGGCCAGGATCGGTGCCGCGGCCGACGCTTCGAGATCCAGCCCCGCTTCCCGGCCCAGCCGCTGCGCCTCGAGGAAATCGGCGTTCTTGAAATACATCGAGACGCCGTCCGTGGCCGCGAGCGTGTCGGCGACCTCGGGCGTGGTGATGTCGGAGGTGATGGAAAAGGCGACGTCCTCGGCGTAGGTGGCGCGGATCATGATGAACTTCGGGATGGCCGTGCCGCGCTCGCGCGCCAGCTGCCGGAAGCCGAGCAGAATGCCCGCGCAGCCGTCGCCGAAACAGACGGGCAGGATCAGGAAATCGGGCGCGGCCCCGAGCGCGTCCACGATTTCGCGGGCGATGGCGGCATAACCGCTTTTGCCCAGTTGCGTCCGCCGGCCGCGGTCCTCGGGGGCGACGGAGAGGGGGAACCAGCCTTCCTTGATCTTCTCGTGCAGCGCGACCGTGCGGGCCTTCATGTCCGGCACGGTTTGCAGCTCGGCGCCGAGGTCGCGCAGCGTGTCGCGATAGACGGGCAAGATGTGCTGCGTGGCCAGGATCAGGCAGGGGATGCCGGCCGCCCGCGCCGCGTGGGCGATGGCCAGGCCCTGGTTGCCGCTCGAGGTCGCCACCACCTTGGTGGCGCCGGCCGCGATGGCCTCGGCGACGGCCGCCGGCCCCAGCCGGTCCTTGTAGGAGCCCGTCGCGGAATGGATCTCGGGCTTGAGATAGACCCGGATGCCGAACTCCTTGGAAAGTTCGGGGCTGAGCGTGGTGGGGCTGAGCGGAGCGGTCATGGGATTCCTCGCGATCGGTTCGGTTTCAAGGCCCCGGAGCATACGAAAACGGCGGCGGGGATGGCAATGCGCGAGGACGGCCGGGATTGACGCCCGTCCGTTTCGGGCCTATGCTCGAAACACAACGTAGGAGCGCGGCGCGGGCGCGCCGGCCAAAACCGACCACGAAGGAGAAAACATCATGGGAACCAAGGGAATCGCGATCGTCGACATGGACGTCAAGAAGCTGGTGGCCGTCCTGAACAAGGCGTTTTCGGACGAGTGGCTGGCCTACTACCAGTACTGGATCGGCGCCAAGGTGGTGAAGGGGCCGATGAAGGAAGCCGTCATCGCCGAGCTGGTCCAGCACGCGGCGGACGAACTGCGCCACGCCGACATGCTGGCCCTGCGCATCATCCAGCTCGGCGGCACGCCCGTCACCGAGCCGAAGGAGTGGTACAAGCACACCAACTGCGGTTACGACGCGCCCAACGACCCGTTCGTCAAAAAGGTGCTCGAGCAGAACATCGCGGGCGAGCAGTGCGCCATCACGACCTACAAGAAGCTGCTCAACCTGACGATGAACAAGGATCCGGTGACGTACAACATCGTCCTCCAGATCCTGCAGGACGAGGTCGAGCACGAGGAAGACCTCCAGGCCGAGATGGAAGACCTCCAGACCCTGCTCAAGTCCGCCAAGCGGTAGGCGCGTCTCCGCCGCGCGCCCGGCGCGGCCCGCGAATTTTACGTAGTACGTAAAACCCGGCCCCGATTTTTACGTGCTACGTAAAACTTTTCCGGGGGGATTACGTAGAACGTAAAAACTTTGCGGCGGCTAGTGGTGGTGATGGTGGTCGTGGCCGCAGCCGCAGCCGGCGACGGCGTCCTTGTTCGGGGCGAAGAGCAGCGGGAAGACGATGTCGCTGGTGCAGCACGGCAGCCAGACGGACAGGAACAGGAACACGGCGAGGCCGCCGAGGACGGCCGCGGAGAGGGAGCCGCCCATGGCCATGGCGACGTGGAAGAGCGACGCGCCGGTGCTGACCCAGACGTGCAGCGCGTGCGGCATGCGGGTCTTGGCCTTCCAGGCGCCCAGCGCGATGCCGATGAAGGCCGCCGGATTCACCAGCCACCATTCCTCGATGAAGCCGACGTGGACGTGGGCGTTGGGCAGGCTGAACAGCCACTCGCCCAGATAGGGGATGAGGCTGTCGCTGACCGTGCCGATGGCGACGCCGCCGAAATAGGCGACGGCCAGGATGCGCCAGAAACCCGCGCCGCCCGCGCGCCGGAAGGTGGCGGCGGTCGCCTGGGCGCTCAGCAGCACGTGCA
>DAOTNL010000111.1:0-8842 GCA_035450765.1 Kiritimatiellia bacterium | reverse complement strand
GCTATTTCCGGCCGGTGGCGGAGGCGCACCTGGCGCGGCGGGAGGACCGCGGCTTCGGCATGGTGCGCACGGAGGTGCTCTGCGCGCGGTGCGACGCGCATCTGGGGCACGTGTTCGACGACGGGCCGCGGCCGACGGGGTTGCGCTACTGCATCAATTCCGCCGCGCTGCGCTTCGTGCCGGAGGCGCCGCCGGCCAAGTGAGGCGCGCGGGCGGGGCGGCGCTGCGCGGGGAGAAGCGGAGATTTCTTTCGGATTCCGGCGGCGCGAAAACCAAGCCCCGTCTATTCCGCGCGGACGCTTCGAGGCCGACCGCTCGCGGACACGAGTCCTGCTCGGGTCGTCCGCGAAACGTCCTCATCGGAAAATCCGCGGCATCTTTTCGAGTGAAATCCCGCCGCAATCCGAAAGAAATCCCCGGTCCGCACGTCCTGCGGACAGCGGGCAAGCACGGGGCGTGGAAAATGGCGGTGGAAAATGATAGAGGTGTTTGGGCAAAACCATGGGATCGCGCGATGAACATTGGGCGGAGGGGTTTCCGCCGGTGGAGCCGCGGCGGGCGCGGGTGTTGATCCTGGGGACGCTGCCGAGCGCGGAATCGATCCGGCAGGGGCAGTACTATGCGCATCCGCGCAACGCGTTCTGGCCGATCATGGGGGAATTGTTCGGCGCGGAGCGGGAACAGCCGTACGAGCAGCGCCTGCGCAAGCTGGCGGCGGGCGGGGTGATGCTGTGGGACGTGCTGCGGGCCGCGCACCGGCCGGGCAGCCTGGATTCCGCGATCCATCCGCGGCGGCGGGTGGCGAACGCGATTCCCGAACTGCTGGCGAGGCATCCGGAACTGGAGGCGATCGTCTTCAACGGCGGTCCGGCGGAAGCGCTGTTCCGGCGGCACGTGGCGCCGGCGTGCGGCGCGCGGCTGGCGGGCTTGAAACTGGCGCGGTTGCCCTCCACGAGCCCGGCGCATGCGGCGCGGACCTATGCGCAGAAGCTGGCGGCGTGGCAACGGGAATTGGCGCCGTTCAGAACGCCCAGGCGAGGAACAGGGGAACGGTGACGAGCGCCCAGAGGTGGGTCAGCAAGAGGCCGCCGGCGATGAAATCGGTGTCGCCGCCGTAGCGTTCGGAGAAGAGGACGCTGACCATGGCGGAGGGCATGACGGCGACGATATACAGGATGCCGCGCGCGACGGGGGCCATGGGAAGCGCGCCGAGCAGGGGGATCATGACGAGGGGCACGGCGACGAGGCGGATGACGGACACGAGCCAGATGCGCCAGCCGAGGATGGTTTCGAATTTCAGCGTGGCGAAGCGGCTGCCGGCGACGAGCATCGAGAGGGCGATGGTAGCGGCGCCGAGGGTCTGGAGGCCGCCGCGGAAGGTGTTGGCGGCCAAGGCCAGCCACGGCGGCGGCGCGGGCCAGGGCAGGAGGTCGCGCGCGGCGACGAGGGCCAGGCTGAGCAGCAGGACGACGAACGGCGGGCTGAAGAGGGATTTCAGCCGGTCGCGCTTGCGCTCGGCGCGGGAGAACAGCATGACGCCGAGCGACCACAGCAGGAGCTCGTAGCCGACGGAGGAAAACACCAGCAGGGCCACTCCGGAGTCGCCGTAGCGGAACAGCACGAGCGGCAAGGGCAGGAACGAGTAGTTGTTGATCAGGCAGTGGAAAAGAAAGGCCCGGGACGTTTCCTCCGGCACGCGCCCGAGGAAGCGCACGGCCAGCAGGCCCAGGCCGAAGCCGACCATCGCGATGGCCATGACGAGCAGGGGCAACGTCCGGTTCGCGCGCAGGTCGGCGAAGGACAGTTCGAGGATCGAGACGAAGATGAGCGCGGGATAGACGATGGAGAGCGCGAGGTGGGCGAGGTCGTTGGTGCCGTGCGCGGAGAGCAGGCCGCGCCGCCGGGCGAAGAAGCCGGCGGAAACGAGTCCGAGCACGCACAGGATCTGGAAGAAGAACACCATGGAGCACCCACTATACCCCACGCGGGCCGGCGCGGCAAAGCGGACCGTTCATTCCGTCCGGTCCGGAACGGCGGCGGCGGGCGCGCGGCGGAAGAACAAATCGACCGGAAAAGAATACGAGATGCCCAGGGTTTCGGTGCCGGGATTGGTGTCGCTGAGCGAGCCGTTGGAGAGATGGGCGAAGCAGAGCCCGAGGCGCTGGCCGCGGCCGAAGCGGCGCGCCAGTTCGACGGCGGTGCGGAACTGGGTGTCGAAGCCAAGATCGAGGCCGTCGGAGGCGTTGTAGTAGCCAGCGCCGAAACTGGGGGTGAGCACCCAGCCGCGGCCGAGTTCGACGTCCGCCAGCACGCCGGCGGCGGCATAGAATTCGTCGTTTTTGCCGGTACCGAACAGAAAATAGGGCCCGACGTGGAGAAAACGGAAGGCCGGCCGGTATTCGACGCCCCAGAAAAATTCCTGGTGGTTGTCGAACACCTGGGCTGCGCCGACGCCGAGGGAGATCAGGGGCGGGCTGTCGGCGAACCACGAGGGCGCCGAAACCGCCGGACCGGCGCCCAGCAGAATCGCCAGCGAAAGACCATGGTGGAACCGCCGCACGGCTCAGCTCCGCGGGTTTTTGCCTTGGAGGGTTTTGCGGATCCGGCGCAGCGCGACGGCGGCCGCGCAGGCGAGGCGGATGCGGATTTGCCGGCCGCGCGAAGCGCCCAGCGCCTCGAAATAGAGCGGCCGGAAGGCGCGCCACAGCGCGTCGTCCCAGCGGAATCCTTCGCGCCGCAGCTTGGCGAGTTCGCAACCAATGGCGGCGTCGAAGCGCCATCCGGCGCGCCGATAGGGCCGGGCGCGGCCGAAATCGAGGAATTCCATCTGGCCGTCGGGGGTGCGGAGGAAATTTCCGGCGCTGGCGTCGTCGGTGAAGACGGCCCGGGCGTGGACGCCGGCCAGCAGGCGGGCGGCGGCGGGCAGATCGGCCGCGGAGAAGGTTTCGACGGGGGTGCCGGCGACGTATTCCTTCACCAGCCAGACGACGCGCCGGTCGCCGGCGGTTTCCTCGAACCAACCGAAGGAACGCGGCGCGCCGCGCCCGTCGAGCCGGCGCAAGCAGGCGTCTTCGGCGAGCCAGGGGCGGCGATAGCGGCGCGCGGCCAGCGGGATCTCGAATTTCTTGGCGACGTAGCGCTCGTCCACGCGAAAGACGGAGCGCAGGGTTTCCTTGGCGCGGCGCTTGCGCAGGAGTTCCCAGCGCTGGGCGCCGGCGAGGATGTCTTGGGCGGTGGACATGGATTCGAGCGTCAATCTTCGCAAGGTTGGCCGGATTTCGCAAGCGACTCGCCCTTGGGCCGGCCGGTGAAGAGGGTGTAGATCAGCGGCAGGACGGTCATGGTGAGCAGGCCGGCGACGAGGATGCCGCCGACGGAGGCGATGCCGATGCCGGCGCGGTTTTCGGAACCGATGCCGGAGCTGACGGCGATGGGCAGCATGCCGAGGCCGGAGGCCAGCACGACCATCAGCACGGGGCGGAACTGTTCGACCATGGCGGTGAGCATGGCTTCGCGGCGGCAGACGCCTTCGCGCAGATGCTGGGCCATCTTGTCCACGATCAGGATGGCCCCGTTGACGACGACGCCGATGAGCATGAGGATGCCGAGCAGGACGAGGATGGTGATGGCGGAGCCGCTGAACACGAGGGCGCCGACGACGCCGACGAGGGCCATGGGCAGCGTGAGCAGCACGAAGCCGGGGCGGCTCCAGGATTCGAGGATGGCGGCGAGGGTGAGCAGCGTGAGGAAGACGGCCAGCAGGATCGCCTCGCCGAAATCGGCGATGGCGTCGTCCATGATCTCGGACATGCCGGAATTGCCGAGGGTATAGCCGGCGGGCAGCAGGTTCTTTTCAGCGACGGTGCGGGCCAGGTCGGCGCCGACGCCGCTCATGGTGGCGCCGGGGCGGATGTCGCCGAGGATCTTGACGGTGCGGCGCTTGTCGACGCGGTAGATCTGGACGAGGGTGCGGGCGTCGACGACGTCGGCGACGGTTTCGAGGGGGATGGGGCGGCCGTCGGCGCCCGGCAGCATGAACTGGCGGATCTGGTCCTTGCCTTCGCGCTCGGCGAGCTTGACGCGGACGTCGTAGGTGCGGTCGCCCCGCTTGTAGCTGGCGGCTTCGATGCCGTCGACGTTGGCGCGGACGATCGCCCCGAGCCGGGCGGCCGGCAGGCCCAGATCGGAGAGGACGGCGCGCTTGGGCTGGACGCGGATCTCGGGCTTGGTGTCGCGGACGGTGGTTTCGAGCGTGCTGACGCCGGGCAGGGCGAGCGCGGCGGCCTGGATGCCGAGCGCGGCGCGGTCGAGTTCCTCGAGATCGTCGCCGGAGAGGTTCTGGTCGATCTGGAAATTCTGGCCGCCCATCTTGCTGGGCAGCGCGGCGGAGACCAGGCAGTCGGTTTCGTCGCGCAGCAAGGCGCGGATTTCCTCGATGCGGTCGACGATCTTCCAGCGGCGTTCGGTCTTGGGGGCGAAGAACAGCTCGATCTGGCCCATGTAGACGCCTTCGCTGGCCTGGCCGCTCATGGACTCGGCCTTGCCGGCGGTGGTGAGGACGTGCTCGAGGTCGGAGAAGCCCATCAAGCGCGCCTGGATGCCCTCGAGGCGGGCGACGGTCTTTTCGAGGTCGTAGTAGGGGGGCGTTTCGACGCGGACGAAGATGCGTCCGTTGTCGGCCGTTTCGAAGAACGTGAAGCCGAGCCGGCCGCCGCCGAACTTCATCGTGCCCAGGAACAGCGCGACGAACCCGAGGACGACGGCGGCGGTGAAGAAGCGGTTGCGGGCGATGCGCCGGAGGCCGTTGGCGTAGCGGACGGCGAACGCCTGGAAGCCGGCGTCCCAGCGCTGGCCGAAGCGGGCCAACGCGTTGTCCTTGCGCTTCGAGGCCGGCTGCATCAGGAGCGCGCACAGGATGGGGGTGAGGGTGAAGCTGACGAAGATGGATGCGGCGTTGACGATGAGGGTGGCGACGGCGAAGGGGGCTAGGATGCGGCCGACCATGCTGGACATCATGGCGATGGGGAACATGACGACGACGTTGGTGCCCGCCGAGGCCAACACGGCGACGGTGACCTCCGAGGCACCCTCGCCCGCGGCGGCCCAATGGTCGTCCATGGTCTCGAACTTCGAAACGATGTTTTCGAGGACGACGATGGAGTTGGAAACCAGCACGCCGGTGGAGAGACCGATGGCCAGCAAGGTGACGGTGTTGAGGGTCTGGCCGGCCAGTTGCATGAAGAACAGGCCGATCAGAATGGTGACGGGCATCGTGATGGCCACGACGACGGTCGTGCGGAGGTTGACGAGGAAGAGGAAGAGGATCAAGGCGCACAGGCCGACGGCCTGGAGCACGCCGGAGATGGCGGAATCGACGGAGGCCTGGATGTTGGCGGCCTCGTCCGAAACCCAGGTGAGTTCCATGCCGCCGGGGAGGGTTGCGCGGATTTCCTCGAAGCGCCGGCGGGATTCCTCGACGACGGAAACGATGTTGCCTTCCGCCTTTTTGACGACCTTGAGCACGATGCCCTGTTTCCCGTCGAGAATGGCGCGCTGGCGGACTTCGGCGGTGGCGAGGCGCACGGAGCCGAGGTCGCCGAGGCGGCGGCGGGCGCCGTCGCGGTTGGCGACTTCGAGGTTGGCGATGTCGGCGACGTCCTGGTATTCGGCGTCGAACCGGATGGAGTATTCGTTGCCGCGCTCGCGGATGCGGCCGCCGGGGAGGGAGAGCACCCCTCCTTGCAGCGCGGCCGTGGCGTCCATGGCGGTCAGGCCGGCGGCGGCGAGGGCGTCGCGGTCGAGCTCGACCCACACTTCGCGCTCGTTGCCGCCGATGACCTGGACTTCGGCGACGCCGGGAATGGTGGCGAAGCGGTCGGCGACCACGTTGTCGGCGTAGTCGTAGAGGTCGTCGATGGGCGCCGCGCCGGAAAGGAAGACGTTGGCGATGGGCTTGGCGTTGATGTTGATTTTCTGGATGACGGGGCGTTCGGCGTCCGCGGGCAGCTTGGAGAGGATGGGGTCGAGCTTTTCGCGCACGTCCTGCGCGGCCGTATCCACGTCGACGGAGAGATTGAACTCGAGGACGACCTGAGACACGTTTTCGAGGCTGGAGGACTCGATGTGCTTGAGGCCGTCGATGCCGGAAACGGCGTCTTCGATGTACTTGCTGACGTCTTTTTCGACGTCTTCGGGGGAGGCGCCGACCCAAGTCGTGATCACGGCGATGTAGGGGATGTCGACCGCGGGCATGTCCTCGATGGAGAGCTTGCGGGCGGAATTCAATCCGAGCACGACGAGGGCGATGAGCAGGCAGCCCATCGCGATCGGGCGCTTCGTGGAGGCATTGGCGAGGAACATGGGGCTCTCCTGTGCGGAAATTTCCGGGGATCAGAGGATTTCGACGGGCAGGCCGTCGCGGAGCTGGGTCTGGCCTTCGGTCACGACGCTTTCGCCGGCTTCGAGCCCGGAGAGGATTTCGGTCCAGCCGTCGTTCTGGAGGCCGGGTTGGACTTCGCGGGCGGCGGCTAGGCCGTCCTGCGCGACGAAGACGATGGTCCGGCCGTTGCGGGTCAGGATGGACGCGGAGGGCACGCCGAGGCCCGCCCGGGTCTCGAAGACGATGGTCAGATCGGCCATCTGGCCGGGAACGGCGACGCCGTCGTCGTCGGCGACTTTCCCTTTGATTTCAAACGTGCGCAAGGTGGGGTCGATGACGGGGCTGCGATAGGCGACGACGTGCGTGCCGGCGGCGCGGCCGCCGACGCCGAGGCGGAATTCGGTTTTGCCCGGTTCGACTTCCGGATAGTACTGCGCCGGCAGATAGGCGGCGGCTTCGACGACGGAGAGGTCGTCGATGCGCAGGACGGGTTTGCCGACGGACATCTGTTCGCCGGGCTCGGCGTGGCGGGCGCTGACGACGCCGGTGATCGGCGCGAGGATCCGGGCGTCGGCGAGGTTTTTCTCGGCGATGGCGAGATTGGCTTCGGCCTGCTTGACCTGGCGCTCGGCGAGATCCACCTGCGCTTCGGCGACGGCGCGGCCGGCCTGGGCCTGGGCGCGGGCGACCTCGGCGGACTCGAATTCGTTGTCGCTGACCTTGCCGGCCTGGTGGAGGCGTTCGTAGCGCGCGAAGTCGAGCGTGGCCTTGCGGGCTTCGGCCTCGGTTTTCTTCGCGGAGGCCTGGGCGACGTCCAGGGAAGCCTGGGCGACGGCGAGGTTCTGCTTGGCGATGGTCCGCGCGTTTTCGCGGCCGACGGGATCGATCTGGAAGAGGGCGGTTTCGCCGGCGACGACGGCGTCGCCTTCGTCCACCCAGATGGCGTCGAGGTTGCCGTCGGCGCGGGAGGCGACGGTAGCATAGTTCTTGGCCTCGAGCGTGCCCTGCACGGTCAGGCGGCGTTCGAATTCGCGCGCGGCGACGGGCTGGACGCGGACGGCCACCGCGCGGACGGTTTCGGCGGCGGGCGCGGCGGCTTTCTTCCCGCAACCGGCGGCGAGCGCGGCCACGGCGAGGACGGCGAACAGGGAACGGACGAGGCGGATGGTTTTCATGTTACTTCTCGGCTTTCGTTTCGGAATCGGTTGCGGGAACGAGGGTCAGGCCCATGGCCAGTTCGAGGTTGGCGACGGCGATGCGTTCCTGATAACGGCTCTGGACCACGGCGACCTGCGCGAGGTCCATGGCGGCGCGCGCGTCGAGGGCGTCGGACAGGGGCCGGAGCCCTTCGCGGGCCTGGGCGTCGTAGTCCGCCCATTTGGCGGCGGCGACCTCGTAGGCGCGTTGGCGGACGCGGGCACCCTCCCCGGCGTCGCGCGCGGCGGCTTCGGCGGCGACGACGCCGACCATGACGGAGAGGAAGGTGTTTTCGCGCTCCAGTTCGGTTTGCCGGCGCTCGACCTTGGCGGCCTTGTAGCGCGCCACGTTGGCGAGGCCGTCGAACAGCAGCCATGTGCCATGGAAGCCGGTGACCCAGTTTTCGGCGTGGGCAGCGAGCTCGTTGCCCGTCCACGAGCCGGTCGAGAAGAGGGAAATCGTCGGCAGGAAATTGCAGAACGCCTGCCGCACCTGGTGGTCCTGGATCACGACCTGCCGGTCGGCGAGGGCCAGTTCGGGATGGATCTCCAGCGCCTTCAGGACGAGGTCGTCGAGCGTGCCCGCGGGCATGGCGTTTTCGCCGGTCTCGCCGGAAAGTTCGACGGCGGCCGTCGGCGCCAGTCCCAGGCCTTGCAGCAGTTCGCCGCGAGACACGGCGAGCTGGCGGCGGGCCCGGTTCAGCTCGGTCTCGCGCAGTTCCGCGGCGAGACGCGCCTGGTCGCCCTCCCATTGCGCGACGAGGCCTTCGTCGGCAAGGCCCGCCACGCGCGCGGCGGTCTGGCGCGCGGCCTCGAGCTGCGTTTCGAGCGCGGCGACGGTATCCTGCTGCACGAGCACGTTGAAATAGGCGACGCTGGTCTGCAGGACGATGCCCTGGCGGACGTAGTGGGCGGCGACGCCGGCGGCCGCGTAGCCGTGGCGCGCGGCGGCGTAGAGGAACCACGTCGACGGCATGAAGATCGGCATGCTGGCCGTGAGGTCGGCCGTGCCGAAGCGCTTTTCGTGCTGCTGCGGCATTTCCTTTTCGTAGGAGTTGTAGCCCGCGGAAGCGGCGACGTTGGGCAGGAAGGCGGTGAAGGCGACGTTCTTGCCGATGCGGTAGAGCTCGCGGTCGAGGTCGGCCTTGCGCACCGCGTAGTTGTTGGACATGGCGATGCGGAGGCAGTCGTCAAGGGAGAGCGGGCGCGTCAGTTCGGCCTCCACGCGGGCGGCGAGGTTCGAGGTGAAGGCGGCGGTGTGGTCGCG
>DAOTNL010000110.1:0-8942 GCA_035450765.1 Kiritimatiellia bacterium | reverse complement strand
CCTTGAGCAGTACGCGATCCTTCTCCTGGACCACCTTGAGCTTCTTGCCGCCCAGCAGGCAGGTCTTGGCCTCGAGGCTGTTTTCCGGCGCGCCTTTTTTCAGCACCGCCGCGTGCGCGCCGTTGCCCTCGTGCGTGAACGTCAGCGGACCTTCCACCAGCACGCCCAGATCCCGGCCATCCGCCAACGCCACCTTGCCGTTCTGCGTTTCCGCCTTGAACCACAGCCAGGTCAGGAATTCGCGGCCTGGCGCGGCTTCCATGGCCTCGTTTTCCATCTCCGGAGAGAAGCTGGCGCCGGGCACGTCGCACAAATCCACTTTTTTGAGCCGCCGCCCGAGCGTCTCGGGCGTGGCGGGCTCGCCGCTGAACCCCAAGGTGGACGCCAGCGCGGCGGAAAACACGTCCAGCGGCGCGGTCGCCAGCGCCGTCACGTAGAGATGGGTCGCGCCCGGGCGGTAGACGAACGGAATCGCCCGCAACTGCGGCGGCATGTTCGGCAGCAGGCGTTCCGTGACGGACTGGCGGATTTCCGCGCGCTGCTTGGCCTTGAGATAGACCTTCCCTTCCGCGGCCTGGACCGCCAGTTCCTCCATGCGGCATTCCGCTTTCAGCAGCGCCGCGGGCACCTTGCGTTCCGCCTGGCGCAGCGCCAGCCGCACCCAGCCCGCGTGCAGCGCCGACTCTTCCGTGATCTTGGAATCCAGCAGGTGCCGACCCGTGACCCAGCCGCGCTGCTCGCCCGCCCCCACCGCGTCCAGCGGACCGGCCCGGTGCGCCGCGAATTTTTCCGCGAAGTTCTCCGGAAACGCCCGCGGCAATTCCAGCATCCGAAAACTCACCGATCCACTTTCAAACGGCATGGTCCGATCTCCTTGGGCGACACGTTCCCGCCCTGTATGCCAACCCCGCCTGCCCTTGGCAACCGCGAACTGGTAGCCAGGACTATCGCGGCCGGAATTCCCCCGCAAACCCACCGCCGCAACCGTCCCGAAAACATTTCTCCACCCGCAGATCTCCTTCACATGCCCCACGCATCGCCCATGACCTATGTCCATAAACATATGATCATTAATTAATGATGATACGAATATATCAACATCAAGATATTATATATTACACTGCATATTATGTAGATACGACATTTGCGGTTTATCAGTATGTATGATCATTAATTAATGATCGTACATTGCTTCCCTGTCGGCGGCGGTTCGGAATGCCGAACCGCGCAGGGCGATCCGTTTTTGCCTGTCGGCCGAAGGAACGACCTGTCCCACCGGGCCGCCGCACGCTTTTTCCTTGGCAAAGCCTGCCCGTTGGCGTAAATCTGCCCGGCTTTTTGGACCCCCAGCAGAAGGAAAACGACCATGGCCTACACCGCCGCCGATTTGCGCAAAGGATTGAAAATCGAACTCGAGGGCATCCCCTACGAAGTCACGGACTTCGAATTCGTCAAGCCCGGCAAGGGCCAGGCCATGTACAAGTGCCGCATCAAGAACATGCTGGTCGGGTCCACCATGGACAAGACCTTCCGCGCCGTCGACAAGATCGACCAGCCCAACATCGAGTCCAAGACCATGGCTTTCTCCTACAAGGAAGGCGACAAGTACGTTTTCATGGACAACAAGACCTACGAGCAGGTCGAACTCCACGAAGGCGTCCTGGGCGACCAGCGCTTCTTCCTGCTCGAAGACCTCGAGTGCGAAGTGCTCTTCTTCAACCACCGCGCCATGAGCGTTACCCTGCCCTCGTTCGTCATCAAGGAAATCAAGGAAACCGAGCCCGGCGCGCGCGGCAACACCGCCACCAACGTGCTGAAGCCCGCCAAGATCGACACCGGCTACGAGATCGGCGTGCCGATCTTCATCAACCAAGGCGATTTCATCCGCATCGACACCCGCACCGGCAAGTACGTCGAACGCGTCAAGCAGGGCTAAGCCGCCCCGCGGCATGCGCCCGCCCCCGGCAGATTCCGACGCCCTGCGCGCCCAGCGCCGAGTCCTGGAATTGCGGGCCAAGCTGAACGACGCGATCCGCCGCTTTTTCCGCGAGCGCGGCTTCCTCGAAGTCGACACTCCCGTCGTCCTGCCTGCCAACGCGCCCGAGACGAACATCGACGCCGTACCCGCCGGCGCCTGTTGGTTCCGCACCTCCCCCGAGCTGGCCATGAAACGCCTGCTCGCCTCCGGCTGCGACAAGATCTTCCAGCTCGGCCCCGTCGCGCGCGCCGGCGAGCACGGCCGCTGGCACCATCCCGAATTCACCTTGCTCGAATGGTACCGCGCCGACGCCGGCTACCTCGAAATCCTCGCCGACGCCAAGGCGCTCCTCGCCTTCGTCGCCAAGGAAATCCGCGGCGCGACCGATTTCACGTGGCAAGGCAAACCCGTTTCGTTCGCGCAGGAACTGTGGGATAAGTTCACCGTCTCGCAGGCCTTCATCCAGCACGCGGGCTGGGATCCCGCGCAGAAATTCGATCCCGACCGCTTCGACCTCGATCTCGTCACCCGCGTCGAGCCGGCGCTGCCGGCCGACCATCCCGTCGTGCTGATCGACTACCCCGCGCCGCTCGCCGCCCTCGCCCGCCGCAAGCCGGATGACCCCGCCCGCGCCGAGCGCTGGGAACTCTATCTGGGCGGCGTCGAACTCGCCAACGCCTACTCCGAGCTGACCGACCCCGCGGAGCAGCGCGCCCGCTTCATCGAAGCCAACGCCGCGCGCGAAAAACGCGGCGAAAAGCCCTATCCCCTCGACGAAACCTTCCTCGCCGCCCTCGCCCAGATGCCCCCCTCCGGCGGCATCGCCCTCGGCGTCGATCGCCTGCTCATGATCTTGGCCGACGCCGATTCCCTCGACGGCGTTCTGCCCTTCCGAAACGGTTGATGCCCGCCGGGCGAATTGTTTACGTCGTTTCGCCCGAATCTCCCGCGCCGCCAATTTCGGCGTTACCTTGACCGCGGCGCAAACTGGGACTACTTGCGCGAAAACAACTTCTTCCGCGAGTCACCGGCAGCGGGATTCCCGTAACGGCAACTTCCAGGAGCGCGCGCTCAGCGCGAAAAACCGCGCCAGCGATCCGCGGCGGCGGAGGACGCGGCGCACCAGACGGGCACTTGCTTGGCCATGGCGCGCGGCAACAGGCCGGACTGCGCCAGCTTCTCCAACGGCACCCATTCGAATTCGAGGTGGTCCTCGGCGGAAGGCGGATGCTTCGCCGCGGACAGTTTCGGACAGCGGATTTCGAAAATCAGCGAAATTTCGCAGGTGCGGCCGCTGCGGGCCTTGTAGATCTGTTCGACGACGCCGAGGAACCGGCCGACCTTGCCCGGCACGCCGAGTTCCTCGCGCCACTCGCGCGCGAGGGCATGTTTGGAATCCTCGCCCCAGTCGACGTGGCCCCCGGGCAGATAGACGTTGCCGTGCTTGCGGTTCCGGCAAACGAGTATTTTCCCGTTCTTGACGCAGGCGCCGCGCGCCAGGATCTCGATTTCCTTGCGGCCTTTTTTCATCACTCTCCGATGATCTTGATCAGGACGCGCTTGCGGCGCAGGCCGTCGAACTCGCCGTAGAAGATCTGCTCCCAGGGGCCGAGGTCGAGGGCCCCGGCGGTGATGGCCACGACGACCTCGCGGCCCATCACGGAGCGCTTGAGGTGGGCGTCGCCGTTGTCCTCGCCGGTGCGGTTGTGGTCGTATTGCGCGTGGGGTTTTTCCGGCGCGAGCTTTTCGAGCCAGCGCTCGAAGTCGCGGTGCAGGCCGCTTTCGTCGTCGTTGATGAAGACGCTGGCGGTGATGTGCATGGCGTTGACGAGACACAGCCCCTCGCGGACGCCGCTGGCGCGGACGGCCTGCTCCACCTCCGGCGTCAGGTTGACGTAGCCGCGCCGCGCGGGCACCTCCATCCACAGCTCTTTCCGGAACGATTTCACCCCCGCACTTTGGAAAGTTTCCCGCCGCTCAACAAGCCTTCTTTTCCGCGCCGGATTCCGGGCACGGAAAAGCCCGGATTCCATCTGGAATCCGGGCTCGCAACCGCCCGCAAAACGGGCGGCGTCAGGAACGGCTTACAGCTTGCAGCTCAGGCTTTTTCGATTTCTCCTTGTTTTCTCCAATAATCAGATTTTTACCGGATTGCTTCCGGCAAGGATTTTGACCTGTTTTAGGCCTCTGGGCAGAGTCTGTTTCCCCATTAAAACACTGGTTACTCGTCCGGCTTGGCCCTTGCCAAATCCTCGAAAATCGGCTCGATCGCGTTCCGGATTTCCTCCAGCGCCGTTTTCAGATCGCGGGGAGCAGGCAAATCGGGATTCTTGCGGAGCATGGCGGCCCATTGGGTTTGCTTGTCTTTCGCGAATACAGACGAGAAACAAACGGGCTTGACCGGAATGTCTGTCTTGCGATGGGCAAAGGTGGCTTGGATGGCCTTCCGAAGCCCGGCTGGCTTCACCGCTTCGTGTCGGCAAAGAATCCAGACATCCAGAAAGTCTTTCATCCGGCTGTTGAGTTCGCCCAGATGAACCATGGCCTGGAGTTTTTCGGCGATGGCGGTTTCCAGAGGATATGCCCGCAGGCGTGGCGCAGCCATTCCCAGCAGAACGGGATAGTCGATGGTCTCCGGGGCGGGAACGACCACGTCTCCGAATCCGACATCCACCTGCATCGCGATTCGGGCACTGCCGAGGAATCCCCTGAATCGAGCCCGGACTCCTGGATAATCGGCGGCCTGCTTGATCCGCTCCACCTCCATGGAATCGGCGTCGAAACGAATTCCGTCGTCCGATACGGGTTGATTGCACGCGGACTGGAGCAGGTTGCGAACGTTGTCTTCGGAGTTGCCGGTCTTGCCCATCAAGTCGATATCGCGGGTCGGGCGGAACGGCAGGTCGGCATGGGCAGTCAACAGCAGAGCCCCCTTCAGCACGAAATGCCGGCCGGCCGGAGACTTGCTCAGGCGAAAGAGGAACCGCTCCATGGCGAAATACTGCAACAATTCGTTGAAGGGCCGATTCCGCTCCTTGGCCATTGCCATCAAACGGTCATGGACAGAATGGGCCATGTTGGTTGGCGAATCGGTGCGGGTCATAGCGTGGCCTCCAGATAGGGCTTCATAACGTTGTGGACCCGGCAGATTCGGGCATATCGCATCAGTTCGTCGGCGCGAAACCGGCGGCTGGCCCGATATCGGCGCACCGCCTCCAGCACGACATCCATGCCGATCTTGTTGCGATACTTGAAGCAGTCGGCAAGGGTTTTCTCCGGGCTATATAGGCGGATCGGGATTCCATCGACCTCGTGGGTTTCGATGCCCTCCGAAAACGCCTGTCCCGTGAACCAATGCAGATGGGTTGGCGGGTAATCGAGGCGGGGCGGTTCCGACCCCCGAGGAAGAGCGAACTCCACGACGTGGGGTACCTCGTCCGTCAGATCATGGAAGGCGAGAGCGGAGATCAGGCATATGACGGCACGGGGAACCTTGCGGGCAACGGCGACCAGATCGGGCTGGGTCAGCGGCGGGCCATCAACCAGGCGATACAGGCCCCGACCTATGCTTTGGATCACCCCTTGGTCGCGAAGCCGATAGAGCATCGCCGGAGAAATCCCGCCTCGCCGCGCCTCGACAAAGCGCAGGATCCCGCCGTGGTCCCGGAACGTCTTCCTTGCCACGGCCGAATCCGTCCCGGCCTGTTTCTTGCGAGAATTCATATATACCAGCACATGTATCTATATGTTGGTAATATATATTTTCATCGTAAAGTGTCAACCCCCGATACGGGGGAACTTCTCGGAAAGGATTTTGACCTGTTTGGGGCACCAAGCAGATTCGCCCCAGAACGGCGCGAGGACGGCAAAGTCCGGGCGCTGTTTCCGACATCGGGAAGCTCCGAGCCGCGTGGTTCAAATCGGGGTCAATTCTGGCACCGGTGTCAGAATTGGGATTAGCGCAAGACTAATAATGCTGTGTATTGCCAACTAAACCACCCTAACCCATTCGCCATATCGTGCAATCAGAATAAACCGCCCGTTGCTCCACGGAAATTGCTCCGTCTAGTCTAACAGGCTCTGGAGGCCTGGATTCGGTCAGCATATAACATTCTTTCGCTCCGAAACGCCGGGCTTGGGTAACCGCTTTGATTCGCTGCTTAGATATGTTGTATGTCTTCCCGCCCTTGTGGTCCACCACGGCAACCGGATAGGCCCCATCTTTGAGCACAACCATCATCAACATCCCTTTCGGATCGGCCGGGGCAACGCTTTCCCAGACCATATAGGGGATGGGATCGCAAAACTCGGTTAAGGCAATGAAAAGATCGGTGCCTGGCCTTATCAGTGGCAGCGCCCGTTTGTTCTTCCTACCGGTGAAAAGACGGATGCCGATGATGTCGTTTGTCCTGAATAACCCATAATCCGGCGTAACTTCGCAGATGGTTTTTGTTTGGGGGTTAGTACCGAGCATGGCCCGCGCCTCAGGTACGGCAAGGTCCCAGCCTGGATGCTTGAAAGTCGGATCGCTGAAATAGACTGAAGGATGGAATATGACCGTGCAATCAGGATAATGTTCTTGGCAGAATCGTTTAACCGTGGGGATTAGTCGGATTTCCACGCTGTCATGCTTGTGCATTACTCATGTCCTCCATCGATGCTCTCACCCTTCTTCTTTAGGAAATCCTCCCACAGTTCCCTATACTTGACCTGCTTCCCCGCGTTCTCTGGCTTCGCTTTCCAGTCGGCCTCCAGTTTGGCAAAGAGATTGGCCAACATATCGTGGATGCGCTCCTGCTTGTCCGGGGGCATATCCAGAAACATATTTTTGAGGTCTTCGTCGCTCATGTGATTAGGCTCCAATAGCCCAAACCCAGTAACTGGCGATTTCCGCATCGGATGAAAGGAATCTCCTCTGGCCCATATACCCCCGATAGGGCGCAGGCTTGCCAGGTGCTTTTGTTTGATTTCCCTTTTGTTCAGGGAAGCATAGCTGGAGTCTTTCGACATCCTCTGCCACACAGAGTCCATTGGGCCCACTGTCACCCGGCCAAACGCTGATGACATTCATATATCTTCCCGAATGGCGATTTAAAGCCCGGAGGTTAAGATTCTCACGATTGCATTGAACTTTCATCCCATGCACACGAGCCGTTTCAATGAATGTACTGAACAGTTCCCTCACGCCCATCTCTTCTGCAATTTTCATAAACGCATCGAAGTTCCTGCGTGGCAACCGATGTTCGCCAGGCCACTCCATTTCAGGCACCCCAGAAAACATCCATGGTTTATCCACATGGGGCAAATCAGATGGTCCTTTCCCCTGACGAACATACTCAGCACCGTTCCATTCCCCGAATTCGTAGACAAAACACCAATCCTTTGAACGCCGGGAAAGAACCTCATTCAACTTCTCGCAGGCGGGCTTCGAAATTCTTTCTGCAACAATCCATATTCGAGGCCAAGAACTTTTATCCCAATCTGCCAACATTCGCTTACTGGATAGCGCTTCTAGGGAGTTGCGAATTTTCCGCTCAATGGAGGAGCCCGTATTACGACTATACGGAACCATTGAAGAGGTTACTTCCCGTTTGAATTCAATCAACACGGGGCGCCCATCGATTATCCCAATGGAATCGCACCTTGCCCCAGCCCCGCCATTCGGATCAGAGAATTTCTCCGAATAATGGCACTTTTGCGTAAGCCATTTAACAAACCCATTCTGGATTTCGAGTTCGTCCACGATATCTCACTGCCCAACAACTTGAATGTCCTGAGAGGCATTAACATACCCAAAGAGCTAGATCGGAGACTAGCGAGATAGAGGGAATATGTCTAGGTGCATGGCTTTATGCCGCCCCTTGACTCTCCCCACCCCAGACGCCTACCCTGTCCCCCCAGATACCACGGAGACCCGTATGCCCATACCCGACGCAATCAGGACCGAAGCCGAGGTCCATCTGGACCGCTATTGCGTAGACCTTATCCCGCAGCACGCCCGAGACAAGGTCCGCATCGGATACGTCGCCAAAGGAATGGCCATCACCCTGTTCGAGCAGCGACCCCATTGGAAAGACAAATCCATCTGGACCATGTCTGACGTCGCCAGAATCAGGTACAGCAAGACGGATGGCAAATGGACGCTCTACTGCCGGGATCAGCACGGAAAATGGCACATATACGATCCCCTGCCCCCGACGCCGGACTTCGGGGCGGTGCTCAAGGAAATCGACGAGGACCCGACGGGAATCTTCTGGGGGTGAAGGGCGTGGGGACTTAAAAGCCAAACGAATACCTAACCCGCCGGCAACGACCATTTCCAGCCCCCAAACCGCCCCGTTCTCCGGCAAGGTTCCGGCAAGGATTTTTGCCATTCTGTGCGTCTCTGTGCGTCCCTATGCACTTTTGCCGTTTTGCACATTCCGTTGATGGGCAACAAAAAGCCCCGAAACGGGGGTTTCGGGGCGTCAGCCTAGATGGGCTGGAATTTTACAGCTTGTAGCCGACGGAGAGGCCGATCAGGTGGGCGTCGCCGCCGCTGAATTCGCCGGGCAGCACGCCTTCTTCGGGCCGGGCGGCGATGTCGCGATCCTTGATCATCAGGTAGGTGTAGGACAGGTCGCAGAAAAGATCGCCGGACTTGTAACCGACGCCCAGCGAGACCAGATGGCGGTCGTTGCCCGGGACGATGTAGTCGACGTGGGCATCCGGATCCGGAGTTTCGTCGAAGATGTAGCCGGCGCGCAGCGCCCAGGCTTCCGTCAGCGCGTATTCGGCGCCGAGCTGGTAGCGGAACGCGTCGTCCCAGTCCTTCTTCGTCGTGCTCGAGGGCACCTGGCCCAGCAGCGCCGGATCAAAGTCGATGGCCAGTTCGTCGTAGGAGCTCCACATCGTGTAGACGATGCCCGCGTTGACGGTCAGCTTGTCGGTCGCCTTGACCGAGGTGCCGAAGCGCAGGATGCCG
>DAOTNL010000109.1:0-9014 GCA_035450765.1 Kiritimatiellia bacterium | reverse complement strand
ATGCGTCGTTCAACGAAGACGGATTCGAAATCTGGCGCCGGGACGAGGCGGCCAGCGATTGGAGCCTGCTCGCGCAGGTGCCGTCCAACACCGAGAGCCATCTCGACGGCACCGTGGCGTCGGGCACGCTCTATGCCTACAAGTTGCGTGCATTCAACGTCTGGGGCTATTCCGGATTCAGTTCGGAATCCAGCGTGGCGACTCCGGACAGCGAAGGCGGTTGCGGGTTCCTGCTGCGCGTGGAGTCCGCGGATTTGGCGCTGGATGGCGCGGTGGCGGCGACCAACGCCGTGAATTTCGCGGACAGCCGGGCGCTGCTGACGGGCACTCTCTCCGCCTGGATCCGCAGCCCGCCGGGGAATGCCCATCCGGTCCGGGTGGTGCTGGGCTTCCGGACCGCGCAGGGTGCCGCCATTGGAACGCCCGTGGAGTTGGCGAACTTCTACCGCGTGCCGGGATGCCCCGGTCTGGCGGTGTCGGCGCAGGTGCCCGAGGCGTTTCGCGCGCCGGAATCCGGCACCAACGTGTTGTGGCTGGAAATGATCACGGCCCAGCGCGATCCGGTGGAAGCGTTCACGACCGAGCGCCACACCCAGGAGTCGCCGATGCGCAAACGGCTGTTCGACGTGGCCATCCGCCCCGCCGTTCCGGCTACGCGCGTGCGCGTGCTGGAAGGTACCGGCGTTCCGGGCGGCGGCGTGGCGGTGCCGGTGGAGCTGGTCTCGACGGGCGGCGAACTGCGCGTGGCGTTCTCGGTCGGGTTCGGGAGCGGTGTCGTCTGGACCGGCCTCCAAGCCGGCGTCGATGCGCCGCAAATCTTGGTGCAAGCGGTGCCGGAGACGAACGGCGCAATCGGCGTGATCTTGCAGGCCCCGGCCGAAAATCCGTTCGCGGCGGGCGCCAAGCACGTCGCAACCTTGCAGTTCCTGGCTGAAGCGGCCGGAGAATACGCCCTGCAGGTCCAAGACGAACCCGTGGCGCGCGAAATCGACGGCCGCGCGGACGGCATCCAGTGGGAAGACGGGCGGATCGTCGTCGCGGCAGGAGCCATCGAGGGCGATGTTTATCCGCGTCCGCATGGCGATGGCGCCGTGGACGACGATGACGTCCATCTGGCCTTGCTGTTCGCGCTAGGGGTGGAAGGGCCGCTCGACGAACGGGAATTCCAGCGGGTGGATTGCGCGCCGCTCGCGACCTGCGGCGATGGCCGGATCGACATGGCCGACAAGGTGGCGATCCAGCGCTATGCGCAAGGCCAGGAAGCTCTCCGGGAAGCTTGCGGTCCGACCCATTCCGCGACGGGCGGCATGCGCGGACCGGCGGCGGCGCCGCTGGGAAACGCGCCGCGTTCGCTGGCGCTCGTGGCGCCGGAAACGGTGTTGCGCGGCCAGTCTTTCGCGGTCCAGCTCGAACTCGACGCATTGGGCGACGAGCAGGCGTTGGCGTTCAGCCTGGCGTTCGATCCCGACGCCATCGCCTACCGGGGGATTCAACTCCGCGGCGCGGCCACCAACGGCGTCTTCCTGCCCAACGAGGAACAGGCGGCGGCCGGCGCCCTTGGTTTCGGGGTGACGCTGGCGGAGGCCGAAACGTTCGCCCCCGGCGCGCAAACGGTCGCCGAAATCGAATTACAGGCGCTGGAGGGCAACGGTTCCGCCGAAGCGCTGCTGGCGTTCGCAACGACGCCCGCCGAATGCCGCGTGGCGGGGGTGGATGCCGCGGCCCTCGCGTGCGACTACTTCGAGGCCACCGTGCGGTTGGTCGATCCCGCGAACGGTTCGGCGGCGGCCCCGCCGACGACCGGTTCGGCGGTGGCCTTGGCCACCAACCGCATCCGCGTGACTTGGTCTTCCGTGTCGTGGGCGACGGGTTATCGCATCCGCCGGAAACTCGGGGATGAAACGGCGTGGACGAGGCTGGCCGATTTCGACGAAACCCGGACCGCCTTCGTGGACGAAGGACTGCCGACGGATACGGCGTGCCATTATCTGGTCTCTTCGCTCAATCCCAACGGCGCCGAATCCGCGTTCCTCCGGCTGGATGCGCGGACATGGTCGAACTTGGAACAATGGCGCAGCCGGTGGCTGGCGCAGGTCGAGAACGCGGGTTATGCCGCGGACGGCGCCGATCCGGACAACGACGGGTTGCCGAATGGCCTGGAGCATCAGCTGGGTACGGATCCGCTGGTGGCCAATTCCTATCCGTTCAACCTGGCGGAAGAAGAGCTGTTCCCGGGCCGCCGTTCGGTGACCGTGACGTATTCCGTTTGGGACGATGCCCCCGGCGGCGTGGGCTTCGATTTCACTGAAAACCTGCTCGGATGGGCGGGGGTCGATCTGACGCCGGTCTCGCTCCGGAACCAAGGGGACGAGGACGTCATCAAGCTGCGTCTGCCCGAAGAAATCGAACCCAACCGCCGGCTGTTTCTGCGGATGCGGACCGAATAAGGTCGCCCGCCGCCGGGCTCGTCATTCCGCCTATTTTGCCCGCGTCTTCAGGCGGATCGTCGGGCCGGCCACCATGAAACGCTCGCCGCCGAGGTGGTGGATCGTCCGCAAGCGCTTCGGCGCGGGAAAGTCGGTCCAAGCCTTGACGACCTCCAGAACGAACAGGTCGTATTTCTTCACCAGGCCCATGTCCACCACGCGGCACTCGAAGTTGAGCGGGCATTCGGCGATGAGGGGGGCGCGGACATGCGCGGCCGGGATGGGGGTGAGGCCGAACGTCGCGAACTTGTCGATCTTCGCGCCCGAGACGCCGCCGCAGTCCACGGCTTGCTGGGCGATTTCGACGGTCGGGACGTTGAGGGTGCATTCGCGCGTGGCTCTGAGCGCCGCGAAAGAGTAGTTGCGGTCGCTCATGACGAGGCCGACCAGCGGCGGCTCGAAATCGAGCATCGTCAGCCATGACAGCGGCATGACGTTGGCGCGATCTTTGATCGCGGTGGCGACGAGCACGACGGGCCCGGCTTCGAGCACGGCGTAGACCTTGGACAGGGGCAGATTGCGCTTGGACATGAGAACGCCTCCAATCTGGAACGAGCGTAGGGCCAAACCGCGTCGGGGTCAACCGGACGGTTTAGGATTGCCAGCGGATGCGGGAATCCTTTTGATGTCGGCATGAAATCCAATCGGTGGCAGGGCGCGGTTCTTCTCGCGGTGTTCGGGACGGTTGCGGTGCTGGTCTTCCATGCGCTGTGGGCGCCGGGGACGGTGCTGCTGAGCAGCGACGACAACGTCGGGCTGTTGCGCAACAACCAGCGGATGCTGGAGCACTCCGTGGTGCATCCGTGGATGGGCGAGGCGCTGTGGGGCATGCCGGCGATGAGCATGGTGCGACCGGGCTATTTTCTGCTGAAGGCGTTGCCGGCGGAAACGTTCATGAACGCCTTCCACGGGCTGTGCCTGGCGCTGGCGGCCTGGCTGCTGGCGCTGTATCTGCGGGACCGGGGGCTGCGGCCGGCGGCGTGCGCGTTCGGCGGCCTCGTGGCTTTTTGGGTTGGAACGAACCTGACGCTGACCTATGCGGGGCACGTGGGCAAATACGGATTGATGCCGTTCCTGGCGCTGGCGGTTTTCGCGCTGGGCCGCTGGGGCGGCACGCGCAAACCGGCGTGGGGCGTCGTGGCCGGCGCGGCGGCCGGCGCGATGTTCCTGGAGCAGGCGGACGTCGCGCTCTTCTGCGCGCTGCTGCTGGCGCCGCTGGGGCTGTACGAAGCCGGGCGCGCGGCGGGCGGCTGGAAACCGGCGGCGCTGGCGAAGCAAGCCGGGGGCGCGGCGCTGGCCGCGGCGCTGCTGGCGGGCGGAGCCTCGCTGGCGGCGAAGGGCTCCGGCGTGACGGAGGTGCCGGGCGAGGAATCCAAGGAAGCGCAATGGGCTTACCTGACGCAGTGGAGCCAGCCGCCCGGCGAGAGTCTGGATTTCATCGCGCCGGGCTGGACGGGCTGGCGCAGCGGCGACGAGCAAGGACCCTATTGGGGCAAGATGGGCCGCAGCGAAGGCTACGAGCAGACGCGCCAAGGCTTCATGAATTTCAAGCTGGAGAACGTCTACGTCGGCGCGGTGCCGCTGCTGTTCGCGCTGCTGGGGCTGGCGGCGGCGTTCCGGCGCCGGCGGGAGGATCCGGAAACGGCGGCGGCCGTGTTCGTCTGGGGCGGGTTGTGCCTCGTGGCCCTGCTGCTGGCGTTCGGCAAGTTTTTCGTGCTCTACAAGCCCCTGAGCCTGCTGCCGGGCTTCGGCAGCATCCGCAACCCGAACAAGTTCATCCACTTTTTCCAGATGGCGTGGGGCGTGCTGGCGGCGTTCGGATTGGACGCGGCGCTGAAGCTCGAACCGCGCGCGGCGCGGAAGTGGATCTGGGGCGCGGGAATCGCCGCGCTCGTTTTCCTGCTGTCGGGCTTGGCGCTGTGGGCGGACTTGAGTGCCGGGGCGGCGCGGCTGGCGGCGGCGGGCTGGGGGCCGCTGGGCCGGGCCATCCAGTGGAACAAGGCTTTTTCGGTGACCTACGCGGGCGTGGCGTTGCTGGCCGGCGCGGGCCTATTGGCGCTGCTGGGCGCCCGCGCGCGGCGGTTTGCCGGCTGGGGCGCTTGGCTGCCGGCGCTCGTGGTCGTTTTCGACGCGGCGGTGATCTTGGCGCCGCACTACGTGCAGACGATGCCCGCCGGCTACGTGGCCGAGAACGATCTGGTGCGCTATCTGAAGCGCGAGGTCGGAACCAACCGCACGGCGATGGCGACCAAGGACGGGTTCTACAATTTCTGGCTGACCTATCTGTTCCCGTACCACGGTGTGCCGACGATCGAAGTCACCCAGTTGCCGCGGCCGCCGGCGGACTACGCCGCGTTCTGGAGCGCGCTGCGCGATCCGGTGCGGATGTGGCGCCTGGCGGCCGTGAGCCACGTGCTGGCGCACGGCCCGGTGGCCGCGCAATTGCTGGCGAATCCCGACTGGGCGGGGCAATTGGAATTGGCGTGGGCCTACCAGCCCTACGACGATGGCCTCGGCGGCGTGGCCGTGCGCAGCGTGAAGCCCTCCCTGCAAGCACCGGAAGTCGTGCTGAAAATGAAGGACGTGCCGCCGCGCGTGGCCGCGGTCCGGTCGTGGCGCACGGTTTCGGACGAGGAAGCGTTGCGGACGCTGGGAGATCCGACCTTCATCCCGTTCGAGTCGGCGCTGCTGGCGCCCGGCAACGACGTGTGCGCGCCGCCCGCGGGCGATCCAGGCCCCATGCCGGAGATCGAAATCGAGCGGTTGATTCCAGGCCGCTACGAGTTCACCGTGAAAAACCATGGCCCGGTCGTGCTGCGCGTGGCGGAAAAGTTCGATCCGAACTGGAAAGCGACCGTGGATGGGCGATCCCGGCCGGTGGTGCGGGTCGACTACATGTTCCAAGGCGTGGCCATCGAGGAAGCCGGAACGCACCGGGTGGAATTGGTTTATCGGCCGTCGTCTCTGCCTGTTCTGCTGCAATGGATGGGGATATTGGCCGGGCTGGGGGCCGCCGGCTGGCTGGCCGCGACCGGCGTCCGGAAAGAGGCCGCGGCGTGAGCGGGGGCCTGTTCGTCGACGTCGTGATTCCGTTTCGGCGCTGGGACGCCTGGACGGCGGAGAGCACGCGCGCGGCGCTGGAACTGAAGCCCCCGTGCCGGCGCGTCACGCTGGTGCCGGACGCGTCGTTGGAAGCAGCGGATTGGTCGGCCATCCGGCAGATGCCGGGGGCCGACCGGGTTCGGGAGCTGCCCAGCGGACCGGTGAATCCCGGCCGCAAGCGCAACGTGGCGATGGCCGGCAACGAAGCCGACGTTTTTGGATTCGTGGATGCGGACGCGCGGGCCTTGCCGGATTGGCTGGAAAAGGGATTGCCGCATTTCGCGGACGAGGCGGTGGCCATCGTCGGCGGGCCCAACCTGACGCCGCCCGAGGACGATGCGCGGCAGAAAGCCTGCGGCGACGTGATGGCCAGTCCGCTGGGCATGGGCGCGGCCTATATCCGCCATACGCCGGTATCGGCCCGGGAAGTCGAAGAATTGCCGACCTGCAACATGCTGGCCCGGAACCTGCCGGATCTGCGTTTCCGGCCCGAACTGGACACCTCGGAAGACATGGCTTTTTGCGGTTTGGCCCGCCAGATGGGCAAGCGCGTGCGCTACGACCCCGCGGTGCGGGTTTTCCACCACCGGCGCCGCCTGGGCCGGTCGTTTTGGCGGCAATTTTGCGATTACGGCGTCTACCAGGGGCGGCGGGCGGCCTGGAAATGGCTGTGGCGCGCCGCGCCGCTGGCGTTCATCCTGTATTTGGCCGGCCTGGCCGGGGCGCTGCTCCTGTGGCCGGCCGGGTGGCGCATCTGGTTGCTGCCGCTGGGCGGCTATGCCCTGGTCATCGGCGCGGAAAGCCTGCGGCTGGCCAAGGGCCGGCCGCGCGGGCTGCTGACGGCCGTCGCGTTTCCCTGCGCGCACCTCGCCTACGGCTGGGGCTATCTGCGCGGCTGGCTAGGGCGGTTCCAAGGCCCGTCGGCCCGCTGAGTCCCGTTTCCGCCGCGGCCGGAAAAGGGGGAGGGAAGCCGGGCGCGCGCCGGGGAGATTGTTTCCTTTCCGTTCAATTTTCTATCGACGGCCCCGCGGGGTTTTGAGAGAGTGAAGTCCGTTGCCGCCCGCATGAGCGGCGTTGGATTCAACCTCAAGGACAGGTGCAGGATATGGCCAAAGTCAAAGCCGAAGATCAGGACAAGCAGCCCACCATCCAAGCGGCGCCCGCTTCCGCGTCCGCCGCGGAAGTTCCGGAGGAAATCGCGGGATTGACGGGGTCGCGTCCGACGACGGACGCGAACGTCTGGTTGCAGATCATCGGGTCGGCGATCTGCACGGTCATCCTGTGCGTGAGCCTCCACTTCCTGAACCGGTCCTACGGCGTCGGCATCGTCAAGTACGTCAACGCCCTGATCAACCAGCGCGGCCCCATTCAGTGGCTCGAACTGCTGTCCTTTTTCGTGATCGTGTTCTTCATCCTGCAGAAGAACCGGATCCTGAAGACGCAGATCCAGCACATCGCGGACGACACGGCGCAGCTGACGGGCGTCAACATGGAAAGCGAAGAAGAGCTGCAAAGCCTGCGCAAGCGCATCCAGGAAACGGGCGGCGACAAGAAGAGCATCCTGCTCAGCCGTCTCGACCGCGCGCTGGGGCTGTGGGTGGCCACCAAGGACCTGGGCCGCGTGTCGGGCTGGATCGGCGCCGAAGCGACCCGCGACAACGCGATGTCGGACATGACCTTCACGATCGCGCGCCTGATGCTGTGGGTGATTCCCATCCTGGGGTTCATCGGCACGGTGCAAGGTCTGGGCGCGGCCGTCGGCGGGTTCGCCGACTTCCTGTCGGGTTCCGCGGAACTGTCGGCCATCAAAGGCGCCATCGCGCAGGTGACGATCAGCCTGGGCGTCGCCTTCGACACGACGTTCCTGGCGCTGATGCTGGTGACTCTGGTCCAGTTCCCGCTGACCTCGGTCATGCGCCGCGAGGGATCGTTCATGGCGGAAGTGGACATCTACCTGGACGAACATTTCGTGCGCCGCCTGCCTTCGGCCGAACAGCAGACGATCATGATCGAAAACCTCGAAGACTCCATCGAGGCCGCGTTCCGGCGCTACATTCCCGATCCGGACCGCTACGAGGAGGTCTTCACCGTGTCGATCGAAAAGGCCGGCGACGAACTGAAGAAGCAGTTCGACGAGCTGACCCGCCGCTACGTGGAGGTGCGCAAGGACGCCACCGACGACGAAGTCAAGGCCTTGGCCGCGGCGATGGCCCACGCGCACGCGCAGGCGGCCGAGATGGCCGAGCGCTACGCCGGCACCGCCCGCGAAATCCAGGCCACGCTGGGCGAAAGCCTCCAGAAGGCGGCCGGCGCGGCCGGCATCGTCGAGCAGCAGATCGCCACGATCGTCGAATTGGGCGCCAAGATCCAGGAACTGCTCAAGGTGGAGCAGGCGCTGGAGCGCGCCATGGCGGGCATCGCCGGCGCGGAAGATTTCCGGAAGTCCTTCGCGCAGCTGCGCGAACATCTGGCCACCACCGACGAATTCTGCCGCCGCCTGAGCAAACCCCGCGTCATCACGCTGCACGAAGAAGTGGTCTCCTAGGAGCGGCTAACGGAATCCCGGCCATGCGGAACGGTTTCCGAGTTCGGCTCTTCCCGGTGGCCTGCGCCGCCGCCATCGCGTGGGGCGCCGGCGCCTCGGGCCAGACCTTGACCGTCCGGCCGCTGGCCGAGGGCCTCCAGGAACCCGCCGGCGCGGCGGTGCATCCCGTCACGGGCGAGATCTACGTTTCCGAACAAGGCAGCGGCCGCATCCTCGTGCTGAAGAACGGTCGGCCGGAACCGGCCTTGGCGCCCGGCTGGAAGGTCTCGGAAATCCTGCCGCGCTGGGCCATCTCGCCGGACATGCCGATGGAAAAGTGGATGGAACCCGTTCTCCATCGGCCGGGACCGATTTCCATCTCCACCAACGGCACGCTGTTCGTGGCGGAGCAGGTACCCAACGGCCGCATCCTCGAATTCCGGCCGGACGAACAGGGACAATACGCCGTTGCCCGCTGCGTGCCCGTGCCGTGGTTGGACCAGGAATTCATGTGGCGCGATCTGTTCGTGGATCCTGGCGACCGGCTTTACATCGTTGGCTCCGACGAGGTGGGGTCCGAATTCATGAAATTCGGTTCGGCCCTGATGCGGGAAACGGACGGCAACTGGTGGGTGATCGATTTCGGCCCCTTCGCCAAATTCAGCACCTTCGCGATCTCGGAACGGCAAGACGTGATGCTGCTGGGAGACCGCGGCAAGGGCGACCTGTCCTGGTGGGAAGTGGACCGCCACATGATGCTGGGCGGCGCTCCCGGCGCGGCCGGCCGTTCGGAACTGCTCGCGTTGGCGCTGTTCCCGGACGGCAGTTTCATCCTCGGCACCCAGGACGCGCCCGGCCAAGCGAGCCTGCGGCGCATGGAGCCCTTCACCGGCCAGCAGATG
>DAOTNL010000108.1:0-9031 GCA_035450765.1 Kiritimatiellia bacterium | reverse complement strand
GACAACGGCGCCGGCTTCGACATGAAATACGCCGACAAGCTGTTCGGCGTGTTCCAGCGGCTGCATACGGAGGCGGAATTCGAAGGCACGGGCATCGGGTTGGCCAACGTGCGGCGCATCGTGGTCCGCCACGGCGGCCGCACCTGGGCCGAAGGCGCCGTGGACCAGGGGGCGGCGTTCTATTTCACCTTGCCGGCCGCAGCGCCGGCGCCGGAGGGCTGAGATCATGAATGCGACGAGCGGCAAATACATCCTGCTGGCCGAAGACAATCCCAACGACGTCGAGCTCACGCTCGCCGCGCTGGCGGACAGCCACATGGTCAATCCGGTGGAGGTGGTCCACGACGGCGCGGAAGCGCTGGATTTCCTTTATCGCCGGGGCAAGTACGCCGCCCGCACGCAGGGGGATCCCACCGTCATCCTGCTCGACATCAAGATGCCGAAAGTGGACGGCCTGGAAGTGCTGCGGATCCTCAAGAACGACCCGGCGCTGCGCCTCATCCCCGTCGTGATGCTGACGTCGTCGCGCGAGGAGGCGGATCTGGTGCGCAGCTACGAAAGCGGCGTGAACGCCTACGTCGTCAAGCCGCTGAACTTCGACGATTTCATCCGCGCCGTGCGCGAAATCGGCCTGTTCTGGGGTTTTCTGAACGAACCGTCGCCGCCGCCCCGCGCCCCGGGGCCGGCCTGAGAGAGGTGCCGCCATGGATGCGTCCCGCGCCAACGAGACCGTGCCGCCGCCGGCCAAGCGGCTGAAGATCCTCCATCTGGAGGACGACTCAACGGACGCCATGCTCGTCCGCGAAACGCTGGCTGCGGACCGGGTGGATTGCGAGCTCGTCGTGGTGTCGGAGCCGGGCGAATTCGAGCGCGAACTGGCGAAAGGCGACGTGGACGTGGTGATTTCGGACTACAGCCTGCCGCGCTATTGCGGCACGGAGGCGCTGCAGCGGACGCGGGCCCTCGGTCCCGAAACGCCGTTCATCTTCGTGTCGGGTTCCATCGGCGAGGAGCGCGCGGTGGAAGCCGTGCGGCTGGGGGCGACGGACTACGTCATGAAGGAGCACCTGCGGCGCCTCGGACTGGCCGTGCGCCGCGCCGTCGAGGCCGCGGACAGCGCCCGCCGGCGCCGGGAAGCCGAAACCCGCCTGGAAGAGGAGCGCGACTTTCTCGTCGACGTGTTTTCCAGCGTGCAGGACGGCCTCGTCGTGCTGGACGCGGACCTCAAGATCGTGCGGACCAACTCCACGATGGAGAAATTGTTCCCGGACCGGATGCCGCTGGTCGGGCGCGCGGCCGGCGGGCTCTGTCCGGCCGCCGCCGAGAAGATCCGGACCGCCACCCTGCGGGATGGCCAGCCGGCGCAGATCGTCTGCGCCCTGGAAACCGCGCAGGGCCCCGGGGAATTCAGCGTGTTCGCCTATCCGCTGGTGGAACGCCGCAGCGGCCGGCAACGGGGCGCGATCCTCTACGTCCGCGACGTCACCGCCGAACGCCGGCTCCAGCAGCAGCTGTTCCAGTCGCAGAAAATGGAAAGCATCGGCCAGCTGGCCGGCGGCGTGGCCCACGACTTCAACAACATCCTGCAGGCCATCCTCGGGTTCGCCGACGTCCTGTCGGCCGAGATCGCGCCCGGCGATCCGGCCCATGCGGACGTCGCCGAAATCCGCCAGGCCACCGAGCGCGGCATCGCGCTGACCCGCCAGCTGCTGGCGATCAGCCGCAAGCAGGTGCTGGCGGCCGAAGACTTCGATCTGAAGGAGCGGGTGGGGCAGATGGGCAACATGCTCCAGCGGCTGCTCGGCAAGGCCTTCGAACTGCGGTGCGAGTTCGCTTCCGCGCCCGCGGTCGTCCATGGCGACGCGAACCAGATCGAGCAGATTCTGCTGAACCTGGTGGTGAATGCGCGCGACGCGATGCCCAACGGCGGCGCGATCGCCATCGGCGTGTGGCCCCGGGAAGTGGCCGCCGCGGAGGCGGCGCGGCGGGGCCCGCCGTGGCGGGCCGGCGCCTTCGTCTGCCTGTCCGTGACGGACGTGGGCACGGGCATTCCGCCGGAAATCCTGCCGCGGCTGTTTGAGCCGTTTTTCACCACGAAGGCCAAAGGCCAAGGCACGGGGTTGGGATTGTCCACCGTCTACGGCATCGTGCAGCAGCACGGCGGCTGGGTGGACGTGGACAGCCAGCTCGGCCGGGGATCCACTTTTACCGTTTACCTGCCGGTTCCCGCACCGGGAGGGTCGCCATGAGCGCCGCAGCCAAGCCGCTGAAAGTCCTCGTGATCGAGGATTCCGAAGCCGATGCGCTGCTGCTGGTGGAGCAGCTGCGGGCGGGCGGCTATGCGCCCGACGCGCGCCGGGTGGACAACGCGGAAGACCTGATGGATGCCTTGGACAAGCAAACCTGGGACATCATCTTTTCCGATCACCACATGCCCCGTTTCAGTTCCACGGAGGCGCTGGAAATCGTGCGGTCGTCCGCGCTCGACGTGCCGTTCATCATCGTATCCGGGGTGATCGGGGAGGAAGCGGCCGTGGCCGCGATGCGCGCGGGCGCGCAGGACTATCTGATGAAAGGCAACCTGGCGCGGCTGGTAGCGGCCGTGGCGCGGGAACTGGCCGAGGCGGAGGAACGCCGTGCCCATCGCGAAGCCGAGCGCGCGCTGCTGGCGCAGGAGGAGGAATTCCGCATCGCGCGCGAAGTCCAGCAGCAGCTGTTTCCCGCCGGGCCGCCGGCGCTGGCCGGCTACGACATCGCCGGCGCCTCGCGGCCGGCCGCCGCCACCGGCGGCGACTACTTCGATTTCATTCCGACGCCGGCGGGGCGGTTGCTGGTCGTGGTGGGGGACGTCACCGGCCACGGGCTGGGCCCCGCGATGCTCATGGCCGACGTCCGCGCCTACCTGCGCGCGTTGGCGTCGTCGGGCTTGAATTTCGAGGACATCCTGGCGCAGTGCCGGCATTTGCTGATCGAAGATCTCGGCGACGAACGTTTCATCACGCTGCTGTTCGCCGAACTCGATCCCGCGACGGGTGTTTGGCGGTACGTCAATGCCGGGCATCCGCCGGGCTACGTGCTGGGGCCGGACGGTGCCGTCCGGACCCATTTGGAACCGAACGCCGCGGCGGTCGGCATCGACCGCGCCGAAGAGCGCCTGGTGCCGGGCCGGCTCGTGCTGGCGCCGGGGGAATGGATCCTGCTGCTGACCGACGGCATCCTCGAAGCCCATGCGAAGGACGCCGAGGAGTTCGGCGAAGCGCGCGTGCTGGAACTGCTGCGGCGCGAGCACGGCCAACCCGCCGCGGAGATCATCCGGTCCCTGCTCGACGCCGCCCAGCGTTTCAGCGATCCCCACAGCCCGCGGCAAGACGACATGACCGCCATCGTGGTCAAACATTGAAACCGGAGAGTTCCATGCTACACCTGCTTCGACGGCTGACCACGTTCTTGGTATGCGCTTTGGCGCTGGGCTGGCTAGCCGTCGCTGCCCGGGCGGCTCCGCCGCCGGCCTCGCCGGAACGGCATCCCGAGATCCGGCTGATCGAGCCGGGCCGCGACGACGCGGCCTTGGCGCGCATCGAAGCCGTGCGCGCGCGGTTGCCGGAGAAGAACCGGCGGCGGAACAATTTCGCCTGGGCGGTGGCGAAAATCGAAGGGCTCGACAAGACGGAGTATTACGCCCACAGCGGCATCAACGGCTTGGGCGGCCTGTCCGCCGAGGCCGCCGCGGAAATCCCGGACATCTCGCCGCGGTGCAAGAAAGGTCGGTTCGAAGTCCTGTGCGTGAACCACGCCGACGAAATCGAGGGGGACGACTGCTGGCCGCGGTACATGGACACCGAATGCAAGATCATCGAGGATCTGGCCGCGCACTTGCCCGATCCGGCCGCGGCGGGCCGGGTGCGGCTGTATACCGACCTGTATCCCTGCGCCAGTTGCCGGCACGTGATGGCCCAGTTCCTGGCCGCCTATACCAACGTGCGGATGCAGGTATTGTATCGGGAACGTTAATCGCCTCAGGGGGGTAACGCAATTTTCATGCGGAACGGGTTGACCCCGCCCGTCCGCGGAAGTTCGCTTGTGGATGGAGAGAGATAACCGGCGCGGATTCTCTCCGAAGGGAGCGGGCGCATGAAAACGATGCGGGCGGTGTTGGGGTGCGGGCTGGGGGTGATGCTGTGGGGCGCGAGCCCGTCCGAGGCAGGACCTTCGCTGCCGGTGACCAAGCCGCCGGTGCAGTTGCCGACGCTGATGACGGGGCCGCCGGTCGATTCCACCGCCGCCCAAGGGCAGTGGTTCATCGACGGCGGCGGAATCGAGAGCGTTCGGACGAACGAGTTCTACGACGATGTGCTGGGCGGATTGGCCGGCGCCAACGCCATCACCGGCTACGTCGATTCCATCGTCTACCAGTTCGGCCCCGGCTCGCCGATCCTGGCCTTCAGCATCCTCGCCACCATCCATAACGATGCGGCGCTCGGCGCGGAATGGAGCGCCGGCAGCAACCGCCACGGGGAATCGCTGAACTACCAGGAGCTGCCCTACGTCGGGCCGCTGGTGGACGCCCGGCTCGTCGCTGAATTCGCCGTGGCGGATACCAACGCGCTGCCGCCCGTTTTCTCGGGGCCGTACGTGGACCGCCAACCCTACGTCGAAGCCGCGAACGAAGACCTCTGGGCCTGGTATTGCTGGAATCCGGCCGATCCGGATCCCGGACACAAACCCTCCGGCAACTACTTCGTGCCCGCCTGGGAATTCGGCACGATCCCCGTCGGCCAATCCGCCACGCGCAAATTGTCCTTCACGGTTTCCGGCGGCGGCCTGCCGCCGCTCGATGCCCGCTACCTGCCGATCGTGCAGTCGTTCGCGCTGACCAACGACGTTCTGCTGAACCGCACCTTGTCGCTGAAAATCAGCACCTGGATCGAAACGCTGGCGCTGGACACCCTCCAGCAGGAAGAACCGCCCGCGCGCCTGAGCGACGTTTCCGTGTTCCACAACCGTTTCGAAGAGGAGCCGGAGGTGCTGGACTTCGGCGACGCGCCAGACCAGCCGTATCCGACCCTGTTGGCCAACGACGGCGCACGGCACGTCGTGGTGCCGGGCATCTATCTGGGCGCGGTGATCGACGCGGAGGCGGATGGCCAACCCGACGCCACGGCCACGGGCGACGATCTGGCCAACCTGAAAGACGAGGACGGCGTGACGTTCCTGAACGGCTGGGTGGCCGGCCAGGTGGCCACCGTGCAGGTCGTGGCGTCGGTCTCGGGCATCGTGTCGGCCTGGGTGGATTTCGACGCCAACGGCAGCTGGGGCGATTTCGGCGAAAACGTCCTCGCGGGCATGCCGGTCGTCGCGGGGACCAACGTGATGGTCGTCAACGTGCCGACCAGTTCCAATTCCGTTTCCACGTTTGCCCGTTTCCGCTACACCACGTTGCCGGTGGCCATGACCTTTACCGGCCTGGTGGCCAACGGCGAGGTGGAGGATTACGCCTTGGCCATCCAGCCGGCCGCAGAAGAAGCGCTGGACTTCGGCGATGCCGACGACAGTCCCTTTGCGTCCATCTATCCGACCCTGCTGGCCAACAACGGCGCGCGGCACGTCATCGTGCCGGGCGTCTTCCTCGGCGCCGCCATCGACGCCGAGGCGGACGGCCAGCCCGACGGCACCGCCACGGGCGACGACAACAATCCGCCGGCCGGGCTCGACGACGAGGACGGCGTGGGATTGCCGTCCGTCCTGGTGGCGGGCGCAACCGTGCCCGTGTCGGTCGTCGCTTCCGTGCCTGGCTTCCTGAATGCCTGGATCGACTGGAACGGCAACGGCACGTGGAGCGATCCCGGCGAGCAGGTATTCGTGAATTATCCGTTGGCGCCGGGGCCCAATCCGGTGCTGCTGTCCGCGCCGCTGCCGCCGGCGTTCGTTTCCGGCGGTCCGCAATCCCGCTGGCGCTTCACGACCTATCCGCCGGCGGCGCCCTCGTACGCCGGGGCGGAATCCGATGGGGAAGTGGAGGACTACGAAGTGCGGCTGCAGGTGCTGGATTTCGGCGACGCGCCGGATCCGGCCTATCCCACGTTGCTCGCCAACGACGGCGCGCGGCATCTGATCCCGGCCGCGCCGATCTACTATTTGGGCGCGACGGCGCCCGATCTCGATCCCGACGGCCAGCCGACCGCCGCGGTCGATGGCGACGATGCCTCCGGCGTGGACGACGAGGACGGCGTGGTCGTTCCCTCCGGCGCGCCGCTGGTGCGGGGCGACGCCAGCGCGGCGCTGGTCGTGAACTGCTCCACGGCCGGCGGCTTTCTGAACGCCTGGCTGGACTTCGACGGCAACGGGAGCTGGGCCGACGCCGGAGAGCAAATCGCCGCCGACCGCGCCATGCCGGCGGGATTCTCGGCGCTCGTGTTCGGCATTCCCGCCCAGGCTTGGGTGGGACCGGTCGTCGGCCGGTTCCGTTTCTCCAGCCTGACGGGCCTCTCCTATACCGGGTATGCCTCCGACGGTGAAGTCGAAGACCACGTCTTCACCATCTACCAGCAAGGGCCCGATACCAACAACTTCGAGATCACCAATATCGTCTATGCCGCCACGAACCAAGCGACGATCTGGTGGGTCGGCGACACCAACGCGATCTACGAGACGCAATACATCCTCGACTTGCCCAGCACGTCCAGTCCGCCGTGGACGCCGTGGGGCGCGTGGGTGACGGGTGATCCCCTGATGCAAGTCGACACCAACGCGGCGGAAACGGCCAAGCACTACCGCGTCGTCGCGCCGTTCTCCCCGCCGCCACCTTAGCGGCGCGCGGCGGCCTTGTCCCGCAACTTGGCCAGGCGGGCGATCGCTTCGCGCAGGGTTTCTTCCCGCTTGGCGAAGTGGAACCGGATCAGGTGGTTCACCGGTTCGCGGAAGAAGCTGGACCCGGGCACGGCGGCCACGCCGACGTCGCGCGCGAGCCATTCGCAGAACGCCACGTCGTCCGGCGCGCCGAATTCGGACACGTCGACCATGACGTAGTAGGCGCCTTCGGGCTCGGTGAAGGTCAGCCCGGCGGCGCGCAGGCCGCCGAGGAAGAGGTCGCGCTTGGCCGCGTAGATTTCCGCCAGATGGACGTAGTAGGCGTCCGGCATTTCCAGACCGGCGATGGCGGCCTCCTGCAAGGGCGCGGCGGCGCCGACGGTCAGGAAGTCGTGCACCTTGCGCGCGCCGTCGATGAAGGCCGGCGGGGCGACGACGTAGCCCAGCCGCCAGCCCGTGATGGAATAGGTCTTCGAGAGCGAGCTGCACGAGACGGTCCGCTCGAACATGCCGGGCAGCGCCGAGAAATAGACGTGCCGATGCGGGGCGTAGACGATGTGCTCGTAGACTTCGTCGGTGATGACGTAGGCGTCGAATTCCTCCGCCAGGGCCGCGATCTGCAGCAGCTCGGCGCGGGTGAAGACCTTGCCGGTGGGGTTCGACGGGTTGCACAGGATGAGGGCCTTGGGCCGCTGCTCGAAGGCGTGGCGCAGCTCGGCGGGATCGAACGCGAAATCGGGCGGGCGCAGGGGGACGTAGATCGGCTCGGCGCCGGAGAGGATCGTGTCGGCCACGTAGTTTTCGTAGAAGGGCGAGAACACGACCACCTTGTCGCCCGGGTTGCAGGCGGTCATCATGGCGGCCATCATCGCTTCCGTGCTGCCGCAGGTGACGACGAGATTCTGGTCCGGATCGATGGGCAGCCCGGTGAAATGCGCCTGCTTGCGGGCGAGGGCGCGCCGGAAGCCGGGGGCGCCCCAGGTGACGGCGTACTGGTGAGGGCCGGCGTGGGCGGTTTTCTCGAGGGCGACGCGCAGTTCTTCCGGCGGATCGAAATCCGGGAAGCCCTGCGAGAGGTTTACGGCCCCGCATTCCATGGCCACCCGCGTCATGCGGCGGATGACCGATTCCGTGAAGCGACCGACGCGCTGGCTGGTTTGGGGCATGGGCGGATTCCTTATGCCGGGCGCGGCCGGCGGGCGAGGAGGAGATAGGCGGCCGAAGCGGCGAGCACCGTGTTGAGGGGCGGAATGCCCGGCAGGAATTTCGCCGCGCAGAAACCGGCGGCCCAGGCGGCGACGGCCGCCCAGCGGATGCCGGGTTCGGGCTCCGCGTCCGGCGCGCGGCGGCGCACGACGAAATAGTCCAGGATCAGGATCGCGCCGATGGAGGGCAGCATCAGGTTGAGCAAGTTCAGCCACGGCACGAAATGGTTGTAGGCGGCCGTGGCGAAGACCGTGCCGAGAAAGCCGTTGATCAGCACGAATCTCCGCTTGCGCACGCGCGTCAGCGTGGCGAAGCCGAGGCTGGCGGCGTAGAGCGCGTTGTCGTTCGTCGTCCAGATGTTCAGGCCGAGCACCAGCACCGAGACGGCGATCAGACCCTGCGCCTTCAGCGCGAGGGAGATGTCGTTGGTCTGGTAGAAGGCCGAGGCCACCGCGCCGAACAGGAACATCAGCGAATTGCCCAACAGGAAGGCGATCACCGTGGCGGTAACGGAGATGCGCGAGGTGCGCGCGTAGCGGGTGAAGTCGGGCGTGAGGGTGCCGCCGGAGATGAACGAGCCCACGCAGATGCCGATGGCCGCCGGCAGGGACAGGGACCCGGCCGGTTCCATCGCGAACCAGGCGGAGAGACCGCCGAAGTCGTGGAAAGCCTTGGCCATCGAAGCCGACCCGAGCAGCGCGATGGCCGGCACGGCCACGATCGAGAGGATCGTGAGGGATTTGATGCCGTAGTAGGCCGTCAGGGTCATGCAGGCGCCGGAGACCGCGATGAGCGCGAGCCGCGGCACGCCCGGGAACATCTGCGCGACGGGCAAGGCGAACATGGCGACGCCCACGCCGAACCAGCCCACTTGCGTCACGCCCAGCAGCAGCGAAGGCAGCGCCGCGCCTCGTTGGCCGAACGCCCGGCGCGCGAGCAGATGCGTGGACAGGCCCGTGCGGGCCGCGACGTGCGCCAGCAGGCCCGTGTAGGCGCCCAGCAGCAGGTTGCCCGCCAG
>DAOTNL010000107.1:0-9134 GCA_035450765.1 Kiritimatiellia bacterium | reverse complement strand
CGGCGAAGAGGCGCTCGGGGTCGCGGCGTTCGAGACGGCCCAGGGCATCCGCCTGCTGGACCAGGCGATCGTCGGGGCCGAGCCCGATGCGTTGGCGCAGGCGTTGGCGGTGGCCGTAGATGCGGCGCTGGCGAAATGGCAAGCGCCGGCGGGGCAGGCCGCGGCCATCGCCCTGATGGGCGTGCGCAACGTGGACCTGCCGAAAAACCGCACCCGCGAATGCGAGGCGCTCGGCGGCCTGCTGGAACGGCGGCTGCTGGGCTCGCCCGACGTCGTGGTGGTGGAGCGCAAGCGGCTCGAGAGCCTGAACCGCGACCATGAACTCACGATGAGCCGGCCCGAGGAGCGGTTGCTTTCCGCGCCGGTTCTCCTGGAAGTGGACCTCGGCCAGGCCGGATCGGAGACCGGGCTTCGGGCCACGGCTTTCCTGTCGGATCCGAAAGGTGCGGAATGGGGGCGCGTGCATGCGGAAGCCCCGGCGTTGCCTGCGCTGGCGGATCAATTGGCCGCGGAAATCCTGCGCGCAATGAAGAAGGGCGTGGCCGCTGCGCCGGCCAATCCCGTTCTTGAAGCCGCTCGATTTTTCCGGATGGCGCGGTTCTGGAAGGCACATGGACGTCCGGACCTGGCTCTGGCCGCTGCGGAAGCCGCCTTCGCGCTGGATCCTGGAAATCCGCTGATGAACGCGCTGCTGGTCAACTCCCTGTTCGCCGCGGCCACCGCCGATTTGGCGGGGGCCAGGGCCGAGGCGCTGGCCTATGCCGCGCGCGGAGTGGCGCTTGTTCCGCAACCGTCCGGCAACGCGTCGATTTCCGATTCGGAACAGCACAAGCAATTCACCCAGTTGAACGCCGACAACGCCGAATTCTTTCGGGGATTCGGCAAGGCCGTCGTGAAAAGCCGGGAAGACACCCCGTTCGACGAGGAGGAGTCCGTCGCCTATGCCGAATTCTGCCGGGATTGGCTGGGCCAGTCTCCGTTCTCGCCGTCCGCGTCGGCGGCGCCTTCCGGATGGGATTTGCTGCTGTTCGTGAACAACTATTCCCCGTACTTTCCGGATCCGGAATCGGCTTGGCGGATTCTGGCCGACCAGGTGCGGCGCTGGAGCCGGGAATGCTGGGTCCATGATCCCGCGCACATTCCCGGCGCGCTGCTGGGATGGCTGGTGGCCGCCGGAGATTCCGAAAAGAATCCGCTGCCGGCGGGCGTTTATCCGATCCGCGCGGATTTGTGGGATTTTCTCGCGGGCCAGGACCGCCCGCTGCTGCGCTGGCATGGCCGCTGCGGCCGGATCGTGGATGCGGCCCGCGCGGACGCGGCCGGCCGTTGGGCCGAAGACGAGGCCAGCCGGAAATTCCTGGCGGACCTCCACGCGCAGCTGTTGCTGCCGGATGGCGCGGACGGAATCTCCCGGGACCAACTCTACGAGGTGGCGCAGCTCGCCATCCGCAGAAGCGGGCGGCAGCCCGGGGCTTGGTCGACGTTGCGTTATCACAGAAGCCAGCAGCAATTCGTGGAAACGCTGGCCCTGTTCCAAACCATGCTGAAGGTCGGCGACGTGCGCGGCGACGTGATCGCGGCATTGCGCAATCCGCTGCTGAATCCCAGATCGCTTGCTTCGCCGGAATTCGCGGCACGAGGCTTGCGCGAGCTGGCGGCGGCCATGGACGCGGCCTGTGCGGCTCCGCCGGGCGGATTCACGCCCGAAGAACTCCGGGAACTCAAGGATTTCCGCGATTGGGTGCGCGAACGGCTGGCGCCCGGCAGCACGGCGGTCGCCGCCGCGCCGGGGCAGCGGCTTGAGCGGATCGACGTTCCGAAGCTGCCGGGGCGTTTCCGGGGCCATTCCGCGCTCGTGGCGGACGAAGACGGCGCCTACGTGCTGTCGGCTTACGCGGATCCAAGCCGCCTGGCCCTGCAGAAGTGGTTTGCGGATTCCCGGCCCACCGTCGAATTGGGAACGACGCCGCTGGCGGGGCCGCATCGCGATTCGCCCGTCGCGCCGCGCGTCGCGGGGATCGTGGATGCGTGTCTGGCCGACCGCCGCGTGGCCGTGGCGGTCAAGGACGAGGGGGTGTTCCTGTTCGGCCGGACCGCTCCCGACGTCGTTTGTCTGCACGAAACCACGTCGCTGCCGGTGACCCGTCCCCTGGCGGTCGCCGCGCTGGGGCGGCAGCTGTACGTCGGCACCGACGATGGCTATCTCGTGGCCTGCGACCTGGATGCCGGAACGGGCGAAATTCTCGTGGCGAGTTCCCGCAAGGACAAGAAATCGCCTTTCGACGATGGTCCGCCGGCGCGCATTTCGGCCCTGTTGCCGGACCCGCCCCGCCATCGCCTGGTGTTCGAGGTGTCGGTTACGGACCCGGAGGGACAGCTCGGGATGGCGGTGTCCGAAGCGAGCGGGATCTGGGAATACCGGACGGACACCGGCGAATTCAAGCAACGGGTGGTTTACCGCCATCGCGCCCAAGACCTCCGGTGGTGCGAGAAGGTGGCCGACGCCGCCTTCGTCTATGCCGACATCTGGGGGGTGGTGCTGAAGTACGATTTGGCAACCGACGTCTTGGACTGGATGAGTGCGGGGCCCAAGGGGGCAACGCGCGTTTTCGAAAAGCAGTTGATCCGGGCCTTGGGACTGGATCGGCCCGGGCCGGATGTGGTTTCGATCGAACGGAGAACCGCGGCGGTTTCGCCGCCGTTCTTGGCGCGCGGCGAGTGGTTGTGGACGGCGCGGCCGTGGGGACGGCTTTCCATGGAGACCTACGAATGGGAGGCGTTGCCGTCCTATCCGTTGTCGGACGGCACCGTTGCGACGCCTGCGCCCGACGTCGGCATGGTTCCGGCGGGACCGGGGAAAACGTTGCTGGCGGATCGGTTTCAGCTTTGGTTGCTGACGGAAGAAAACGCATCGCAGGAGATTCAATGAGCAAGTCGAGGTTCATGCTGGGTGCGCTGATCGCCGGGCTGGCCGCGAGCCTGTTCGCGCAGGAGCCGGTACCGCCGCGGGTGGCGTTGCTGGCGACGACGTTGAACGCGGATTCGGAGAAGTTCCTGGACGTGGCGACGGCGGAGCTGACGGCGCGCGGAGGCCTCGAACTGGTGGAGCGGCAGGCGATCCGGCAGGTGCTGGGCGAGCAGGCGCTGGCGCTGCAGCAGGACGCCTCGGGCGTCGCGGCGGGCCGGTTGCTGCGGGCGGACGTGGTCGGCGTGCTGGAAACGACGCCGGACGGCAAGGAGGCGGGCGGCTTCGCGGTGCTGGACACCGCGACGGGCGTGTCGTACTGGAGCGAGGGGCTGGATCAAACGGACATCGAGGGCGTGGCCGGCGAAATGGCGCGCGGGGTGGCGGCGGCGTTGGAGAAGCGGGGCCGGGCGGGAGCGCTGGGCACGGTTTGCGTGCTGGGGGCGCGCAACGCGGAATTCCCGCGCAACATGGACGTGTTCTGCGAGACGACGGCGTATCTGCTCGAGCGCCGGCTGGTGGCGAATCCTGCGCTGGCGACGCTCGACCGGCGGCGGCTGGAAACGGTCGTTGCGGAAAACAACCTGCCGGGAGTGGAATCCAAGAGCGCGGCCTTGCGGGCTTCGCTGCGGCTGGTGGAGCTGGACTTCCGCCGTGGGGCGGCGGACGGCGAAATCAAGGTGCTGGCGCGCGTCACGGATGCCGGCGGCGCCTTGATCGCGCAGCCCGAAGTGGCGGGGCCGCAGGATGCGGCGGAACTGGCGGAGCGGGTGCAAACGGCCTTGGCCGAAGTGTTGCACGCAGCGCCGCCGGCAGCGGTCGGCAACCGCGCACAAGAGGCCAACCGATTCCGGACGCAGGGCAAAATTCTTCGTGATCGGGGACTTGTGGATCAGTCCATTCAAGCCTTCCATGCGGCCTACGCGCTGGATCCGGGAACTCCCAAGCAACTGGAAGAATACGTCTCGCAAGTGATGGATTACGCCTATTCCCTCGCCGACAAAGGGATGTTTGCGCAGGCCCTGGAGCTTGGACGGGCCGCGCTGGACATCGAAGACCGCTGGCAGGTGCGCCATGCCCACATGGGCGAGCATGGCGGCGACGACTTCTTGAAAATGTTGAACAAATGCAAGCGCAACGCCCCGCCCGCCGATCCGGTGCAGGGAGAGATCGAGACCCTGCGCTTGCGCTATTTGGCGGAAATGGGGCTGACGGGGATTTCCGGCGAGCCTTCGGGTTTGAAGTCCGGACCGTCCGGCCAGAACTACGTGGGCGGAGTTATCGCACTGTATCCAGTGGATTTTTCCGAAGAGCTGCGGTTTCCCGTCGATGCCGCGTTGTCGCTCAGCCCGACCGCCGAGGAATTTTTCCGGCTGCTGGACGGCCGCCTGGCGGGATGGTTGGAACGCGAAGCGGATTTTGCCCGCCCGCACGATGCCGGCGTCATTGCCACCTTGTACGCCCTGTGCGGAAGAGTGTACCGGCACGTTTGGGATGATCTCGGGTTTCCTCCCTTCGACGAGGCCTACGTGCGGGGGGTGCGTTCCGTGTCCGCGCGGTTCCGGTCGCATCCGCGCCTCGTGGTGCAATTGGAGGGGAGATACTTCGATGTGTTGATCGACCGGGAAGTGGCGGCGCGGGATGACCGCGAGCTGCCGGACGAAGCGGTCAAGACGGTCGCTTCGAAAATGATCGCCGATGCGCTGGCAGCCCTTGAACAACCGGGCGCCGTGCCGCCGGGAGACGTCGGCTACGTGTTGGAAATGGCCGCACGGGCGGCGAAGCTCCAGGATTTCTACCGCGAGCGGCCAAGAACCGCCGCGGTGGCGGATTCGTATGGCTGCTATGAGGATCTGCAGCGCATTGCGCAAGCGATGTTCGATCACCGCTTGGTGTCCGGCGCGATCCTCAGAACGCTCCTGTGGTCTCAGGATGCGGATTTCACCCGGCACCGTTTGCCGGTCTTGCGGCGCTTGCAAGCGGCGCGGGACGACCGCTCCTTCACGCGGATCAACATTCCGCGCAGCGAGATCGACGACATGTTGAAAGCCTTGCCGGCCGACGCTCCAGCCGCGGTGGCCGGATGTCCGGCGCGCATCCTGTGGGCGACGCCGCAACCGGCGAATTGGCGGAACCGGTTGGTGGGGCTGCAGGCCCATGACGAGAAATTTCTCTATGCCTTTGCAGGCTGGCAACCCGACCAGGCGCCCAACAAAGGATCCCTGCTGGATGTCCTGCGCATCGATTTGGCCGATGGCCGCATGGAAAAGATCGGGGCCATCCAACCTCGGACCTGCTGGGCCAACCAATATCCGAATGCCATTTCCGCGCGCGGTTGCCAAGGCTTGTACGTCGTGGATACGACGTTCTCCGATACGCACGTGTGGCTGGCGACGTCCGGGGATGGCGTATTCGGAGTGCCGCTGTCTGGCGGCGGCGAACCGGTCCGCATCGGCACGGCCGACGGATTGCCCAGCGATGTGATCCACTCGGCGGCGGCCGTCGGCGACCGGTTGTATCTGGGCTGCGGCCAATACGAGACCGAAGGCTATTTGGTCGTCTACGACCTGGTTCGCCGGAGCTGCCAGGTGCTGGCCTCGACGATGCGGGCGAGTCCCGAAACCCCGCTGGATTCGCTGAAAGGCGGATTCCGAATCACCAAGATCGTGCCGGATGCGTTCCGGAACCGGTTGTTGTTGGTGCTCAACAACGGCGATCTGCAGCCGGCGACCGGATTGTGGGAATACCGCCTGGACACGGAAAAATTCCGTCAAATCCTGTCCATCGAGAGGCCGGCGCGATTCGTGGAGACGGCCGCCGATGGCAAGCTGTGGATTTATCCCTATTGCCGCAACGAATGGCGGCCAATCCGCGAGAAAGGCGGCTGGTATGGCGGGATCGAGTTCGATCCGGCGCGGGATTTCGCCCGTCTGGCGTTCGCGACCAAGAACAAGCAGGCGGGCTACTACCTGCCGGTGCTGTCCACCACGCGGGTGATCGCCGACATGTTTCACGACGCGGCGGTGGTCGCGGATGGCTGGCTTTTTCATTTCGCGGGCATCACGGTGGACGGGAAAGGACAAGCGATCTTGCGGCGGACTTCGTTGACGACCGGCGCGGCGCAAGTCATCGAGGGATTCGAGCCGGGCCAGAATCTTTTTCAATGGGGTTGGCTGAAGTGGTTGCCGCAAAGTCGGGTTCTGCTGGCGGGCAACGGCAACCGGATTTTCGCGGTGAGAATAAGCGAGTAAAGGCGGAGACAACGCAATGGCGACGAGCAGATCATGGGCGTTTTGGGCTGGGTTCGCCGGCGTGGCCCTACTGGCAACATTGGGTGCCGCGCAAGCGCCGGTTCTTCCGCGGGTGGCGTTGCTGGCGACGGCGCTGAACGCGGATTCGGAGAAGTACCTCGACGTGGCGACGGCGGAACTGACGGCGCGGGGCGGGATCGAGCTGGTCGAGCGGCAGGCGATCCGGCAGGTGCTCGGCGAGCAGGCGCTGGCGCTGCAGCAGGACGCCTCGGGCGTCGCGGCGGGCCGGCTGCTGCGGGCGGACGTGGTCGGGGTGCTGGAAACGACGCCGGACGGCAAGGAGGCGGGCGGCTTCGCGGTGCTGGATACGGCGACGGGCGTGTCGTACTGGAACGAGGGGCTGGATCAAGCGGACGTTGAGGGCGTGGCCGGCGAAATGGCGCGCGGGGTGGCGGCGGCGCTGGAGAAGCGGGGCCGGGCGGGAGCGCTGGGCACGGTCTGCGTGCTGGGAGCGCGCAACGCGGAGTTCCCGCGCAACTTGGACACGTTCTGCGAGACGGTGGCCTATTTGCTGGAACGGTGGCTGGTGGCGAATCCGGCGCTGGCGACCCTCGACCGGCGGCGGCTGGAGGTGGTCGTTTCGGAAAACAACCTGCCGGGGGTGGAATCCAAGAGCGCGGCCTTGCGGGCGTCGCTGCGGCTGGTGGAGCTGGACTTCCGGCGCGGAGCGACGGATGGCGAAGTGAAAGTGCTGGCGCGCGTCACGGATGCCGGCGGCACCTTGATCGCGCAGCCCGAAGTGGCGGGGCCGCAGGATGCGGCGGAACTGGCGGAGCGTGTGCAAACGGCCTTGGCCGAAGTGTTGCACGCAGCGCCGCATGCAGCCGCAGGCGACCGGGCGGCAGAAGCCAAGCGCTTCCGGGTGCAGGGCAAAATCCTGTGGGGCCGGGATCTCAAGGATCAAGCCATCCAAGCCCTCGATGCCGCCTATGCGCTGGCGTCCGGCGACGTGCCCGACGTCACCGCTTACGTGGATGCTTTGGTGGAACAAGCCCAGAACAAAGCCCGGGAAGGGAAATTTGAAAAATCTTTGGATTTGATGAGGCGGGCGCTGGATGTCGAGGAGACGCACCGGGTTTGGCATTCCGCCGCAGGCGACGACCTCCGAGACCCCTTTATTTTCGCGATGGGCCGCTGCAAGCTCAACCTCCCGGCTGCGGATCCGTTGCGCGGCGAGTTTGAGGAGCTGCGGCATCGCTATCTGCGGATCCTGGGTTTGACGGTCAACCCGGATGAAACCAGCCAGCCGGCGGTCCGGGCCTTTCCGCAAATTTGTTTCGACGGCGTTCCGGCCTATTACCCCAACGATTGTTCCGAGCAGCTGCGGTTTCGCACGTCGTCGGCGCGGGTTCTGTGCCTGGACGCGGCGGAATTCTACGGCATCCTCAATAGCCGGCTGGACGCCTGGTTCCGGCGCGAGGAAGATCTGGCCCAACCCCACGACGCGGGCATCGTCGTCACGCTGAACGGACTGTGCGCTTCGGCCTACCGGGACGTTTGGGACAGTCGGGGCTGGATACCGTTCGACGACGCCTACCTGCGCGGCATGCGCGGCGTTGCCGCCCGTTTTCAGGCGCATCCTCGCCTGGCCGTTCGGCTGGAAGGGATGTATTTTTCGCAGCTCATCGACGTTTGCCTGCAAGGCCGAGGTGGCCCAGCCGTCGATCCGGCCGTTCGCCAAAGCCAGTCCGAACAGATCCTGGAGCTGGCCTTGGCGGGCGCGGTCGATCCGGCGACTCCGCCGGGAGACGTGCCCGTGCTGTATGATCTGGCCGCGCGGATGGCGTCGGCCTATCGGGGCAATCGGGGGCTGTCCAACCCGAAGGACTGGACCGACGCCCACCTGCACCGCATCGCGCTGCAGATGTTCGACAACCGGCACGTTTCGGGAACGATCCTGACGATGATGGAACACGAGCGGGTGGACTTCGAAAAATACCGCCGGCCGATCCTGTGGCGGTTGAAGGCCGTGCAAAACGACCGGTCGTATCGCCGCTTCAACTTGTCCCAGCGCGATCTCCGGAATTTGCTGCGGGTGCTGCCGGCCGCGCCGTCGCCGACGGCCACGGACGCAGCGGGCGCGCCGCCGGCGGACATGCGGGTGCTGTGGCAGACGCCCGCGCCGCAAGACTGGCGCAACCGGCTGGTGGGGCTGCACATCGAGGGCGAACGGACCTTGTATGCCTACGCGGGCTACAACGGGGATTTCCAACGCACGCGGGATCCCCAGATCGATCTCCTGCGCGTGGATCTCGCCAATGGACGCGCGGAGCGGTTCGGCTCCATCCAGATCCACACCTGCTGGGCCGAGCGGTTCTACAATGTCCATTCCGGCTGTCCGGGCGATTTCATCGAGGATTCCGCGTGCTCCGCCACGCACTTGTGGCTGGCGACGTCCGGCGACGGCGCGTACGGGGTGCCGCTGAATCCGGCGGACGGGGCGCCGATCCATATCGGCATGGCCGATGGCCTGCCGAGCGACAACGTCCATGCGGTGCTGCCGGTGGGCGGGCAGCTCTACGTCGGCTGCGGCCAGGAGGGGACCGAAGGCTATCTGGTGCGTTGCGACCCGGCGACCAAGGCCAGCCAGATCGTCGTCTCCACGCTGCGCGCCAGTCCGGAAACGCCGCTGGACGCCATGACGAACGGATTCCACCTGCAAAAAATGATCCACGACGAGCCGCGGAACCGGCTGCTGCTGATGGTCAACGGCCAGCGGGACGGCGCGGAGGGCACCTTGTGGGAGTACCGGCTGGACGACGGCGGAATGCGCGTCCTGCTGGAATCGGAATGGCCCGCGCGCGCGGTGGAAGCGGGCGCCGACGGCCTCGTGCAGCTCTATTTGAACCGGGTCCTGA
>DAOTNL010000106.1:0-9196 GCA_035450765.1 Kiritimatiellia bacterium | reverse complement strand
CTTGGTTCGGGACCAAGAAGTCGCTGGTTCAAATCCAGTCGCCCCGACCACTTTTCCGGTGGTCCCAAGGCTCCTGCGCAAGCGGGGGCTTTTTTGTTGCCCCGCCGTCGCCGGCCCGGCCCCTGTGCCCGGGGTTGAAATCGGACGCGGGGTGGGGCATAGTTAACGCTTCGGATCGCCAACCGCCGGCTTAGCTCAGTTGGCAGAGCAGCTGATTTGTAATCAGCAGGTCATCGGTTCGAATCCGATCGCCGGCTCCAATGGCGGGAAAAAAAGGAAACGGAACCATGAAGTACATGCTGGATATCGTGCTGGTGCTGGCGTTGGCCTGGCTGGGCTGGGCCTGGAACGGCGAGAAGCAGAACGGCTTGGCCCTGAGCGACGAAATCGACCAGCTCAAAGCCACTGCGGCGCGGCTGGAACTGGACTTGGGCAAAGCCACGAACGAGTTGAACTCCGTCAAGTCCGACCTGGCCGGCGCCCGGAGCGAAATCGAGAACCTGGGCAAGGATCTCCAGGACAAGGTGGACGCGCTGGGCGCGAAGTCGGCCGAATCCGACGAACTGCGCAAGAGCCTGGCCGCCGCCGTTGCGCGCGTGAAGGAACTGGAAGGCTACAAGGCGAAGGCCATCGTGGCCGAAATGCCCAAGCCGCCCGCGCCGTAGGGGTTTCGGATCGATTGCCGCCCCGGCCTCGGCGAGGCCGGCTACAGCGGAGCTGCAAGGCCACGTTGAAGGAGTCGCAGAGCACATGAATCGGGAAATCGTCGCCGGCGTGAATTGGGTGGGTTTCGTGGACTGGAACGTCCGCGATTTCCACGGATACGTGACGGAGCGGGGCTCGACCTACAATTCGTATCTGGTGCGGGACAAGGAAACCGCGCTGATCGACACGGTCAAGGCGCCCTATGCGGCGGACCTGCTGCGGAACGTCGCGGAACTGGTGCCGCTGGCGGAGATCCGCTGGGTCGTCTGCAACCACGCGGAACCGGACCACTCGGGTTCGCTGCCGGCGGTGATGGCGGCCTGTCCGAACGCGACGCTGGTGTGCGACCAGAAGTGCAAGGACATCCTGTCGATCTACTACGAGACCGCGGACTGGAAATTCAGGATCGTCAAGACCGGCGACTCGCTTCCGCTGGGGCAGCGCACGCTGGAGTTCATCGAAACGCCGATGACGCACTGGCCCGAGAGCATGGCGACGTGGATCCCGCAGGACCGGTTGCTGTTTTCCATGGACGCCTTCGGGCAGCACTACGCCACGAGCGGGCGCTTCGACGACGAGGTGGACGACGCGGAGCTGTTCGAGGAGGCCAAGACCTACGTCGCGAACATTTTGATGCTGTACACGATGCCGGTGACGAAGGCCGTGGCCGCGGTCCGGAAATTGGCGCCGGCGATCATCTGCCCCAGCCATGGCGTGGTCTGGCGGTCGCACGTGGCGCGGATGCTCGACGCCTACGACCGGTGGGACGTCTGCGCGCCGGTGCGCAAGGTGGTCGTGATGTACGACACGATGTGGAAGAGCACCGAGGCGATGGCCGAGGCCATCGTCCAGGGCGCGATCGCCGAAGCCGGCCCGGCCGTGGAGGTCAAGCTGTTCCACGTGCGCGCCACGACCGGCACGAAGCTGGCGACGGAGATCCTCGATGCCGCGGCGTTCGCGGCGGGCTCGCCCACGCTCAACGGCACGCTGATGCCGGCGATGGCGGACGCGCTGACCTACCTGAAGGGCCTGCGCCCAGCGCACAAGGTCGGCTTCGCCTTCGGCAGCTACGGCTGGGGCCGCGGCGGTCCGGAAGAGGTGGAGCAGTATCTGCAAACCATGAAGGTCGAGTTGCTGCGCCCGGTGCTGAAGCTCAACTACAAGCCGTCGGCCGCGGGCCTCGCGGAATGCCGCGAAGCCGGCCGCCTTTTGGCGCGGCACGCGCTGAAGGTCTGCCCGGCCTAGCCGCCGGCCGGAGCGCCGCGATGCCGAAAGTGCTGGGCGTGGATTTCGGGGAGCGCCGGACGGGCGTGGCGATCAGCGACGATTCGCGGACGATCGCCTTTCCGCGCGAGACGCTGGATTGCCCGCGCACGGAGCAGGCCGCGGCGGCCGTCGCGCGCCTGGCGGAAGCGGAACGGGTGGCGGAAATCGTGGTGGGTTATCCGCTCAACATGAACGGCACGGCGGGCGCGCGCGTCGTCCGCACGGATGAATTCCTGGCGGAACTGGCGAAGCGCACGGCGATTCCCCTGAAGAAGTGGGACGAGCGCCTGAGCACGAAGATCGCCGAGGCGGTGCTGATCGAAGCGGGCACGAGCCGCGGGAAGCGGCGGGGGGTCGTGGACAAGCTGGCCGCGCAGGTCATCTTGCAGGGCTATCTGGACGCGACGGCCGGCGCGGCGGAGGACGACGCGCCATGAGCGCCGTTCCTCCCGCGGGCGCCAAGCCCCGGACGGCGCCGGCGCCGGGCGGCCAGCGCTACCGCCTGACCGTGGCCTACGACGGGACGGAGTTCTACGGCTGGCAGGCCCAGCCGAACAAGGCGACGGTGCAGGGCGCGCTGGAAGCGGCGCTGAAGCAATTGACCGGCGAGACCATCCGCGTGCATTCCTGCGGCCGCACCGACACCGGCGTGCATGCCCGGGCGCAGGTGGCGCATTTCGACCTGAAGCTGCCGTGGGAGACCCGCCGCCTGCAGCACGGCCTGAACGCCCTGCTGCCGGACGCCGTGCGGGCGCTGGACCTGCGCCGGACGCGGCCGACCTTCCACGCGCGCTACGACGCCAAGGGCAAGGAATACCGGTTTTCCATCTGGAACGCGCCGGTCCCGTGCCCGCTGCACCGCCGCCAGGCCGTCCACGTCCGGCTGCCCCTGGATCTGGCCGCGATGCGCCAGGCGGCCGCGCTGCTGGAGGGCACGCGCGATTTCGCGGCGTTTTCGGCGAATCCCCATCGGGAAATCGGCGGCACGGTGCGCACGCTCTGGCGGCTGGCGGTGCGCAAGCAGGGGCCGCTGATCACGATTTCGGCGCTGGGCGACGGCTTTCTCTACAAGATGGTGCGCAGCCTGGCCGGGCACCTGATCCGGGTGGGGACGGGCGCCGTGCCGGCGGCCGAAACGGCCGCCCTGCTCGACAGCAAGCAGCGCACCGCCCGGGTGGAAACCGCCCCGGCCCACGGCCTCTGCCTCTGGAAAATCCACTACGGGGCCATTCCGGGACTTCCCAAGCCGGACCGGACCTGATAAGGTACGGGATAAATTCAGTGACCCAGGCACTAATCGCGAGGTGACGGACCATGGCTGACATCAATTTCGATTGCCCCCATTGCGGACAGAATCTGAACGGACCCGAAGACATGGCGGGCCAGACCATCGATTGTCCGGTCTGCCAGAAGTCCTTCCAGATCCCCGGCGGCATCATCGAAGTGCCCAAGGGCCAGATGGCCCCGCCGAGCCGTCCGTCCGGCCCGCCGCCCTCTTCCGGCGACGACAAGGGCAAGACCGTGCGCATCGAACTGCCGCCCGAGTTCCTCGCGGAGCCCGACAAGCACATTTTCAAGATCAAGCGGATCCAGCACTAGGATGCGCCGCAAGACGACGGTGGGGGAAGTGGACGCGGAGGTGCTCGCCTACACGGCCGGGCAAGACCGCGTGCTCGATCTGGCGCTCGTGGAAGCCGATTGCTTCGGCACCGCCGCGCACGTCTCCATGCTCGCCCGCCTGCCGGTCAAGCCGGCGCTGCTGACCCCCGCCGACGCCAAGGCCGTCATCGCCGAACTGCGCGGCATCGTGGCCGCCGCGGCCGCGGGCCAGTTCAAGATTTCCCTGGAAGACCAGGACGTCCATCTGGCCGTCGAGCGCCGCCTGACGGAAAAGCTCGGCGACCTCGGCAAGCGGGTCCACGCCTGCCGCAGCCGCAACGACCAGGTCGCGACGGATCTGCGGCTGTACGCCAAAACGCGCCTGCTGGACGCGGCGGACGCCGCCGCGGCGTTGGCCGGCACGCTGATCGCTTTCGCCAAGAAGCACGCCAAGGTCCCGATGGTCGGCCGCACGCACATGCAGCCGGCGATGCCCTCGAGCGTGGGCCTGTGGGCGTCGGCCTGGGCCGAAAGCCTGCTGGACGACCTGGCGCTGCTGCGCACGGCCTACGAGCTGAACGACCGCTGCCCGCTGGGCTCGGCCGCCAGCTACGGCGTGCCGTTGCCGATCGACCGCCGCCTGACCAGCGACCTGCTCGGATTCGCCGCGCCGGTCCACAACGTGCTCCACGCCAACCAGGCCCGCGGCAAGCTGGAATCCGTCATTCTCGCCGCCCTGGGGCAGGCGATGCTGACGCTGTCGCGCCTGGCGCAGGACCTGATTCTGTTTTCGATGCCGGAATTCGGCTACTTCCGCCTGCCGGCGGAATTCACGACGGGCAGCAGCATCATGCCGCAGAAGCGCAATCCCGACGTGCCCGAGCTGCTGCGCGCGAAGGCGGCCAAGGTGCTGGCTTATGCGAACCTCGTGGCCGAAATCGTGCGCGCCGCGCCGTCCGGCTACAACCGCGACCTGCAGGAAACCAAGGCGCCGTTCATGGAAGGTTTCGAGCTGGCGATTTCCTCGCTGCGGATTTTGAATCCGCTGATCGCGGGGCTGGAGGTGGACGCCGCCGCGCTGCGCCGGGGCTTCGGTCCGGACGTTTACGCCACCGACCGCGCGCTGGAACTGGTGGCCCAGGGGATGCCGTTCCGCGATGCCTACCACCAGGTGAAGGCCAATCTCGACCAACTGGCTGGATTTGATCCCGACGCCGCGCTGGCGGCCAAGCGGCATCTGGGCGCCCCGCTGGGGCTGGATTTCAAGGCGCTGGCCGGGCAGGCCCGCGCGGCGGCCCGCTGGGCGGCCGGAGAACGGAAACGCTACGCGGCCAAACGGGCCGCGCTGCTGGGCGGATAGGCGAAAAATCGCGCGGCCCGTTTGACAGGCGTCCAAAGTGGGGTAGTTTGATGCCGTCGAGGGGACTGTGCGTGCGGATAAATAGTAGACTATGACGACAACCAAATACTCCTTCGGCGAATACAGCGTTTCCTTGGCCCTCGACGAAGATTCCCCCCTCGGCCCCCTCGACGATCTGCACATCTGCCACCTCGGCATGAAGTTCATCTCGGCGCGGCCCATGCCCGAGTTCGGCCTCTACGAATTCGACATCGCCATCCGGCCGCTTTCCGACGGCGGCGAACCCGCCCGCGTCAAATGCTGCGGCGTGGTCGTCAGCTCGCAGCCGGAAGGCGCCGGCTTCCGCACGGTGATCCATTTCGCGGATCTCGACAACGGCAGCAAGTCCCAGCTCGAGGCCTTGACCAAGGCCAACAAGATGCGCTGCGACTATTGCGCCAACTGCTGACGCCGGTTACCGGTTTTGTTTTTGGAGCCCCCCGACGACCCCGTCGGGGGTTTTCGTCGGGCCCGGCCCCGCCGGGCCGGCGGCGCCAAATCGGATTGCGCCAAGCGCCCGTTTCGCCTATAAGCATCGTCGTTCATCGGAGGAGATGCGCCATGAAGAAATTCGTTTTGATCGCGTTGGGACTGCTGGCGGCGGGGATTTCCGCCCCGGCCGGCGAAAAGGTTTTCGCGCTGGCGACGGCCGGCGACGTGGATGCGGCGCTGGCCGAACGCGTCCGCGTCCGGCTGGAAGAAAACGCCGGCGTCGTCGTGCGGCCGGCGGCCGCGCTCGCGGTGGAACCGGGCCAGAGCCTGGAGGCCATCGGCCGCGCCGCGGCCGCGACGCTGGGCGAGAACGACTACGCCATCGTCGTGCTGGCGCGTCCGACCGACGAGCAGCCGCAGGGCGTCTGCCTGCCCCACGAGCGCTTCGCCGCGCTGAACGTCGCCCGGCTGGAAGCCGGCGCCGACGCCGAGCACGTCGAGCGCCGCGCGGTGCAGGAGGGCCTGCGCGTCTTGAGCATGCTGGTGAAGATGGCCCCGTGTCCGTTCCCCCTGTGCGTGCTGGTCGGCTACGAGAAGGTCGAAGACCTCGACCAGATGAGCGGCAACTATTGCCCGCCCTGCCTCGACCGCTTCACCCGCTATGCCCGCGAAGCCGGCCTCCAAACGATCGATCCGCTGGCGGCGGACGCCGCGGCGGCCGCGGAAGAAGCCGCGCCGGCGGCCGAATAGCCCGGCGGCCCGCCATGCTCGACATCAAGCTCATCCGCGACAACCCCGACTTCGTCCGCGCGGGGCTGAAAACCCGCCATTCGCCCGTGGACGTCTCCGCCGTGCTGGAGCTCGACGAGCGCCGGCGCGCGGCGATCACCGAAGCCGACCAGCTCAAGGCCGCGCGCAACGAAATCTCCAAGAAGATCGGCGCGCTGAAGAAGGCCGGCGAAGACACGACCGAAATCCAGCGCCAAACCCGCGAGATGGGCGAAAAGATCGCCGCGCTCGACGAAACCGTGCGCGGGATCGAGGAAGAGCAGCGCAAGCTGCTGCTGGCGATCCCGAACCTGCCGCACGAAAGCGTGCCCAGCGGCGACGACGCCCTGGACAACGTCGTCGTGCGCGAGTGGGGCCACAAGAAAACCTTCGATTTCGAGCCCAAGGACCACGTCGCGCTGGGCGAGGCGCTCGGCCTGTTCGATTTCGAGCGCGCGGCGCGCATGTCCGGCGCGGGCTTCCCGCTGTTCACCGGGCCCGGCGCGCGGCTCGAGCGCGCCCTGATCCAGTTCATGCTGGATCTGCACACGACCAAGCACGGCTATACCGAGATTTCGCCGCCCTACGTCGTGACGACCGCCACGATGACCGGCACCGGCCAGCTCCCCAAGATGGCCGACGACATGTACCACGCGCAGATCGACGACCTGTGGCTGATTCCGACCGCGGAAGTGCCCGTCACCAACCTCTACCGCGAGGAAATCATCCGCGAGCCGCTGCCGCTGAAGTTCGTCGCGCACACGCCGTGCTTCCGCCGCGAGGCGGGGTCCGCCGGCAAGGAAACGCGCGGCTTGATCCGCGTGCACCAGTTCGACAAGGTCGAACTGGTCCAGTTCGTCCCGCCGGGCACGTCCTACGACGCGCTGGAGGGCTTGCTCGCCGACGTCGAGGACGTCCTGCAAACCCTGGGCATGACCTACCGCGTCCTGCAGCTGTGCTCCGGCGACATGAGCTTCGCCGCCGCCAAGTGCTACGACGTCGAGCTGTGGGCCCCCGGCCACAACGGCTGGCTCGAGGATTCTTCCTGCAGCAACTTCGAGGCCTTCCAGGCGCGCCGCGCGAACATCCGCTGGAAGAACGCGGACGGCAAGACCGAGTTCGTCCACACCCTCAACGGTTCGGGCGTGGCCCTGTCGCGCCTCTACGTGGCGATCCTCGAAAACGGCCAGCAGGCCGACGGCTCCGTCGTCCTGCCCGAAGCCATCCGCCCCTACATGGGCGGAATCGACCGCCTCGTGCCGAAGAAGAAATGATCGCCCGGTGATTTCGACGGTTCAGCAGACCGTGGCCACGCGCTTTCCGCAGCTCCGCGGGAAGCGCGTTTTGGTTGCCGCCAGCGGCGGCGCCGATTCCACCGCGCTGGCGCTCGCGCTGAAAACCCTCGGCTGCGAAATCGCCCTCGCGCACGTGCACCATGGCCTCCGCGGGAAAGCGGCGGATGCCGACGCGCGGTTCGCCGCCGCGCTGGCGAAGAAGCTCGGCGCGCCGTTTTTCCTCGGGAAATTCGACGTGCGGGCGGAAGCGCGGAAAACCGGCGAATCGCTCGAAATGGCCGCGCGGCGCGTGCGCCGCGAGTTCCTCGTCGCGACGGCGAAGCGCGAAAAAATCCGGTACGTCGCGACGGGCCACACGGCCGACGACCAGGCCGAGACGGTCCTGCTGCGCATCGCGCGCGGCACGTCGATCACGGGACTGGCAGGCATTCCGTACGTTACCCGGCAGGGCGGCGTCGCTTTTGTCCGGCCGCTGCGCGACGCGACGCGCGCGCAGATCGTCGCCTTCCTGGAGAGCCGCCAGCAGCCCTGGCGCGAGGACGCCAGCAACGCGACGGATTTCGCGCTGCGCAACCGCGTGCGCCGCGAAGTCCTGCCGCTGCTGGAAAAGCGCCTGAATCCGCGCGTGCGGGAGGCCCTGCTGCGCCTGGCCGACATCGCCGCCGCCGAGGACGAAGTCATGGCCGCGCTGGCGAAGAAAACCCGGCCGACGGCGAAAGCGCCGCTGGCCTTGCGCCGGCGCCGGGCGCTGGCCCAGTTGCGGGCCGCCGGCGTGCCGCCGGAAAAGCAGGTTTTTCGCGCCGTGGAAAATCCCTCCAAAGTTTTTACGTTCTACGTAAAACCCGCCGAAAGTTTTTACGTTCTACGTAAAAATCCCGCCCGCGACCCCCATGGCTTTGCGCCATGGGTGAATGGGGTGGCTTGCGCCTCCCGCGAAAGCGGCAAACCTCGTTCACCCACCCCGCGAGGGGGTGGGGGTCCAAGAGCGGCCAACTCTCCGCGAGCGAGTGGGGTTCCGCCAATCGAAATTCGCCCTGGCCGGGGATTCTCGCGACGGCCGGACGAGGTGTGCCTGTCGGCGGCGGCGGTGGGCGACCGCGATTTGATCTTCCGCAGCTGGCGGGCGGGGGACCGCATGAAGCCGCTGGGGATGACGGGCAGCAAGAAGCTCTCGGACGTCTTCACGGACCTGAAGGTGCCGCGGGCGGAGCGCAAGGCCCGCATCGTGGTCGAATGCGGGGGCGAAATCGCCGCCCTGGCGGGCTGGCGGGTGAGCCGCGACTTCGCGGTGGAGGGCCCGCGCGCGAAGTCGCTGCGGATCCGCTTCAGGCCATGACGCCGCGGAGGCGGAGTTCGTAGAAGGCGGCTTTGCAGGCGCGGACGTCGGCGAGGGCGTCGTGGGCATCGGCGAAGGCCTTGTTGAACAGCTTGCGGTGCAGCTCGGTCAGGTTGGGGTATTTGAAGTCGCCGTAGCGGCCCGGCAGCGCGCAGAAGTTCGTGGATTCCTTCATCGTGCAGCGGGTCTTCTTCTGCAGGAGGGGATGGGGCCGGCCGAGGCGCAGGCATTCGGCGCCCAGGATTTTTTCGTCGAAGGAAATATTGTGGGCGACGGCCATGGCCGCCTTTTCGAGCTGCGGCAGGGCTTCGTCGAGGACGTCGGCGAGCGGCACGCCCTCGGCGAGGGCGCGTTCGGTGGTGATGCCGTGGACGCGGGAGGCGTCGGCGGGAATGA